>JBIIAI010000326.1:0-14769 GCA_044239965.1 Akkermansiaceae bacterium
CAACCGCAAACCGAAACCGTATGGCGTCAAGCAACGAAATACAACGTGCCGCGCCTTGTTTTCGTTAACAAGATGGATCGCACGGGAGCTAACTTCCAAAGCGTTTTCGAAGAGGTGAAGGAAAAGCTCGGTGCTAATGCTGTTCGCATCCTGATCCCCATCGGTGCCGAAGATACGCTCAAAGGGCAAATCGACGTGGTCAACCAAAAAGCCGTTTACTACAATGACGACGATAAGTTTGGTTCCACTTACACCGTAAAAGAACTCGACGCTGAGCAAAAAATTCTCGCTGAGGCAGCCTACGCAGAACTCCTCGACGCTGTTGCCAGTGTAGACGAAGAAGTTGGAGAGAAGTTCCTCATGGAGGAGCCCATTTCCAAAGAAGATCTCAAAAAAGGCATTCGCCGCGCTACCATCGCTAACTTGCTCGTTCCTGTTGCTGGTGGCTCCGCTTTCAAAAATAAAGGTGTGCAGTATCTCCTTGATGCAGTAGCCGACTATCTCCCCAATCCTCTCGACATCCCTGCTGCCATTGGCATGGACCCGGACAACGAAGAACGCAAAATCGAAGTCCACACAGACGACAATCAAAAATTCGTCTCTCTCGCATTCAAGCTCTGGGCTGACAAATTCGTTGGCAAACTTGTTTTCTTCCGTGTCTATTCCGGCTCTATCAAAAAAGGCGACACGGTTTACAATCCTCGCACCCGCCGCTCCGAGCGCGTTGGCCGCTTGATCCGCATCCAATCGAATCAGCATACCGATGTCGATTGCTGTTACTCTGGCGACATCGCCGCCATGGTAGGGATCAAAAATGTCACCACCGGTGATACCCTCGCTGCCGAAAACCACGACGTAGTTCTTGAGCCTCCCACATTCCCCGAGCCCGTGATCTCCATGGCCGTGGAACCAAAAACCAAAGCCGACCAAGAAAAACTTGCTCTCGCACTCGCCCGCCTCTCCGAGGAAGATCCTACCTTCATGGTTAAGACCGATGAAGAAACGGGGCAAACCATCATTTCCGGCATGGGTGAACTTCACCTAGAAATCATTGTCGATCGCCTCAAGCGCGAATTCAAAGTGGAAGCGAACACCGGAGCCCCACAAATCGCCTATCGCGAAACCATCACCGCACCAGCCGCAGCCGAGGGCAAGCTGGTCAAGCAATCCGGTGGTCGTGGCCAATACGGTCATGTTCGTCTCACCGTTGCTCCCAATGAAAAAGGCAAAGGCCTTACCATTGAAAATAAAATCGTAGGCGGCGAGATTCCGAAAGAATACGTAAACGCCGTTTACAAAGGCGTCAACGAATCGATGTCCAATGGAGTCATCGCCGGCTTCCCCGTGATCGATGTACATGTTGACATCCTTGGTGGTTCCTACCACGACGTTGACTCCAACGAAAACGCCTTCACCATGGCGGCGATTTTCGGCATGAAAGAAGCTTTCAAAAAAGCCAAACCGATCCTACTTGAGCCGATCATGGCGGTAGAGGTTTCCACTCCTGAAGATTACCAAGGTGATGTGATGGGTGACCTCAATCGTCGTCGCGGTCAAATCACCAGCATCGACACCAAAGGCAAACTCGCCGTCGTTCGCTGCGCTGTTCCTCTCAAGGAAATGTTTGGCTACTCCACAGCAGTGCGCACACTTTCTTCAGGACGCGCCTCCTACTCAATGACCCCATCTCATTTCGAGCAGGTTCCCAACAACATTGTCGAGGAAATCGTCAGTGAACGTGGCGGAACATCTCGTTTTTAATCCACATCGCAACCAACTACCACACACCTTCTCCTTGTTATGGAAAATCAGAAAATACGCATCCGACTCCGCGCTTTCGATCATCGCGCCGTGGATAAATCCGCCGCCGAAATCGTCGAAACCGCAAAACGCACTGGCGCTAAAGTCTCCGGACCGATCCCGCTTCCTACGCGCATCGAAAAATTCAGTGTGAACCGCTCCGTTCACGTGAACAAAAAATCCGCAGAACAATTCGAGATCCGCACTCACAAGCGTTTGCTTGACATCGTTGATCCTACAGCACGCACGGTTGATGAGTTGAAAAAACTCAACCTTCCTGCCGGTGTTGATATTTCCATCCGCATCTAATCACTCATTTACTCTCTAACTATTTTACGACTATGCCATTAGGACTTCTCGGCAAGAAAATCGGAATGACTCGTCTATTTGACGAGGCAACGCAAGCAATGATCCCCGTGACCGTGGTTGATGTGAAAGGTAACACTTTCCTCCAACACAAAACCGTTGAAAAAGACGGCTACAAAGCGGTGCAGGTCGGCTATGATGACCAGAAAAAAGTGCAACGTGTCAACAAAGCTGACATGGGACACTTCAACAAAGCTGGCTCTACTCCCAAACGCAAAATTCAAGAATTTCGTCTCTGCGGCAGTGACTCCCTTCCCGAAGCACATCCAGGTGCCGAGCTGTTCGCAGCTGGTCAATGGGTAGATGTGATCGGCACTTCGAAAGGTCACGGCTTCAGCGGTGTTGTCAAACGCTACAAATTCGGCGGTTTGCGCATGACTCACGGTTCGATGATGCACCGCAGAACGGGCGCCATCGGTTGCCGCTCCACTCCCGGCCGCGTTTGGAAAAACCAAAAGATGCCTGGTCAAGACGGTAACAAACAACGCACCGTGCAAAATTTGAAAGTTGTAGCAGTTCGCGCAGAAGACGGAGTTCTTCTCATCTCGGGAGGCATCCCAGGCGCAAAAGGCAGCTACGTCACCGTCCGCCCCGCCAAGAAAAAAACAGCTTAATTTAGCCTGAATCGAACTCTGAACCACATTTCACGTCATGTCTTCCCAAACACTTACCGTAGAAGCCGCCGAGGCAGCACACATGTTGCTCGCGCCTGCCGATAAAGGCACTCAGGCTGTCCACGACCTCATCACAGCGTATCGCGCTAACCGTCGTACCGGTTCCGCTCATACCAAGACCCGTGGTGAAGTCTCTGGAAACAACAAGAAAATTTACAAGCAAAAAGGAACCGGTGGCGCACGTCACGGTGACAAGCGCGCTCCCATCTTTGTTGGTGGTGGTGTGGTGTTCGGTCCCCGCGCTTGCGATTATACCAAGAAAGTTTCCAAAACCACTCGTAAGCTGGCCCTCCGCCGCGTGCTCGGTGACAATATCCGCGCTGGTTCGATCAAGACTCTTGAGAGCTTCGCAATCGCTGATGGCAAAACACAATCCTTCGTAACTGCTGTTGCTGCTATTTCCACCGCTCGTCGTATCCTTATCATCGCTGATTCCTTCGATGAGAAGACATATCTCGCCGCTCGCAACGTCCAAAACGTTTTGCTCATGACCGCAAACGAAGTCAACGTCGAGCACATCATGCTTCACAACGATATCTTCGTTGTTGGTGCTGCACTCACAACCCTCGCCAAACGCACAGCTTAATTTTGTTATGAAAGATCTTTTCCACGTTATCAAAAATGTCCGCATGAGCGAGAAGGCGACTTACCTGAACGAGCTCAACAACGAGATTGTTCTCGATGTCGCAACTGGTGCGAACAAAATCGAAATCAAACAGGCAGTGGAGACACTTCTTGGCAAGAAAGTGGCAGACGTCCGCACCCTTATTGTTAAGGGTAAGGCAAAACGCCGCCGCCGTGCTGACGAAGGCCGCACCAACCATATCAAAAAAGCGATCGTGCGCCTCGCAGAAGGCGAGAAACTCGACCTCGTGTAATACAACCACATTTACCGCAGCAACTGCCGATTAATCACTCACCATTCTTTGAGTCATGGCCTTAAAAGTTTTCAAACCACACACACCGTCCGGGCGTTACAAGCAGCATCCCACATTTGATGAGATCACCAAGCACACGCCAGAAAAATCATTGCTTTCGCCGATCAAGCGTAGCGGTGGCCGTAACAACACTGGTCGCATCACGATGCGTCACGTGGGTGGCGGTGCCAAACGTCACTATCGCTTGGTTGACTTCAAACGCAACAAAGTTGACATGCCTGCAACCGTAGTTGGCATCGAATACGATCCAAACCGCACTTGCCGCATCGCTTTGATCCAATACACCGATGGCACCAAGAGCTACATCCTTGCTCCTGTCGGTCTCGAAGTTGGCGCATCTGTGATTTCCACATTGAAAGCCGATCCCAAACCCGGCAACGCAATGCCACTGAAAAGCGTTCCTTTGGGAACCGTAATTCACAACATTGAATTGCTTCCTGGTTCCGGTGGTAAAGTAGCTCGCGCTGCAGGCCAACAAGCCATTCTTTCTAACCGCGAAGCCGGCTTCGGTCTGGTGAAAATGCCTTCCGGCGAAATTCGTCGCTTTAACGAAAACTGCCTCTGCACCATCGGTCAGGTCGGTAACCGTGAGCACATGAATGAAGTTTCCGGTAAAGCTGGTCGCACACGTTGGATGGGTGTTCGTCCTACCGTTCGTGGTATGACCATGAACCCAGTTGACCACCCGAACGGTGGTGGTGAAGGCCGCTCCAAATCCGGTGGTGGTCGTAAGCACCTTCTCAGCCCATGGGGTCATGCCAAAGGTCAGAAGACCCGTAACAAGAAGAAGGCTAGTTCCGTCTTTATCGTGGCTCCTCGTCCTAAGAAATAATCCTTTGTTCATTCTCTAACTACTTCATATCATGCCTCGTTCATTGAAAAAAGGTCCTTTCGTTGACCAAAAGCTCCTCGCCAAAATTGATGCTGTCGCCGCTACTGGCGAATACAAAGCCATCAAGACATGGAGCCGTAAGTCCATGATCACTCCCGATTTCGTCGGTCACAACTTCGCTGTTCACAACGGTAAGACTTTCGTCCCCGTTTATGTCACGGAGAACATGGTCGGACACAAACTCGGTGAGTTTTCTCCTACCCGTATCTTCAAAGCACACGGCGGTATCGGCAAGAAATAATCTACTACCTCTCTCTGTATGTCCTTCGCTCTGTCAGCACGCATCCTTTTCCGCTCAGCCCTCGGGCTTGGCGTGGGCTGCCTGATGGCTGCTGCGCAGGACTTCAGCGAAGGTGCTGCAATTTCTGAAGCTGACACACTGCGAGCCGAGATTGCCAAACTGCGTAAGCAGAACGAAAATCTCTCCAGCGCCGTTATTGACGCCAAACGTGGCGAACAAGAAGCCGCTGAGCAATTGGCGGAAGTGAAAAAGCGTCTCGAAGCACTCGGCAAAAATCTTCTCGATGGAGGAGATGACCGCTTGGTGCAGGCCGCCGCAGAGGATCAACTCCTCCGTGAGCGCCTTTCATTAACCGAAAAGGCAGCAAGCATGCTGTCAGCTAATGCGCAAGATTTCGTGCGCCAGGCTGTGGTTTCTGATCCTGATTCTCGACTTCGTTTAGAAACTTCCATCAGAGAGCTTGACGCAGCTCTCGGTATGCGCCATAAACCGCGCCCCGACATCAAAACCGGCTCACTCAAACGCGCGCAAGTCGTTAGTATTGACTCGGAAAGCGGCCTTCTGGTCGTCAATGTCGGTGAAGCACAAGACTGTCGTATTGGCATGACTTACGTCATCCACCGCGGCGACCGCCCCTTTGGTAAAGCCATCATTGCTGACGTTCGCAAGAATGTCGCCGGTGCCTTTGTCGAACAACTTGATCCACCTAACGAAATTGTCCGCCTCGGCGACACCATCATTCTCGAAACACAACCACAACGATAAGCCTCTCGGCAACAACAGATCCCTACGACCATGGAAGTCAAAAGCACATCAAAATACGTTCGTCTCTCGCCTAAAAAAGCGCGTGACGTCGCTCGCGAAATTCAGGGCCTGCCTGCAAGCAGCGCCATGGATATCCTCAACTTTACCCCGAGAAAAGCGGCTCAGTTGATCGGAAAAACACTCAAAACAGCTATGGCTGATGCTGAGCACAACTTCCAATTGGATGCAGGTGCTCTCACCGTGAAAGAAGCTGTGATCGGTATCGGTCCCGCACTCAAGCGCTTCAAGCCGCGTGCGAAAGGTTCCGCCGGTGCCATCCGCCGTCCTACTAGCCACATTTTCATTACTCTTACGGATGCAGAAGCACCTGCCAAAAAGGCAAAATCTGCTAAAGTCAGCAAATAAGCTCACCATTCACTTCTAAACTAATTCTACTATGGGACAAAAAGTCAACCCGATCGCCTTCCGCCTCGCCGTCAACAAAGACTGGCGCTCTAAGTGGTTTGCCACTGGCAAAGATTATGCTAACAAGCTTCACGAAGACCTCGCCGTTCGCGACTACGTGAAGAAGAACTTGCAGTTCGCTGCCATTGCTAAAGTGGTCATCGAGCGTGCATGGAACTCGGTTCGCGTTACCTTGCATTCAGCTCGTCCAGGCCTCATCATTGGTCGTAAGGGCACAGAGATCGAGAGAATGACCAGCGAGATTTCCAAGATCTGTGGCGGTGCTCAAGTCAAAATCGACATTCTTGAAATTCGCAAGCCTGAGTTGGAGCCACAATTGGTTGCTGAAAACATCGCACAACAACTTGAGCGTCGCGTTTCTTTCCGTCGTGCCATGAAGCGTTGCTTGCAGACCGCAATGGAATTCGGTGCAGAAGGTATCCGCGTTCGTTGCGCTGGTCGTCTCGGTGGTGCTGACATTGCCCGTGCTGAGTGGTATCGTGAAGGCAAAGTGCCTCTCCAAACACTCCGCGTGCCAATCGAATACGGATTTGCTGAAGCCCGCACACTTTACGGCATCATTGGTGTCAAGTGCTGGATCAACCGCAAAGAAGACGACGGCCGTCAAGGTGCCGGTGGTCCTCCACGCGAGCGTCGCGAGCGTCGCGACAACAACAATCGTGGTGGCGATCGCCGCGATAACAACCGCGGTGGTGATCGCCGCTAATTGTTTCCCAATCACTCAATCATTCACACAACGCTAACATTTACTCTAGGAGGACACTACTATGCCTTTGATGCCCAAACGAACCAAGTTCCGCAAGTCATTCCGCGGCTCACGCGCCGGAAATGCTACTTCGGGAACCACCGTTGCCTTCGGCGACTTCGGTCTCCAAACCCTTGACCGCGGCTGGATGACGAACCGTCAGATTGAAGCCTGCCGTATCGCCATCAACCGTTTCCTGAAACGGAAAGGCAAGGTTTTCATTCGGATTTTCCCACACAAATCGATCACCGCACGTCCACCCGAAACACGGATGGGTAAAGGTAAAGGCTCCGTGGAAGCATGGGTCGCTGTGCTTCGTCCGGGCAACATGTTGTTCGAGATCGCCGGTGTTCCTGAATCCCAAGCCCGCGAGGCCATGCGCCTTGCTTCCTACAAACTCGGCATCCGCACGCGCTTTGTCGTCCGCAATCCACACGCATAATTCCTTATCCAATCACTCATATGGCTACTACCAAAGCGAAAGATCTCCGCGAACTGTCTGTTGACGAAATCAATCGTCGCATTCGCGACTTGAAACTTGAGGGCATCAACCTGAAACTGCAAAAAGCCACGGGCGCTCTGGAAAATCCAGCTCGCATCCGTGCCATCCGCCGCGAAAACGCACGCCTGGTCACCATCCTTGCGCAGCGCTCTACCAAGGCATAATTCCTAACGTTAAACACCAACTTTTCTCTCTATGAGCGATTCCGCCACCACTCCTGCCACTTCCAACCGCAAAACACGCGTTGGTCTCGTAGTCTCCGACAAGATGGACAAAACCATCGTTGTGGAATACGTTGCCCGCGTTCCGCATCCACGTTTCAATAAGATCATCAAGCAAACGAAGAAATTCTACGTGCACGATGAAAAGGGCGAAGCGAAGATCGGCGACAAAGTTCGCATCGTGGAATCTCGTCCAACTTCAAAATTAAAGCGTTGGGCGCTTGACTCCATCCTCACTCACTAATATTACTCCGCCCGCAAGTTAACCACACAACACTTTATTGAATCATGCTCCAGATGGAATCTTCCGTAGTCGTCGCCGACAACACCGGCGCGAAAAGCGCCAAAATGATTGGCGTTATTGGCAAACGCACTCGCTTTGCTCACGTCGGTGACGTGATCACCTGCCACATTCGCGACTCGATCCCTACCGCCTCAGTGAAAAAAGGATCAGTTGTCAAGGCCGTGGTAGTGCGCACCAGCGCTCCTATCCGTCGCGCCGATGGCTCCACTCTTCGCTTTGACACCAATGCGGTTGTGATCATCGACAAAGACAACAACCCACGTGGCACTCGCATCTTCGGCCCCGTAGCTCGTGAGCTCCGCGAGAAGTCCTTCATGAAGATCGTATCTTTGGCTCCCGAAGTCGTCTAACTCCATCCTATTTTTTCCATGAGCAAAATCAAAACACACGTCAAAAAAGGCGACCAAGTCGAGATCACCACAGGCAGCGTTGCTATCAAAGGCAAACGCGGTACTGTTCTCGCCGTGAATGCAAAAAAAGGCACCGTAATCGTGGGTGATACCCGCCAGGTGACCAAAGCAACCCGCAAATCGGAAGCAAATCCCGATGGTGGCTTGCTCTTGCAAGATGCGCCCGTCCATATTTCCAATGTAAAGAAACTGGGCTAAGAATAGTGGCGTTCCTCACAGAATGCCATGACCTCTGCGCCCGCGCTTAAGCGCAAGCATAATAAAATGCGCTGACCCGCTAAAACAAGCACTATGAGCACACCTAGACTACTACAACATTACCGCGAGAAAGCCGTTCCGGCTCTCAAGGAAAAATTGGGTTACACCAATCCAAACGCCGTACCACGCCTTGAAAAAATCGTGGTGACATCCTGCATGGGCAAAGCCGCTGACCGCAAACTTGCTGTCGAGGACGCCGCTAACGAGATCGCTAAAATCACTGGCCAAAAGCCATCGATCACTTTCTCTCGCAAGGCTGTTGCAAACTTCAAACTCCGCGCTGATGAGCCACTCGGTGCTCGCGTCACCCTTCGTGGTGCTCGTATGTGGGAGTTCCTTGATCGTTTCATCAACATCACTGCCCCAAACATCCGCGACTTCCGTGGTATCCCTTACAAATCCTTTGATGGCCGTGGTAACTACGCCATGGGTGTGCCTGATCAGTCGATCTTCCCTGAAATCGAAATCGACCAAATCAAACGCAACATCGGATTCGACCTCATCTTCGTTACCTCCGCTCCAACGGACAACGAAGGACGTGAATTGCTGCGCGCCCTGGGCATGCCATTCCGTGAGAATAAGAGAGAACAGGATAACGAAACACCAGAAGCCCAACAAGCCTAACACTTAACTAGAACCTTATTATGGCCGTTCTCACTGATCCAATTTCCGACTTCCTTACCCGCTTCAGCAATGCAAGCCGCGCCGGTAACGAAGTGTTCACCGCGCCTTACTCGCGCATCAAAGCAGACATCGCCAAAATCCTTCAAGAAGAAGGCTATGTCTGGAGCTACGAAGTCGTCACCACCGACGGTTTCCCTACCCTGAAAGTCAAAGGCAAGTTTGTCGATGGCCGTCCAGTCCTCACCGGTCTGAAGCGCGTCTCCAAGCCTGGTCGCCGCAATTATGTTGGCTCCGATGAAATTCCACGTGTTATGTCCGGCCTCGGCATCTCCATTCTTTCGACTTCGAAAGGTGTGATGACTGGTGCTCGTGCAAAACGGGAAAAACTCGGCGGAGAACTTCTTGCCATCGTTTGGTAATCCACTAACCCCTAAATCTATACTATTATGTCACGCGTAGGAGTTAAACCAATCAGCTTGCCAGAAAAAGTCACCGTTAAGAATGACGGTGGTGTAATCACCGTCGAAGGTCCAAAAGGCAAGCTTGCCTTCACCCTTCCAACAGGCATCGAACTTAGCAATCAGGACAACAAACTGACCGTTACCCGCACATCCGAAACATCACGCCAACTGCGCGCCCTTCATGGCACCGCTCGCGCCATCGTCAGCAATATGATCGACGGTGTTTCCAAAGGCTTCGTTAAGGATCTAGAGATCCAAGGCGTGGGCTTCCGTGCTGCGGTCAAAGGCAAAGATCTCGACCTTTCATTGGGTCGTTCGCATCCTTTGCTTCACCCCATCCCTGATGGCCTCACAGTCACCGTTACCGATAACACCAAGATCAAGGTGGAAGGTATCGACAAACAAATGGTCGGACAATTCGCTGCCGAGGTTCGTGGATTCTATCCACCTGAACCTTATAAAGGCAAAGGAGTCCGTTATGTGGGCGAACACGTTCGTCGTAAGGAAGGTAAATCCGTCGGTAAATAACCTGCCGCTCAACCTAACGAACCAACTAATACAAGAATTTCATGAGTACGATCAATCGCAAAGAAATCCGGCAGCGCGTTCACAAGCGCATCCGTCGCAAGGTCACCGGCACTCCATGCCGCCCACGCCTCGCCGTGCATTTCTCCAATCAACATGTGTATGTCCAAATCGTGGACGACGTAGCACGCCGCACCCTCGTTTCCGCCTCGACTCTCGACAAAGCTGTCGGCAATCCACAGGCAAACGTCGAATGCGCTCGCAGCATCGGAGCCCTCATCGCAGAGCGCGCCAAAGCAGCGAACATCAGCAACGTAGTCTTTGACCGTGGTGGTCACATTTATCATGGCAAAGTGAAAGCTCTCGCCGAAGCCGCCCGGGAAGCCGGTCTCCAATTCTAATATAAACATTTATCATGGTTACAGATTCTGACATTCCCGTTACTCCCGCTCCTGAGGCACCAGCTGCCAAAGACACGGCACTCGGCCCCGTTGCTAACTCTGGCGGCTTCGACAATCGTCGTGGCGGTCCTGGTGGCCAAGGTGGCTTCAACCGCGGTGGCCAAGGTGGCAACAACCGTGGCCCACGTCGTGATGATCGCCGCCAAGAGGTGGACGATGGTATCTCTGAAAAAGTGGTATTCATCAACCGATGCGCCAAAGTGGTCAAAGGTGGTCGCCGTTTCAGCTTCTCCGCACTCGTTGTGTGTGGTGATAAAGAAGGCAAAGTCGGTCTTGGCTTCGGTAAAGCGAAGGAAGTTTCCGATGCGATCAAAAAAGGTGGTCAAGCTGCTCGTAAGAACATGACAACCGTTTGCATCGTCAATGGCACCGTGCCACACGAAACCTACGCTGAATTCGGCGGTGGTAAAGTGTTGCTCAAGCCAGCATCTCCCGGAACGGGAATTATCGCTGGTGGTGGTGTGCGCGCCGTATGTGAAGCTGCTGGTGTCAAAGACATCTTGGCAAAATCCATGGGCTCATCCAACCATGCTAACGTGGTTAAAGCAACCATCAAGGCACTTTCCGGTCTCCGCACACGTGAGACGATCCTCAGCTCACGTGGCAAAAAAGTCCGTGAGAAGTCTATCTAATCTTTTATCATCCACTAGGAAATGAAACTTCATACATTATCTCCCAATCCCGGTTCCAAGCATCGCGTTAAGCGTCTTGGTTGCGGCGAAAGCTCCGGTCACGGCAAAACCTCCGGCAAAGGCAACAAAGGACAAAAAGCTCGCTCTGGCGGCACCGTCCGTGTTGGCTTCGAAGGTGGTCAGATGCCTCTGCATCGTCGTCTGCCTAAGCGCGGCTTCAACAACTACGACTACAAGACCAAGGTGTTTGGTGTGAACGTATCCACTCTCGACGAAAACTTCGAGAACGGCACCGTCATCACAGAAGAACTCCTTCGCTCAGTCGGCATCGTCAACGGTCGTTATGATCAAGTGAAAATCCTCGGCACCGGGGAACTCACCAAGAGTCTTACGATCCAGATTGCCCACGTTAGCGCGACGGCTCGTGAGAAGATTGAAAAAGCAGGCGGCACGATTGCTTCCGCTTGATTGATCCTCCTCGCGTTCGGAAAGAAATCTCCATTTCTGCGGGGAAGTGCTTGCGCACTTCCTCGCAGTGTTTATAGTGCTGCGGCACATCCATTCTCTCAACAACTCTATGATATCTGCATTTCTTAATACTTGGCGCGTTGCCGAACTGCGCGACAGAATTCTTTTTACCTTGGCGATGATCATCATCGTTCGTCTTGGTGTCCATATCACCATACCTGGAGTTGATTCAGGCCTGATTGACGAGTGGACAAAAAGTGTCGCTAAAGGCGACGGTGGTACCAGCAACCCGCTGACCGCCATGTTGACAATTTTCTCTGGTGGCGGCCTGCAACAAGCCGGTATCTTCGCACTGGGCATTATGCCCTACATTTCGGCATCCATTATGATTCAGTTGATGACAGCCGTAGTGCCGAAGCTCTCGAAGCTCTCGCGCGAAGATGGTGGTCGCCAAAAAATCACTCAATGGACGCGCTATCTGGCTTTGTTCATTGCTTTGGTACAAGGGTATTTCCTTACCCGTACCTTGGCGAGCCCTGACCAACTTGAGCAGTTGATGCCGGGTATTGGTAAAGTTTTGAATGGTGGCTCGTTGGTTCCAACATTCAGTGTGGCTTGGCAAGCGATGGCCTTGATGGTCATTGTTGCGGGCACGATGTTACTGATGTGGATCGGTGATCAAATGACCGAGCGCGGTATTGGTAACGGCACCTCGATCATCATCATGGTGAACATCATTTCTGCACTTCCTGGTGCGTTAGTAATGGCTTGGAAAATGTTCACTACCGGTGCCGAAGCGAATCCATTCATCGCATTGAAGCTTGTGTTCATGATTGCCTTCTTGGTTTTTGTGATCGCTGCGGTGATCTCGATCACGCAAGCACAGAGACGAATTACTGTGCAATACGCCAAACGCGTTGTCGGTAAGAAGCAGTTCGGCGGTCAAACGCAATATCTTCCTTTGAAGGTCAACTACTCAGGTGTGATGCCGATCATTTTCGTTTCGGCTGTGATCACGCTGCCAGGTATCATTTTGCAGATGATTGGAAGCACGGCTTCTTGGTCACAAAAACTTCAGTATGCAGTGGGGCAAGGCTGGCTTTACTACACACTCGGAGCATTGGGGATTTTCTTCTTCTCTTACTTCTGGGTGGCTACCATGTTCAATCCTTCGCAAATTGCCGAAGATCTTAAGCGCAATGGTGGATACATTCCTGGCGTTCGTCCTGGTAAACCAACCGGCGAGTTCCTCGACTTCACGATGACCCGCTTGACTTTTGCTGGCGCAATTTTCTTAACCATCGTTTTCGTTCTGCCTTCCGGTCTTGGCTGGATGATGGGCATCGACAAGGCATCACCCATTTTGCAATTCTTCGGTGGCACCAGTTTGTTGATTCTTGTTGGCGTGGTGCTCGATGTGATGCGCCAAGTGGAAACACATTTGCTGCAACGTCACTATGACGGCTTCTTGCGTAAAGGTAAGCTTAAAGGTCGTTATGACCGTTTGCAACAAGGTGGCAATGCCGCATCGAGTAGTTTGCTGATATTCCTTTGGGTCGTAATTGCGATCTTGGCGATCGGCGGTGCAGCGATCTGGATTGCTCAAAGTTAATTTTTGGCACTCTGATGTTTTTTACCAGCAAGCTGCGCCTGAGCGTGCAGCTTGCTTTTTTCTTCCAAGTAACTGATTAAAATTTTTTCCATGGCAAAACGCACGAAGATTAAACTGAAACATGGCCGTGAGCTGGAGCTTATGCGGGCGGCATGTCACACGGCATCACAAATTCTTCAAGAGGTGGCTGCTTTTATCGCCCCCGGTAAAACGACCAAAGAGGTGGATCAATTTGCTGGTGAGCTGATGAAGGCGCGCGGCTGCCGCAGTGCATTTCTGGGCTATCGTGGTTTTCCGGCGTTTACTTGCATATCCTTGAATGAGGAAGTCGTTCATGGCATTGGCAATCAGCGGGTGATTCAGCCCGGTGACATCGTCAGCCTCGATGTAGGTATCGTGCAAAATGGCTGGATCGGTGATAACGCTCTGACTGTGCCGGTAGGGGAGATCTCGTTAGAAACGAAGCGTCTTTTAGCTGCGACCGAGCAATCGCTCTACGAGGCGATTTCTTTTGCCCGTGCAGGTTTGCGTCTTGCTGATCTTTGCGGAGCTGTTGAAGCGCATGTAAAACCCTTAGGTTTTTCCGTTGTAAGAGAATTTGTTGGGCATGGTGTCGGGCGTGACCTTCACGAGGAACCACAAGTGCCAAACTATCGCCCTCAAGGGAAAACTCCGATTCTCGAGCCAGGAATGACCTTAGCGATTGAGCCAATGGTCAATGCTGGTGTGCCCTATGTCAAAATCTTAGCGGATGGATGGACTGTGGTCACAGAAGATCGCAAGCCATCGGCCCATTTCGAGCACACGGTGTTAATTACCGATGGAGAGCCAGAAATTCTCACCGATCGCCCGCGCACGGCATTACCCGAGCAGCTGGGGATTTGAGCTTCATCAAGTGATTCGCGTTCTTCGTCGAAGTGTTTCATTGGGTAAACATGATTCATGCTCCTGCAAAAGCTCGGAGCCGATTGCAGAATTTGGATTTTGCGAGCAATGCCTCATAGGTCACGCTATGGCATGACCAATTCATGACCTATGTCTGATTGATCTCGCTATCCACAGCAATTATCGTAGTCCGCATGAAGCACTTTTATGCCAAGATATTTCTATTATTGCAGCCTATGGTTTTGTCTGCTGCACCAGAATTTCATCGCGATATTGCTCCGATCATCCACGAAAACTGCTCGTCGTGCCATCGGCCTGGGCAAGCAGCTCCCTTCTCATTGATCGATTATAACCAAGTTAAAAAACGCGCAAAACAGATTGTTGAGGTGACGGGAGAAAGAATCATGCCGCCCTGGCATGCCGATCATGGTGTGGTCGAATACGCGAACGACCGATCACTCTCTAGTAATCAGATTGATCTTCTCCGGAAATGGTTTGAGGCAGGAACCCCAGAAGGTGA
>JBIIAI010000221.1:0-4423 GCA_044239965.1 Akkermansiaceae bacterium
GCGGCCTACCAATCCGTCATGCGCGATGCCATCACCATCGCCTCCCATTGCGATGGACTCATCACCGTCGGCATCAAACCCACCTGGCCCTGCCCCTCCTACGGCTACATCGAACGCGGCGAACGCGCCACCATCAACGGAGTAGATTGCGAAAATCTCCCCTACGAGGTCAAACGCTTCCGTGAAAAGCCCAGCACCGACCTCGCCGAGCAATTTCTCGCCCAAGGCGGCTTCTCCTGGAATGCCGGCATGTTCGTTTGGTCCATCCCCGCTGTCACCGGTGAACTCACCCGCCAATGCCCCCAGCTCGCCCACTTCATTTCCGAGCTCCGCCACTCAACCGACATCGCCGCCACCATCGCGGCCCAGTTTCCCACACTCACCCCGATTTCCATCGACTACGCCCTCATGGAAAAAGCCAAACGCGTCCTCAACCTCGAGGCCACCTTCGATTGGGATGACGTCGGCTCCTGGATCTCCATCGCCAAATACCTCCCCCAACAAGGCATCCAAAACGCCACCAATACCGCCATCTCCGAGATCGACTCCGAAAACAACATCGTCTTCAACGATCGCAAAAACTCCCACATCGCCCTCCTCGGCGTCGATGACCTCATCATCGTCCAGACCGAAGATGCCCTCCTCATCGCCAACCGCCACCAAGCCGACGCCATCAAAAAACTCTCTGATATCCTTCCCAAAAACCTTCTGTAACCCGCAGCAGATCTCAAGCTTGGCGGACAAATGGTACTATGTCCGCATAATTTCACTGATCACTTCACACTGAACACTTCGCACTCCAGTCCCCACCCCGCTCTCGGCATCGACTTCGGCGATTCCCGCATCGGCATCGCTGCGTCCGATCCCGTAGGCATCATGGCGCATCCCGTGGAAACCATCCACGTCCACAAAACCGATGCCCTCTCCCGTCTTGCCGAAATCATCCACCAGCGCGGCATCCGCACGCTCGTCATCGGACTGCCGCTTCGGCTCGATGGCTCCGAAGGCGATGCCGTTAAAAAAGTTCGAAGCTTCGCCCAAAAACTCCAAGCTCAGCACCCCCAGCTCCCTCTCCACTTTACCGACGAAACCTTCACCACCGTCACCGCCTCCGCCAAACTCCACGAGGCCGGAAAAAACGCCAAAAAACAAAAACACCTCATCGACCAAGCTGCGGCCGTAGAAATTCTACATGCCTGGATGGAAGGAGTGTGAAGTAGTCGCATGGTGATCATGAATCGTGGTCTCACTTTCCCGACTTCGAGACTTTTGTACATTCCTAACAAAACATTTCACCTCAGGCCATTGATCGTTCTTCATACAGCCTTTACTTTTCCTGCCAGATCAGAGAAAAATGACTCATGAACTTCCCCTTTCTCTTGCAAAAAAAATTGCGCGCCTTGGCAATCGTTAAAGGCCTCGCATTAGGCATCTTTAGCCATCTCGCACCGACTTCGCTCCACGCCGAAATCGTTACTGGGGGCGCAGGCAGCTACTCGACTGAGCTTCCACAGGGATGCAAAGCGCTGCCTGAGAAAATTTTCAAAAGCCCCGAAGTCAAAGGGCCGACGATCACGGGGCAATGGTGGAGTTCGCTGCTTTGGCAGGATTTTTCCGCCAATCTATTTCCGCATCCACTCGGCATGGTCTGCACGGAAAAAGGATTGGCGGTGAGCTATCCAGGGGCAGCACTAGTCGCCTCCAAGGATGCCATCATGGGCGGTGGCGTCACCAAAGAGGGTGATTTTCGCATCGGTTTGTCCACGGGTGAACTTTTCCCTGCTGCGGAATGTAGGTCCTATTCCGATTGGTTTGTGACCGCATCATTCTCCGCAGGCAAGGCCTCACTGCAAACGAGTTTTGGCCACGGCAGCCCGTTCATCTACTGCCAATACAGCGGTGCCGATGTTGTGCTACGCTTCTCGGGAGCGCCACGCATCTGGTCTGGAACCGCGAACGATGCCGTATTGGGCATCACCTCGCGCGGCAACCACTACGGCTTGTTTGCCGCCAAGGGCTCGCGTTGGACAGGACTCGATGGCACGAATTTCACGAATCAATCCGCTGGAAAAACTTACTTCTCCGTCGCCTTGCTGCCCGATGACAAACCAGAAACTCTCGCACTTTTTTCGCAATACGCCCACAGCCATGTGATCGATACCCGAGTGGACTATCAGATCCTGCCGGGCAAAGTTCAAACGAGATATTCCTTCACCACAAAATGCTGGGAGGGCAGCGAAAAAGGCACCATTTTTTCCCTCTATCCGCACCAATGGAAATACAGCAAAGCACCACTAACGGAAAAGACTTACTCCTCTGTGCGCGGCTTGATGAAAATCGCAACGGGCACGGGATTCACCACCGAAGTGCCGATCCAGGGCGTATTGCCGATGCTCCCCGCTGAGGGCATCACCAACCGCGAGCGCATGCTGAAATCCCTGCGCGCTGAAGCGGACAAAAGGCCTGCGGATTTCGCCGACACCTACTGGGAGGGCAAACATCTCGGCCGCCTCGCCACCCTCAGCGGCATTGCCGAAATGGCGAATGCACCAGAACTCCAACAGCAATTCATCAACGAGTTGAAACGCCGTCTCGAGAACTGGTTCACTGCATCCACTAGCGAAAACGATCCTCATTTTTACTACAATGCTCGTTGGGGCGCTCTTATCGGCAACAAGCCCTCCTACGGCAGTGACATGCCACTCAACGATCACCACTTTCACTACGGCTACTTCATCCGCGCCGCCGCAGAAGTTGCCCGAATCGATCCCACTTGGGCGAAAAAATGGGAACCCATGGTGCTCATGATCATTCGCGACATTGCCTCGCCCGATCGTCAAGACGCGATGTTTCCCTTCATCCGCTGCTTTGACAAATACGCCGGCCACTCTTGGGCCTCGGGAGATGCTAACTTCGCCGATGGAAACAACCAAGAATCCTCCTCCGAATCACTCAACGCTTGGTATGGCATGATGCTTTGGGGCGAGGTCACCGGGAACAAAGCGCTACGCGATACCGGCATCGCACTTTTTAACACCGAACGCACCGCCGTGGAGGAATACTGGTTCGACGTCTCAGGCACCAACTACCCCAAGGATTTCCCCCAAGTCGCCCTCGGCATGATCTGGGGCGGCAAAGGAGCCTTCGCCACCTGGTTTTCGGCGGACATCGACTGCATCCACGGCATCAACTGGCTCCCCTTCACGCCAGCATCGCTCTACATGGGCCGCCATCCCGGTTACGTGAAAAAGAACTTCCAACGCATCGTCGAGGTCAGAAAAGAAGGCCGCAATTTCAACAACGGTTGGGGCGATCTCGTCGTCATGTTTGGTGCCCTCAGCGACCCTTCCATGGCATCCGCCTACTTTGAGAAAAATCCTAACTGCTCGCTCGAAGGCGGCAATACCCACGCCTTCATGGATCAATGGATCGGCACACTCAAGCAGCTTGGCACACTCGATGCCGCAGTTGCTGCCGATCATCCCTTCTGCAACGTCTATACTCAGAATGGCAAACGAACCTACGCCGCCTACAATTTCAGCGCCGCTCCCATGCCGGTCACTTTTTCCGACGGCATAAAATTGATCGCAAAACCCAAGTCACTCACTGTGAAAAAGCAAGCGCCTTGAGGCTGTTTTTTCAAAGAAATCCCCAAATCACGCAGCACAATTTCAAAAACAGCTAAAAATCATGAGCGACATCATTGAAATGACCCTCTACGCTGGCCCGCTTGACGGCAACACCATTACGATCCATCGCGATACGCTCAAAATCAAACCCATCGTCGCAGTGCAAGCTCGCGACGGCGAATGGATCGATTATGCCTTAGACAATGAGGGGAAATTCGTCTGGATTCCAGATCCCAATGATTCAAAGGTCGCGCGCGGTGTTTTCGTCTGCGATGACGACGGCAATGTCATCTCTGCAGAAAAATCCATCGCGGATGCACTTGGTATACTCCAAGAGCTCGACGAAGAACGCGAATCTTAGCCAAATGCAAATTCATCGCATTGTGGCACGAATGCTAAACCCCAGGATTCAAAAAACCCGTTCAATCCGTCGTGAAAAATCTCTCACCATAGAGAAGACCACCGACAATGCTAATAAGCCGCGCCCGTGACGCAGCTCGTTCAGCCTACGCGGAACACGATGCGTGCTTTGGTCGTATCGTAAGGAGACATCTCCATACGAACCACGTCACCTACCACTAGGCGGATGAAACGCTTGCGCATTTTGCCCGAAATGTGAGCCAAAACCTCGTGACCATTGCTCATCTTTACCTTGAACATCGTTCCAGCCAAAACGGCGGAAACGGTTCCTTCAACCTCAATCGCCTTATCTTCGCCACCCTTCGCACCTTTGCGAATTCTTGGCCCCGCATCGGGACGTGGCCCTGAGGGGCGTGCGGATCTGCCTCGTTGGC
>JBIIAI010000222.1:0-4353 GCA_044239965.1 Akkermansiaceae bacterium
CGGAGCCACGGCAAGTAGCAGTCTTACTGCATCCAAATATGCTTGGTTCATGATGGATTGAGGATGAGAGTCCGTCCGGTTTTGAAGCGGGCAACCCAGCGACCGGTTCCCATGTTATTGGCGGCAGCATCCCGGGCTTGTGCGGCCCAAGGGAGGTCAAGCTCCGTCGCCCAGCCCACGCAGAGTCGAACCGCTTTCACCATGCGACAGTGGCTCAATAGCACTTGCAGATGGCGGCTACGGAGCTGCCTAACGCTTTCCATGATCGCACGTGCTTCATCCAATTCCTGGTGCACGTCGATTTCGCTCAGCATCTCCAGCAATGCTCTCTCGGGAGATGATACCAAAGGGCCATTCGGAGATTCGGGCAATTGAGCTAGCCCATGTCCTGATGGAAGTCCCTCGTCAAACAAAGGCGAATTACTGTAGCGTGATGGGAAACGCACCTGAAACCATTCCGGCAGGATAACTCTCTCACAGCCCCATAAGATGATGGTCTCCTGAAATGCGACGTTTTGCCGGAACCCATGCAAGGCTAATGCCGACTTGGCGGCTACATGCAAGCCGGGGATCTTGGTTTCGAGATATTTTACACAGGCATCTCGGCTGAGTTGATCACCGGCGAACATGAACACGCCACGTCCGAGTTTTTCCAACCAACCGGCCTTCACGTATTCATGTGCCAACGCACGAGAAACTCCTAGACTCTCAAGTTTCTGAGAATCCAATGGAGCTCCGCGTGGAGCGGTCACCTGGAGTTTTTTGATAAGATTTTTGTCAGCCATCCGGCTTGGATGTTGGCACAAACTGAGGTTAAACTCAAGGCAAATGTTTGAGATTTGATCAATAGGTCAAAAATTGCTTTACCTGTAGCGCAGATTTCAAACAAATCACCCCCTCCCAGTTTCCCGAGAGAGGGTGAGCGCAGATTTAGCTGATTCCCGAAAGGCTTACGGTTTGACGATACGCTTGAGGGCATCGGTCTTGGCAGGGGCGAAACCGTAGAGACATTCCAGTGTGACGAAGATCTTGTTCGAGCGGGTGTCGGTGAAGCGCAGGTAGCCGAAGGTCATGCCGGTGGCTGGATCGGTGACGGCACCCGACTCCTGGTAGTCGGCCACGGGTTGCAGGTAGCGCATGGCCACGGCAACGGCACTGGAATGTGCAGCAAAGCCGACGAGCTTTTCCGCGTGATCGGATGGGATGAGAGTCGTCTCGTGGAGGTTGAATCCCGCGATGCGTTTGACCATGCCTTCCGTAACGGCGGGAGCATTGAGGTTGAGATTGAAGCTCTTCGCCACGATGTCATCCGCGAGCATGCTGGTGTAGTAGCCAGAATCGAGCACCAGCGAACGTGGGTTGGGCGGCATCTTGGCATTGCCACAGGCTTCCCGTAAACTCAGCACCTTCTTGTAGTCGAATGCCGTGGCGGCGAGTGCCGTGATTCCTGGAGCTCCGAAGTTGGCTGTGGTGATGCAGCTGAAAATGTCCACGAGCACGTCTTGGGCCAGTTGCTGGGCAGCAGCTTCGACCAGGGTTTCGAGCACACCCATCGCAGTTTCCGCTGACTCCTTGGCAGTGACGTGAACGGTTTTGTATTTGTGACGGTTTAAGGTCACAGGCACCACCGTGACGGTCGAATCCGCGTTGGCAGAGTAATCACCGGCGAAGTCACTTGATGTCGATGGCGCACCGACGAGGGGCACGCGCACGGTATCGAGCTTGTCCGCAGGCAAGGGACTGAAGTCGGTAGAAAACGCGGTCACCGGCAGGAGGTTGGCAGTGAAAGGCATGAGCGCCCGCTGGGCGACCTTGATGTCTTTGACGTTGGTTAGTGTATTAGGCATGGCGTGCGATTAGGCTTGGTGTTTGAGAATGAGGGATTGTTGTTGAGAAGTGAGGCCGCGCCAGAATGCGGTTTGCTCCGCTGGGTCTTTGATGGCTGTGAATTGGGCGTGAAGGTCGGCGGATTGCGTGGATTCTCCGGCGGGAGTCACTTGTGCTGGTTTCGTCGTGCCAGTGGAAGCGACCACTCGTGCCACCTCGATTTGCAAACGCTTGTCGAAGTCAGTCTTGGATGCCTGAAGTTCAGTCACTTGCTTACGCAGCGTGGTGACCTCGGCACTGGCGGTATCGCGCTCGGCCTTGAGGGTTTCGATTTCGGCAGTCAGCAATTCCACTTCGCCCGTTAGGCGTTCGGCATGCGCTGATGCTTCGGTGAGAAGTTCGGTTTGAGCTTGGTGATCCCGCTGCATGGTTTCCACCCGGGTGCGGGCTTGGGCGAGTTGGTCTTCGAGTGTGTCGGTCATCGCACGGGAACTCGTGTCAACCGCTGCGTGATAGACGCGAAGCCTCCGCATGGCCTCGTTGCGATCTGGTACCATGCCCGCAAGGTTGTGACGTTGTGCTTGGCGACCGCTAAACGTCTGGCCTTCCATGGCTTCTGCTGGAATGGCGCGTCCGCGAGCGAGAACGGCGGTGTGGAAGTCACTGGCGATCTCGGCTAGGTTGGAAGAGATGAGTTCTCGTTGGTCATCCGTCAGCGGTGTTCCCGGTGCGCCCATCGCCTTGTATTTGCCGACGGAAAAAACTTCCACCTTGATGCCTGCGCGATCGAGTGCGGCGCTGTTATCGACGACGGCTTGCACTACGCCGATGGATCCGACCTGCGCGGATGGGGTGGCATAGATCGCGCGTGCTTGGCTGGCAACCCAGTAGGCGGCTGAGCACATGAGCCCCGAGGAAAACGCATAGACTGGTTTCTTTTTGTCGAGTGCGGCAACGGCATTCGCGAGCTCTGGTGTTCCGGCTACCGTGCCACCGGGTGAGTCGATGTTGAGGAGCACGGCTTTGATGTCATCGCGCCCAGAGATTTCTTGAAGAGCCTCGGCGATTTCCTCGGAGCTGGTTGCTCCATAAAACATCTTTGCGAAGAGATCAGCTTTGCGAAGGATCGGGCCTTCGATGGCAACGACTCCAATTCCATCCTCCACCGATAGGAGTGAATTTTGTTGGTTTTGATGGGAGAAAATTCCTGCACGTTCTGCCTGCGCTTGATACGAGGCAGAGATGACGTGCAGGGCATCAGGTTGAATCAGCCATTCGCGATGTTGGATTACCGGGTTCACGCCCGGGTGGTGGTGTCAACTGCAAAAAAAAAGATTAATTTCAATAAAAGGTTTACCCATCAAAAATCCAGCAAAGACGCTTACTTTCGATTAAGTCCTGCATGAAACTTTTTAAGATTCCGCTAGTATTCGTTACGAAAAACTAAGTATTGAAACTTAATTCCACCCCGCACCTAATATTTTTTCATTGTAGCTATTTTTAGAATTCCATCCTGCAGGTCCAAATGTATCAATTTGACTTTGAGTGTATTTTACTGTTTCTCCGTCCATGTAATCAATTTTAATCTCAGTTATTACAAAATCTCTAGTAGCATAATTGTAAATCATTGGATCAAATATTGCATTGGCAATTGTATTATAATGAATCGGGCCGGTCAATACTCCAATAATGGATGATTTCTTTCTTATTGAACAAAAAGAAAGATCTCCAACCGCATTATAAAAACTGTAATTAAGCTCTATGTATTTAATTGTTTTTGCTGATGTGTTGTAAAAATCAACCGCTGGAGATATTCCACCCACTGAATTTACACGGCAATTTTTGTAAGTAAACCTGATAGGCTTTCCTTGATTTTTGTACGCGGCGTTGAGTGACTCTTGTGTTAACTTAATGTTGTTGGACCTGACTTGTTGGTTTGGTGTGGGAGGTGCGCATGACATCGTGATAATCGCCAAGGTTACAAAGATAGAATTTACTAGATTTTTTCTAAACATACTGGGATTACGTATAATCGCTAGAATACAATGTCAAGTTTTTACATCTTAAGAGTCATGCCTTCCAGAGCATCTCAGGAGGCACGCCATACTTGGCAGCGGTTTCCAGGATGAGTTTGGCATCCGCGCCACGTCGTTCGATTTCTTCGCGGAAGTCGGCACCAAGTTCGGCGTAGTGATCGGTGATGGTCTTGAGGCCCGCCTCCACATCGGCGCGGTTTTGCTGTGCTTCGCGACCAGCATCAACGGTGACCCGCTTCGGTCCTACAATCGCCATTTTCCACCAGCTCGGCACGGGAGGTAGCAGTCCTCGGGCAATGGCGTCACCTATCACATAAGCCCAGATCGGACGAATGAGACGCCTTTCGAGAATCATCTGGCGGAAGGAAAATCGACGGTCAGCCTTGGCGACGATGAGACGCACTCCCGCACCACCAACCTTGCTGGAATCCGCTGCGAACTCGAACGGGATCATGCCAAGTGCTGAATCACGACGCAGGTGTTCGAGGAA
>JBIIAI010000075.1:0-14421 GCA_044239965.1 Akkermansiaceae bacterium
GGCGCTTCGCCTGCTCCCGCGAATCACACAAACCTCGTGCTACCAATAACGCATCCACTCGCTCTTTCATCTGCGAGATTCAAGCATGGAGAGAGAGGCAAAGCGAGTGGGAAATTTGTTTAGAAACATGATAACCGAGACATGCGAGACGCACATCCTCCTTGCCCTTACTCATCGAACATGTTCTTCATGCTACTGAAAAAGCTGTTGAGTTCATCTTCGTTTGCTTCTCGTCCCATGATTTCTTCATACGAGCTGACGAGCAAAAATTCTCCGTCAAGTTCATCAAGAAAGGTGCTCGGCTGACAACCGACTTCCTCGCCATACTTCATGCGCTTGGCGCAATAGGTCAGCGTCAGACGCTCACGAGCGCGGGTGATGCCGACGTAGAGCAATCGACGTTCTTCATCACGTGTGCCTTCGGAAATGCTGCGTTTGTGCGGCAAGGTGCCTTCTTCGAGTCCCACCAAATACACATAAGGGAATTCCAAACCTTTGGAGGCATGCAGTGTGATCAAGGTCACCCCTTGTTTGCTTTCGAGGTCATCTTCGCGTTCAGAGCTGAGCGATACAGCATCCAAAAATGCCTGCAATTTTTTGCCTTTCGCGGAATAATCATCGAGCTGCTGAATGATGCTGCCAATGCCTTCCGTGCGCGCATCGCGCTCTTTCTCGGTCTTGCATCCACGCATCAACCAAGGGATGTAATCCATCTCGGTGATCATCTCACGCAACACCTTGCCAGCATTTTCTTTGGCGATATCGATTCGCGTTTTCGCCCCGGCAATCATCGCGACAAAATCTTCGATCGATCCCCGCGCTTTCGCTCCCAAAGTTTGAGTAAATGCCGGATCACACAATGCTTCCCACACGCTTTTCTGAGTCTCGCGACTATAATCGGTAGCCAGCACCGCAGTGGTCTGACCAATGCCACGGTTCGGCGCATTCAGCACGCGCAGCAGTGCGACATCAGCCTCGGGCGAAGCGAGAAGTTGCGCGTAGGCGATGACATCGCGGATTTCACGTCGATCAAAGAAACTCTGAGCGCCCACCATCCGATACGGGATCTTGCGCTCACGCAAGGCTTCTTCCAGCTTGCGACACTGGCCATTGGTGCGGAACAAAATCGAAAAATCTTCCCACGCTTTTTTGGCCAGATTTTTTTCCTCGATGATTTCCTCGGCAATGAATTCTGCTTCTTCGGCATCGCCTGGCATCGATACCACGCGAACGTGAGCACCGCCGACACGAGTGCTGCGCAGCACCTTAGCACGACGACCGACGTTGTGCTTGATCAGGCTGTTCGCCGTATGCAACACGGCATGGGTACTGCGATAATTTTCCTCTAACAAAATCACCCGCGGATTGGGGAAAAATTTCTCGAACTGCAAAATGTTCGCCACCTCGGCACCACGCCAGCCGTAGATCGATTGATCGTCATCACCCACCACGCAAACGTGATAGGGCGGACCGACGAGTTGCTGCAGCAGTCGCATCTGTAGGGCATTGGTGTCTTGGAACTCATCGACTGTAACGCGTTGATAAAACTCGCGAAATGCATTGCGCACATCTTCGTGCTCGGTGAGCAGCTTTTCACCAAGGCAAAGCAAGTCATCGAAATCGACAGCGTTCTGCGCACGCAGTTCGTTCTGATAGGCAGTCGCCAAAATGCCGATGAATTCGTCATCCTGCTGCGAGGGATCAAGGCCCGCATTTTTCGCCTTAGAAATGGCACCGAGGATTTGCTCTGGCTTGAGCGTGCAATTGGCACCGCCCTTGCGCACCAGCAATTGCTTCATCAGACCGACCTGGTCGCTGCCGGTGTAGATCGCAAAATTTTTCTTGTAGCCGAGCCGATCAATGCCACCGCGCAGCAAACGCACGCAGAGTGAGTGGAAGGTGCAAACGGTCATCTCCTCAGCCGCGGCTTTCGAGACCATGCCGCCGATCCGCTCGCGCATTTCGGAGGCCGCTTTGTTGGTGAAAGTCACAGCGAGGATGTTTCGCGCTGCCACGCCACGCTCCAGCATGTTCGAAATCCGGCAAGTCACCGTCCGGGTTTTCCCCGTTCCTGCACCCGCGAGAATCATCACGGGGCCATCAATGGCTCCCACGGCATCCCGTTGTGCTTTATTCAATGACTCAAATGAAAATCCCTCCGCCATGCGCGCGCGAGTGAAAACCGAAGTGGTAGTGAATTACAATCCCGAAACGCACACGATGGAAAATAGCTGTGGAACAAGCTTACTTCTTAAGAGCAAATTCATCAGCGATTTTCAAGATCAGAAAAATTGGCGGCTTCAAACTGCATAGCCACCATTTTCCTGTCATACAAATTCTCATGAAAAATTTTCTTGTCAGAAATCATCAAGCAGAGATTCTGACCTGACCCATTACCAACGCAATTACCATGTTTGAAAATCTATTGACCCATCACGGGATTACTACGGCCATCGTACTTGGCTTTGTTAGCCTTTTGATCGCACTTTGGCTGATTCGTTCGGTTTTAGCCGCGAGTGCGGGCAACGATCGGATGAAAGAAATTGCCGCAGCGATTCAAGCGGGCGCAGCTGCCTATTTGCATCGTCAAGTGATGGCTATCTCAGCAATCGCACTGGTGATGGTGGTGGCCGTGGGTTTCCTGCGCAACTGGACGACAGCATCAGGTTTTGTAGTTGGTGCCGTTTGCTCATTAATCGCTGGCTACATTGGCATGAACATCGCCGTGCGCGCGAATGTTCGCACCGCCCAAGCCGCTTCGGTGGGACCTCGCCCCGCCTTGCGCGTGGCTTTCAATGGCGGTGCCGTGACAGGATTGTTAGTCGTCGGGCTCGGACTTGTCTCAGTCGGCGCATTTTACCTCATCGTCAAGCATTTCACCCAGAGTGATCGTGCCGCGATCGATTCCTTGATCGGCCTAGCCTTAGGCTCCTCGCTCATCAGCGTCTTTGCACGACTCGGTGGAGGCATTTACACCAAAGCCGCCGATGTCGGTGCGGATTTGGTCGGAAAAATCGAACAAAACTTGCACGAAGACGATCCACGCAATCCTGCGACGATCGCTGATAACGTGGGCGACAATGTCGGCGACTGCGCAGGCATGGCAGCCGATGTTTTTGAAACCTATGCGGTGAGCTTGATTGGTGCGGTGCTGATCGGATACCTGACGTCAACGGGGCATGCCGCCGCCGCTATTATCTTTCCCTTCATCATTTGCGGTCTCGCGATCCTTGGTTCTCTGGCCGGCATCTGGTTTGTCAATGTTAGCAAAAGCAACGCGACCAATGCCCTGATCGGCGGTGTAGCCATCAGTGGCATTCTCTCGGCCCTACTCATCTACCCAGCGACACAATCGTTGTTCCCTAACGGATTGGAATTTTCCGGAAAACTGGTTACCGCATCCTCGATGTTTAGTTGCGTGGTGATCGGCATCGTGCTGACCTTTGCCACCGTGTGGATTACCAACTACTACACTTCCACCGCGCACAAACCCGTGCGTCGCATTGCTGATGCTTCAGAAACAGGACATGCCACAAACATCATTGCCGGTATCAGTGTCGGTCATCACTCGACCACATTGCCCGTGCTCTTAATCGCCGCCTCGATCCTCGGTTGCTACCAACTCGCTGGGCTTTACGGCATTGCCATTGCGGTGATCAGCATGCTGAGCTTATCGGGAATCATCATTTCGTTAGATGCGTTTGGCCCGATCACTGATAACGCTGGCGGTATTGCCGTGATGAGCGGCTTGCCCGAAGATGTGCGCAAGATCACCGACGAGCTCGATGCCGTAGGCAACACCATGAAAGCCGTGACCAAGGGCTACGCCATTGCCTCGGCAGGTCTCGCGGCGATGGTTCTTTTCGGTTCCTACGTCGAGGAATTGAAAGCACATTTGCCGAACGTGACGCTAAATTTTGATCTCACCAATCCCAGCATCATCATCGGATTGTTCATCGGTGGCTTGCTGCCCTATATTTTTACAGCTTACGCCATGGATGCTGTCGGCAGTGCGGCAGGTGCTGTGGTCAACGAGGTGCGACGCCAAGTCAAAGCGTTTCCGGGAATTCTCACGGGTGAAAGCACACCAGACTATGGACAATGCGTCGATATCGTGACCAAAGCAGCACTGAAAAAAATGATCGTGCCCGCGCTGTTGCCCGTCGTTTTTGTCGTTGCCGTCGCCGCGATCCCTTTCCTCGGCAAAGAAGCGCTGGGTGGCGTTTTGGTTGGCACGATTGTCACCGGTTTGTTTGTTGGCATCGCCATGACATCAGCAGGTGGCGCTTGGGACAATGCGAAGAAATTCATTGAAGAAGGCAATCACGGAGGCAAAGGCTCGATGGCACACCAAGCTGCCGTCACCGGCGACACCGTTGGCGATCCTTACAAAGATACCGCAGGCCCCGCAGTCAATCCCATGATCAAAGTCGTCAACATCGTCGCGATCTTGTTGATTCCGATCTTTTTCTGATCGGTTGCTGATCGATGAAAAAAAGCGGAGTCGTTGCGTGACTCCGCTTTTTTATTTCCAAGAATCCTCAGGGCACAAAAAACCATTTTTTCTCTTCTTTCGGATATTGCGGGTCCATGACCAATGAACCTGAGCGCATGCCGATGCAGTCGATTACGCGATTGTTGTAAGGACTGAACACCATGCCTAGGCGACCAGGGATGACGACGGCCGTCGGGTAGTTGGTGGACGGCGTTGCAATAGTCCGCTTCTCATCTGGAGGCTCGGGATCTTTTCGCTCAGATATTTTCACGTTGGCTTGCGTCCGCATTTGCACTTCCGTCAAATTCGGATGTGGATCTTTTTGGAACATCCATGCACACGATGATCCTAGAAACAACATCGGAAAAATCGATAGAACAATTTTCATATCGTTTGGTGTAAATTAACGAGCTGTCGCAAAAGGATTCGCGGTGCTGCGTTGTTGCACTTCGCTCGGCATCCATGTCCAAGGATCGGCTCCTTTTTCCGTGTATGCCGCGAGACCAATCACGCCCACGTTGCGCGTATCACCGTGTCGCAAATTTGCATACGATTGCGAAACACTGCTGAACTGAAAGGCCGCCACAGCTTCATAACTGGTGCGAAAACCTTTAATCTCTAACGTTTTCCCAGGTTCGATGACATAACCGGGACGCGAAACACTGGCCGGTTTGCCATCGAGCACATCGAGACCATCCACGCTCAAGACCACTTGCACACGGCACTTGCAGACATTTTTCACGACAATGCTATAGCCTGCACCGTGTGATCCTTGAGCGAAGCGACGGTAGCCTCCAGGGGTCCACGATTTGTATGCGGGAAGCATCCCGATACTCCCTTTGATTCCCCACTCGATGATGCCACCCGCAGCTGTCTGCATCGCATTCACACTCATGTCTTTGGCTCCCATGGCTTCGAGCCCTTCGTGATTGTTGTAAAAAATCGCATCGACGCCCACCGGTCCGTTGCTCGCCCGAGTAAAGCGCAAATTACCCACGGGCTGCTTTATCGTTTTGCCCCAAGTCGTCGCCAAGCCAGGCCGCTCCTTCGCGGGTTTGGCAAACGCTTCACCCGAGGAAACATTATCAGAGGAACGAGCCTTGCTGAGTTTCGGTGATGCCACTGAAGCGTTTGGCATTCTCGAATCATTCATGGGAGCGTAAACTCCTGGCCCACTCGAACACGCCGAGAAAACCAAGGCCAGCGCGCCAGTCATGGCCATTGCCAAAAATCCCTTGCTCCGCATGCGAAGCACCGTCTGTTGTATTGCCATCAAGTTCATGGTGCTGGAAAAACAGCATTTAACCCGGCGACCGTCAACCACAAAATGCACTTTTTTCAGCATTTCGTGTATTTGATTCACAATTGAAACTTTTTTCCGCTCAAGATTCCCGCTTCCCCTCCCCCAAAAAGCTGCTACAATTGCCTGCGATGAGCAAGGAAACAGGAACGCAGCAACTGTGGATTGCACAAGGGCGTCGTGTTGCCCGCAAGGTGAATTTCGCCTGGTGGATGCAGGGCTTTTCCGCGCCCTTGCTCCTCACGGGATTGCTTGGCACCGCCGCGATTCTGTTGATGCGCCGCCACGATGCCTTGCGTCCGCTGTGGCATTATGGATCTGCGCTCGCAGCCGTTCTCGTGATCGCCGCACTGGTTACCTGGTGGCTGATGCGTCGGCGCTTTGAATCACCCGAGCAAGCATTGGTCCGCATTGAGGCCTCGATGCGTCTGCGTTCTGCCCTCTCCGCCGCGCAAGCAGGAGTCGCCCCATGGCCAGCTCTTCCGGCCGAAATCCATGCCGGTCTGGGTTGGCATTGGCAACGTGTCGTGCTTGCCCCTCTCGCCGCACTGCTGCTCTTGACAGCATCGTTTTTGATCCCGATTCAAAAAGCCAACGCGAGCCAACAGGTTCCTGACGAACCACAAGCTTGGGCAAGCACCGAAGCCGAACTCAACAAGCTCGAAGAAGAAAAAATCGTCGATGAAGAATACATCGAGGAAGTGCGCAAAAAAATCGAAGACCTTCGCGCTGAGGACCCGCAAGATTGGTTCAGCCACTCATCGCTCGAAGCCACGGACAACATGCGCAAGGAGCACAAGACCGAGAAACAAAAACTCGAACGTGCGATGAACCAAGCCGCCAAAGCGCTTGAGACCTTGCAAAAAAATCCGCAAATGAGCGAGCCGGAAAAAGCGCGTCTCGCCAACGAATTCGACCAAGCTGTGGAATCGATGAAAAACGGAGCCATGAAGCCCAACCCCGGCCTAATGGAAAAACTCAACGGCCTCAATCCCGAAAAACTCGGCCAGCTCACTCCCGAGCAGATGCAGCAACTCAAGCAGAACATGCAGCAAAATGCGGAAAAATTGCAAAGCCCAGGTGAAGGAGAAGGCGAGGGTGAAGGCGAAGATTGGACCGATGAATTGCTCGCCGATGGCACTCACCCAGGCGACAAGCAAGGCCAAGGAAATGGCCAAGGAAATGGCCAGGGCGAAGGCGAAGGACAAGAAGGCGGTGACAAACCCGGCAAAGGCGGCGTGAGTCGAGGCCCCGGGCATGACCCCAATTTGTTAGGAAAAGCCAGCAAAGAATTGAACACCGGAAAAGATCAGGCCTTACAATCACGAGATCTATCCAAAGCGCTTCCTGGCGATCTGTTAGAATTGCAAGACGGCAAGCACGACATCGATACCTCAGCCAGCAAAGTGAGCGGCGGTGGCGATGTTTCAGATACCGGAAAAGGCGGTGATCGCGTCTGGAAAGAATCACTCGACCCGAACGAACAAAAAGCTCTCAAGAAATTTTTCGACTAACCATTTTCACTCACTCCCATGTCACACGCTACCGAAACCGAAGTTGCCGATGCCGCAAAGCACATCCGCTCGCTCAGTCAGTCTCTCAATCAAGTGCTTTTCGGCCAAGAAGAACTCGTCGATCTGGTCATTACGGGTGTTCTCGCCCGCGGCCACATTTTACTCGAAGGTCTACCAGGCCTCGGAAAAACGGAGTTGGTCAAAGGGCTATCGCGCTCGCTGCGCCTCGACACCAAGCGAGTGCAGTTCACGCCCGACCTTCTCCCCGGTGACATCACTGGCAACCCCGTGCTGCAAGAAGTCAATGGCAACCGCGAGTTCGTCTTCCAGCCAGGCCCTCTTTTCACCAATATTCTGCTTGCTGATGAAATCAACCGTGCATCGCCCAAAACGCAGTCCGCATTGCTAGAAGCGATGCAAGAGCGCCGCGTCACCGTTCTCGGAAAAACGCATTCGCTGCCTGCGCCGTTTTTCGTGCTCGCGACGCAAAACCCGATCGAACTCGAAGGTACGTATCCCTTGCCCGAGGCTCAGCTTGACCGCTTCCTTTTCAAACTCGAAGTCACCCGCAACAATGTGGCCACTCTGGAGCGCATTGTGTCACAGCGCGAACTCGGCACCGATCCCACAGTGGAGCCGATTATGAGCATCGAGACATTCACATCCGTGCTGGATCTCGTGCGCCGCATTTTTCTGCCCCAGCCCGTGGCCAACTACATTGCTCGCTTGGTCGATGCTACCCACCCCGGTCAATCGACAGCAGCACGCGGCATCCGCTATGGAGCATCGCCCCGTGCCGCGCTTTCATTAGCCTCCGCAGCCAAAGCCCGCGCCCTGATTCATGAGCGTCCGCACGCCTCCTTCGAGGATGTGCGTTTCGTCGCAGCCGCCGTATTGCGCCACCGCATCGTCGTCGAATACAATGCCCGCATCGAAGGACTCACCGCCAACGATCTTGTCCGCAGTATCCTCGACGAAGTGCCTTTCCAATCGCAAGCGACGCCGCGGACTATGGTAAACTCTTGAGTTTTCCTCGCTTTTCATCCGCTTCTCACCCTCCGTGTTTTCACCCATCACCTACCAAAGCATTCGTTTCCGCCGCTACAGCGGATGGCTTCTTGTGCTCATGTCGCTCGCGCTTCATGCAGTGACGATCTTCTGTTACTCTCGACAACCCGATAGCCTAGCGGCATTCACAGTTGTCCCGCTATGGATCTGGGGCTTGTTGGGCCTAACACTTTCCAGTGCTGCCATGCTGATGTTGCGCGCTCCCCTCTCGCTCATCGTTTCGATCATCTGGATCATCACCATTTTGCTCGGAGCCGACGAATCAAAAGTCCTCGCCAACTTGGGAAAAGCAGCCCCCACCAAAAACGTAGTTGCCTCCGCGCAAGGACAACCAGCCATACGTGTACTCACGCTCAATTGCAAAAACTACACGTTAGGAAATCCCTCCGCTGACATCATTGCATGGAATGCTGACATCATCCTATTGCAGGAAATTCATCCCTACTTCGTCAAAGGCATTTGTGAAAAAGCTTTTGGCGGCAATGGCCATTACCGCGTTCACGATACCAGCGGCATCATCAGTCGCTGGCCGATCACACGTGATGGCCGCATTGCCCATTATCGCGATCACCAAGTCACCGTCGGTCTTCCTAATGGTTCATCGATCGAAGTCGTCAACGTCCACCTCAGCACCGCGGCCACCGATGCACGCCTGTGGTTGCGCGAGTGTTGGCGCACGCACAAAGCAAATCGTCTCGCACGGCGGCGTGAGCTTGGCATCATTTTGCAAACCTTGGAAACCGTTGCCACGCCAGTTACCCACGCCGTCATCATTGGCGGAGATTTTAATGCGCCCGCGCAAGACACGACCTACCGTTTGCTCGATCGAGACTTCCAGGATGCCTATCTCGCCTCCGGCACGGGTTGGTCTAACAGCTTTCCTCGCAAACTCCCACTGATGCGCCTCGATCACATTTACTCTACCAAATTTCTCAAAGCCGTCCGCTCCGGCGTAGAAACTATCGAATCCAGCGACCATCGAGTCCTGGTGGTGGATTTTGTGAGATCAGCGCAGTGATTAGTAGGGTTTCGCCCCATGGTCAGAAGTTGAGCCTTGGGATAGTTTTCGATTGTGGATGCGAGCATGTTGATCGCGTCGCAACGACAACTCATCGCACCGACTCATTGCTATGCCTCACTTCACGATCATTCGCCCCCAAGCACCTAGGCTGATTGGTATCGCGGCTGATCGTGGCGGCCTCGAGCTGAAGCAACTTCTCACCACTCGTCTTTGTCAAATGGGACATACGGTTGTGGATTTCGGCAATCCTAACGAAACTACTGATGATGATCCCGATTTTGTCATTCCCTTGGCTCGCGCGGTGAGTCACGGAGCGGTCGAGCGCGGCATTATTCTCTGTGGCAGCGGAATCGGAGCAGCCGTAACGGCAAATAAAGTTCACGGTGTGCGCGCTTGTTTGATTCAAGATTCTTGGTCTGCACATCGTGGAGTCGAAGAAGATCAACTAAACATGATCTGCTTGGGTTGCTTTGTGACCGGCCCCGCTTTGGCATGGGAGCTCATCCAAATTTTTCTCACTGCTGGTTTTTCAGGCTCAGAAAATCAACGCCTGCGCATCGAAAAAATTGTAGCTTTGGAAGAATCCGAAGCCGAACATTTTACCCAAACGAAAGAACTAAAACTTATGAATGATGACAGAACGACTCGTATACTATCGCGCTTGGAAGCTGGATTTCGCACGGATTCAGCGCGCTTGAAACAGATGAATCCCGAATTCGAGCAAACACTCCGACGCGCCCGCGAACTAGGAATCGCACAGAACTTTGCCGCAGACTGGAATACGATGTGGAATCAGCAATGGGTCATCATCGAGTTACTGCTCAATCGCATCAAAAGCTTAGTGTATGAGATGGAAAAAGTGATCGAAAGCAACGATGCCAGCAAGTTGAAAGAGGCCTTGGCCGCGTGGGAATCGATCCAATCAGAAGACGTTCACTTGGTGGAATCCATGAATGCGATCCGCCAGCAAGCAAAGGACTTGAACCCGATTGCGCGCGTCGAGTGGAATCTGTTAGCCAGTAACTTCGACGCAAACTTGGAGACGATTCATGCCAGCTCACAGGCATTGCGCTTGAAGCTAGAATTGTTAACCAAGCATACAAAAGCAGAAATGGATGTCTTGTTGCAGGATGTTCTCGATGCATCTGATACCAACGCACAGCACTGGCGCGTGAATTTAGTAGAGCTAGAACTGGAAAAAGAACAGCATCAGGCGGGCGGTTTTCTCGATGCGGTCAAGGCGCTGTTTTTATGGGTCGAAACTCCCGAAGAACGCATGCGCAATGATTGCTCGCTGCGCCTTGAATGAATGTTCGATGAGCAAAACATGGCATCAATCAGGATTGACTTCACTTCGGGTTTAAGTAGCGTTTTTCATCATGAAAAAAGTTATATTCCTGCGACTGCTCGTCAGCGCCATTTGTTTCCCTGCATTTCTTCAAGCCGCTGACTCGGAGCCGATACGAGTGGCCTGCATTGGCGATAGCATCACTCAAGGCAGCGGTGCCGAGAAAGGAAAATCCTATCCGAGCCAGTTGCAAGAGCTGCTCGGCAACGACTGGAAAGTCGGGAACTTTGGCGTCAGCGGTAGGACATTGCTCAAAAAAGGCGATTTCCCGTATTGGAAAGAAAAAGCCTACCAAAATGCTCTCGCGTTCGAGCCACAAGTGGTGATCATCATGCTCGGCACCAACGACACAAAACCGCAAAACTGGAAGCACGAAGCGGAATTTGTCGCCGATTACCGCGCTTTGGTCGAATCGTTTGCAGCACTGAAATCGAAACCAGAAATTTTCATCTGTCGCCCCTGCCCCGTTCCCGGTGCGGGCAATTTTGGCATCAATGAAAAAAATGTGCTGGAGGAAATCAAGCGCCTCGATGAACTGGCCAAGGAAATGAAACTCGGAATCATCGACATGCACGCCGCCCTCGCCGACAAACCGGAACTCCTCCCCGACCGCGTTCATCCTAACACCGCTGGTGCAGGCGAAATGGCTAAAGCTGCGCACGCCGTTCTGATCAAGAGCCGGGAGAAGAAGTAAGATCTTTGCGTCTTCGCTCCTTAGCTAACCTAGCGTCTGATCAATTCGCTCCATCGACGTTTTTTCACCATTCGCCGATTTTTTGTATAATTGGTTTAATTTTTCGCGTAAATCGGACTCAAAGATACTACCATGAATACCACCACCCTCAAACGGGCATTTTTCTGGCTCTCAGGAGCGGGAACCGAGACTTTGGAACAATGCCCGAACTGGGAGCAGCGCAAGTATGTTGCTTTTGGCTGCACGGTGTTGGTGCCTTGTGCCTTTGCGTTCATCGCTTGCGCCTATGCTTTGTCGACACTGACAGAAAACAACTGGGTGATCTTCAGCGTCGCCGCTGTGTGGGCCTTCATTATTTTGACGATCGACCGCGCCTTGCTCGCATCGTATCGGCCGTTCATGTCGCCGATCCGCAAGATGGGACAATTTGCACTGCGTTTCGTGGTGGCGATGCTCATGGGCATCACCATCGCTCACCCCTTGGTGCTATTACTGTTCCGCGATACCATTTCCTCGGTGATCGAATCCGAGCGCGCAGCATTGATTGAAACCACCCGTGCGAAGTTCGATGTTTCGAAGGAAAAAGTACGAACGAATATCACAAGCCTCGAAGAAGCGATCGCCGAGCAGCGCCTCAAATGGAACGAGTCGTTCCAAGCGAAATTCATCATTCAAGACACCGAAGATGCCGATTCTGCAATTCCCGGTCTCACCGCAGAACAACAAAAAGAGCTTAAGGCAACCACCGACGAGGCGACCAAGCCTTTCACCGATCGTCTCACGGCCATCGAAGCGCAGTCGGCAGAACTGACCCCGCAATACACCAAGTTGCAGACCGAACTCGGCTTTTGGCAGGCAGAATTTGAACGAGAACTCAATGGCCAACGCTCGGGGCTTTCTGGCGAAGGTCCGCGCGCACGCTCGATCCGTTCCGACCAACTCGAACCCCGCCGTGAGGAATCCAAACGTCTCGGTGGTTTGTTAGAACATCTCACCGCTGAGAAAAAAGCGCTGGAAACTCAGATTCGTGCTGCGGAGTCTGGTGCGATTGCCACCTTCGAAACGAAATTGAAAGAGATCGAACTCGCCAACAAGGCCGAAGCCGATCGCGTGGCCGATCTGAAACGCAAAGTGGAAAACGACCAAGCTGCATCATTTACTACGCAACAAAATGACCTGCGCCAGACCATCAAACAACAAATCGATACTCGTCTGGAAGAACTAAAGCGCGTGCAAGAGGAACTCGCCCGTGTGGCGGGTGATGAGCGCGCTACCATCGACGCGATCCGCGCCGAACCGCGAAAAGACGTGCTGACGCAGACGCTCGCGCTGCACAAATTGTTCGAGGCCGGAAGCGAGGGCGGAAAATTTGCTTACTACACCTACATGATTCTCACTGCGCTATTCATGTTGGTCGACACCATCCCTTTGATCGTGAAATTTTTCACCAAGTCGGGTCCCTACGATACCTTACTGGATCGCGATGAAGTCAGCTTCGAGGGCGAGCACAAAGCATTTTTGCAAAGCCACAAGCGCTACATGACACAAATGGCAAACAGCAATTTGATCGCAGTCACGCGCAACAAACGGCTCGAAGCCGCGTTGATCGATGGCGTTGAGCATTCGCGAGCGGCACGAGAATTTCTCGATTCGATGATCGAAATGGAGCAAGCATTTGCCGAAAAAATGCGCCAACAAGAAAGCATGCGCGAAAACTCCTCCGCCGAACAAATTGCCGCATTGGAAGCGATGAAAAAGAGCTTCTATGATGACCTGCATCGTCGCATGCAAACATTTTTCCAACCGCAAGTCGGCTGACATATGCCATGAAATGGATCGTATTTTTTGATGGTGACTGCGGGCTTTGCTCGCGCTCCGTTCGCTTTTTTGCGAAATATGATCGGCTTGATCACCTGCGTTTTGCGCCACTTCAAGGAGAAACCGCAGCGGCCAAAGAATTCGGTAAATATGCAGCCATTGACGATGGCACCATGGTTGTGTGTCGCGAGGCTGATGGGGAAGTTTTTTATCGCTTCGATGCCCTTCTCGAATCGCTCCGCGCGCTAGGCGGCCTGTGGAAAGTGCTGCTCGTTGCCAAGTTGTTGCCGCGCTCTGTTCGCGAGCTGCTCTATCGCACGGTGGCACGCAATCGCATTCGCTGGTTTGGCAAAGCAGACACCTGCGCTTTGCCCGATCCAGAATTGGTGAGACGTTTATTGCCTTAAGAGCTTTAATTTTCCTGTCATTTTGGCAAAGCGGGCTTGAGTGCACTTCCACGGTTGCCATCGACAGGAACGAGGGTTTCCGGCACAGGTTCAATCACGGCAGAGTCCGTGTCGATTGGTGGAGCCGTTGGCGCAGACGGAATCGCAGCGACTTCATCGGCTTGAGGATTTTCCTCATTGATGCGTTGGGGGCGGTGATACACGGCATCGCCGATTTCGACGGTCCCCGATTTGAGGTCCGCAGCCACAAACTGGCCTAATTTTTCACCGCTAGTCACTAACGCCGCAGTTCTGCCGCCTTCGCCATAACTGTAGAGATTGACTCCATCGGCGTATGTCCATTTTCCATACGCCTCTAGTAATACAAAATCCTTCCCTCCTGGACGCGACTGCACGCGTGCGACCAATTTTGTGGTCTCAGTTTTCGGTTGTTTTTTCACCTCTTCTTCTTTTTTGGGCTCCTTTGCACAAGCAGTAAGGAGAACTAGAAGGGTCGCAAGCGTAAGTTGTCGCATCACGAAATGAGTCAAGCACAGGAAAAGAATTAGGCAAGCAAACAACCTGAAGCATGCATGGGAAAAAATAATCAAAAAAATCTTCGCTAATGGTTGACGAGCTGCATGAATTCTGTGTATCAAACGCGCGACCGAATACACTATCGTGGAGCGATGGCTGAGTGGTCGAAAGTACTCCCTTGCTAAGGGAGCGTGGGGGTGACCTCACCGAGGGTTCGAATCCCTCTCGCTCCGCCATTTT
>JBIIAI010000223.1:0-4331 GCA_044239965.1 Akkermansiaceae bacterium
TCGCGGTGCTGTGGCGGTTGAGGGGATTGTCGGTGATGAGTGAGTCATTAAAATACCCGCCGGTATTGTTATTGCCGTTCCATTGATGTCCTTGTGTGAGGTCAACATCCCACACGATTGGCATCCACTCGCCGGTGATATTGGTATCGCGGTAAAGGTAGTAGTTTTTGTGGCCGTGGTCGGCATCGGAATTCAGTTGGCGCGTGACAAGGTAATTGATGGTGGCGGCTATATTGATATTGTCGTAGGCATAGGTGCGTCGAGTGGTAAGGGCGATATTGGGATCGAGCGACGTGGTGAAAGTATTCAGGTCCGTGTTCGCTTCGGTCTTGCGGGTCTTTTTTTCTGGCGCCGAGCTCATGGTTTCGGCATAAATTTTGTAAAAAGCGCCCTCAGGATCGAGACCGTTGCGCTCTAACAAACGATCATCACCATCTTCTAACATATCGACAACTCCGTGAAAGGCCCCGTTGAGATGCATGCGCACGGGTTTGCAAAAATGGTTGGGCGCCCCCATGAGGCCGATCACCTCTTGCGATACTGTATTTCGCGCTTTCGTTTTATCGGCATAATTGCTCAACATATTGAGGTCTTTCACGCGGTTTTGTCCATCTTGCCATAGGAAACGGTAGCCCGTGTTAGAATCGAAATCGTAGCTTTTTTTCGTTAGGCCAGCAGTGGACTGTCCATGGATTTCGTGACCGATGTTGTCATAGAAATAGCCGAGAAAATACATGGATCCGCGAAATGCCGCAGCTGTTGGGCCCGTAGCGGGTGCACCTTCGACAAACCAATCGACGACGGGAAGCAAGGTGTTGGCGAGGTCGTTGCGTTGGGCGACAGTCCCGAAGTATTGCGGAGAGTCGATGGGGTCAAGGTAGGCGGGAAGTTTCGTAAGATTGGATGCAGAGTCGACTACTTCAAAGCGCCATCGCAGCATTTGGCCATAGGTCAGCGCGTTGGTGGCGATGTTCGCAGTGTAAACTTTATCGCCGCTGACGAGATCGGGAGCGACGCCGTTATCGAGCATGGTGATGCCGGCGAGCTCTGCATTATACATGATGCGGGGGATCACACGTACCACAGAAATTGGATTAGCGGTTTGTACAACTCGAACGGAAATGGTGAGAGGCGGGCTGGCGGACGTGCCTGTTGGGCGCGGGATGAAGGGGTCCTCTGGGAGAGCGCTGTAGAGAATGGGGCCGCTAGCGCTGGATCCATTGGGAGCATTAGGCGTAGAAATGGTAAAATATCCAGGACTGCCGAGGCTGAGATTATTGATGCCGATAACTTCGGGGTGGATCAGGAAATCAGAGCTGTTGGTCGAACTATTGCAACCTTGAATGGCTAACAGATTTTCTCCAGCGACAATACTGCTAGCAGGCACGCTGACTTCTGACCATTGTTGCCAAGTGCTCGAAGGGGCATTCGTGGCTAATGAGTTGAAAGCGAGAGTGGTTGGATTGGCGTAGTTGGCGATCGCATTCTCGCCACCATTGAGGAACATGGTACAGCCGTCCTCGTATTTGATGCGGATTTTGTAGCTATCGTAGGCTGCGGGATTGGAAACCGTGAATTTCATGCGCACGCAGACCGAATTGTTGAAGTTGCGCATCGTTGATTGGATGTTGGTGCTGACCAAAGAGGAAAACAATCCATTTGCATCATAGCCTAAGCCTGAGGTGAAATTTGTCCAGCCACTGTCATCGAAGGAGTTGCTGCGGTTCCATCCTGTGACGGCTCCGTGACCCATTTCACCACTTGCGTAATTTGTACCACTGTAGATCGTCGTTGATGTGGGGAATTTATATTTACCTGATGCTCCTGAGGGCAAGATCGTCGTCGTCGTGCTACCGAAAGTCCGACCATAGCTCACATCGGTTGCTTGTGCAGGATAGCTGGGCGAAAAATCATTCACCAGCTCTGGTTGCCCGGTGGTGGCATGGGGTTTGTAGAGACCGAGATATTCCCCGCTTTTCGCAAGGCTAAAGTTGGTATGCAGCGGCTGGCCAGCGATACGCCGATCTTTGCCCGAGGCCCAAACGAGTAAGGTTCCATTGGCGGGAATGCTAACGTTGGGAAATTGCCAAAGTGCCGTGTTGGTGCTTTTGTCAGTCAGCCACCAACCCGATACACTAACTGTACTAGAACTTGAGTTATACAGCTCGATCCAATCTTGGCGTGAATCATTTTCATCTTTGATGCCCGAGACATTGTCTGCGAGAAACTCGGAAATGACGATTTGTGCTTGTAGCTGAATTATTACGAGCAGCGAGCAAAGGGTGATGAATCGTGTCAACATATGAGGCTTTTTTCGTCGACCATTGTAATGATTGAGAAATACATTGCAATGACAAAAAAAGTTCTCAGAGCTTAAGAGTTAGCCCTTTGTGGTGGGATCAACGCCGTGAATTTACTTCTCTGTAATGACCGGTTCAATCGTTTCTGTAGTAAAGCGGACGCTGACCATGTAGCCATCGATGGATTTGGAGGTGCCGAGAAGAGCACTGCCGCGGCCATGAAGACGCCACAAGTGGGAACTCAGCGATATGTCATTTTCGAGTTGGTTCGCCGCAGGGAAGTCTGCCTTTTGCAAAGGGGCCCCATGCAGCGTGGTCATCAGTTTGGCCAACTCAGCCCAAGTATCTTTGAGCGAGTCATTGTAAGAACTGCTCGATTGAGGGGTGGTTTGCAGGGTCAATTCTTTGAGGAGCCCATTGCCATCCCAATCAAAATACAGCGAGCACTTCAGTCCGCCAATCGTCTGTTTGGTGCGATATGAGCCATTAAGGCCGAAGCGCCCGAGATACATTTCATCGACGGTGAGCTCGAGCAACTTGCTAGCTTTGATTTTCGCCTGCACATCGGCTCGGCTATCACCAAGTTTGAGTGTGTCAAAAACCGCAGTCTCTTCCATGACGGCGCCAGCTTGTTGTTTTTCTGCGCCTCCGCTGCTGGATTTCTCTTTTTCTTTTCCTTCAGGAAGGGTGGCGAGGAAATTCACATCTTGCTCGTGAAGATCCCTGCGCCCAAGGGTGACAATTTTTCCATCAGCTCTTTTGACGGTGACTGTGAGCGCATCATGCTTGATGTATTCAGCGATGATGAACTTGCTGCCATCTTTGCTTTGCCATTTACGCGTCTCAGCAGGGCTGGGATGGCAGAGCAATAAGGCCAGAAAAAGTAGAGAAAGAGAACGCATCACATTGATATAACGCATGAAAGCGGAATTTGTTTGTAAATAATGTTAGAAAAGTGTGTCAGCACGAAAAAACCCGACCTGCTCGGCAAGTCGGGTTGGGAAAAATGGATTGCGAACCGCAATTACCAAGTTTGTGTGCGGGAATGAGAGAAATATGTCTCAAAACCGAGTTCGGGTGGGAACTCAGACAAACCTTGGGAAGGGCTCATTTCAATGCGACCATCTTGACCGCAATTCTCATAAGGTGGCTTATAAGTGCCGCGATAAGTTGGGCAGGTGAAAGTGAAGAGTTCGTAGAAACCGTAGCCGAGGCGACGGAATGCACGGTTGGTGCCATCTACTGCGCCGTAGGACCAGCCAGCCTTGCGGCCGTAGGTGTCTGTTTTGCGAACAATGCCTTCTGGAATCTCCATGATTCCGTAAAGAATGTTGGAAACAGCGCGGCCTAATTTGCGTGTAGAAGTGTAATCAGCGCCTGGAGGGGCTTGGATATCAGCGGATACCATTCCAGTCAGGGCGATCAATGTCGTGGCAAGAATCGAGAGTTTTTTCATGCTGGGGGGAGTCTAGTGGAGGACCCGCCGATTTGGCAACAAGAAAAGGAAAAAAATGAAAACTTTTTTTGACTCGCCCTGCTACTTCACCATTGTGCTTGCACGACTTGGAGCGGAGGCTCTTGAGAGTCAAGGTGTTGCGCGTGTTCGAGTATGGTAACATGATCGCCGGGAAGTTGGAATTTTGGCGCGATTTCGCAGAGTGGTTCGAGCACGAAGCGCCGATGTAGCATGCGAGGATGTGGGATTTCTAAGAGCCCGTCATTGTGTGTCACATCGCCGAATGCGAGAATGTCGACATCAATGACTCGCGGGGCATTAATGCCCGCACTGCGATCGCGACCGAGGTGGAACTCAATGCCCTGCGTTTGATTGTGAAGTTGCTGTGGCGTGCCTGCATATTGAAAGGCGACGACGCAGTTGAAAAAGTCCGGTGACTCGTCCGGGCAAAGCACCGGCGTGGTCTGATAGACTGGAGACTGCTCGAATGTGCCAGCCACACTGAGATTTTTCAACAAATCGCGGGCCGCCTGCAAATGCGCAATGCGATTGCCGAGATTCGATCCGAGTGCGAT
>JBIIAI010000070.1:0-14955 GCA_044239965.1 Akkermansiaceae bacterium
ATCAATAGGGCGCGTTCGTATGCTAGAATGGCTTTGCCGTAATTACGAGATTCATAGTAGCAATTGCCGAGGTTGAAGAGCACGGAGCTACTCGCTTGTTGTTGGGCGAGAATTTTTTCGTACTGAGCCGCAGCTTCGGCATGCTTGCCCTGTTTTTCAAGTGCTAGGGCGTCGGCAAACTTCTCGGCACGCACTTCAGATAGGCACGTGAAAACAAGCAAGAGAATCAGGGTGAAAAATCTCATGGTCGTGGCAAGGAAAGCAGGGCTTGTTGGAAGCGGGCATCGAGAGCATTCCAGTCATCGGTCGCAGGAGGCGCCCCGTAAGAACAACGGTCGGCTTCGCGGAAAAAGGCAACAAGGGGTGAATCGGTGGCGCAGCGCGATTGCACATCGGCAAGAGTGATGGCCTCGGGTTTGAGTTTCCATGCTACGGAAAGATGCCATTGCAAGGTTCGACGTGCAGCGGAGTAGTATGCCGCGGTATCTTGCGCTTGCCATGCTTGCGCTGTGAGCTTGGTGGATGCGGCGATTTCACGAGCGATTGCCATGGATTGTTTGCGCTGCGGGTCATTGACTCGTGATTGCATCACCGCACCAATCGGCCCGGCGAGTGTGAGCAGTCCCGCGAATGAGAGCAGCACGATGAAGGCTCCGCTTTTATGCCATTGGCTGAGTGAGCGAGCGGCAGAATCATTCTCGCGTGAGGGAGCGGGGATGGATGCGGGATCGATATCTGGGGTTTGATCGTTTTTCTGCGCTTTATCTTGTGATTCTTCGACCATGTCTTCACCTGTGACGGTGATGGTTTTTGTCGGTGATTGGATGCTTTGGTAGGCCCCTTTATCAGGATCGAAAAAGTGCAGCGTGAATGTCACAGGATAGCTTCCAGCTTTGCGCGGGATGGCATTGTATTGGAAAATTTTGTTGCCAGAGAAAGAAGCCTGATCGCCCGGGTTGAACTGATCATCACCGGGATAGGTGTTCCAGAGTTCGTCAGGCGTGAGCGGCGGTGCTTGCATAATGGCAAAATTGCCACTGCCTTTGATGCGCAACGCCACTTTCTGCGGTTCGCCTGTTTTCCACTGCTCAGGAATCTCAATGCCATCAAATTCAAATTCGCCAACGGCTCCCGAAAAATTTTCTGGCTTGCCTTCGGTTGGTAGAGGGCGCACTTCGATCTCTTGATCTTTGGTGCTCAGAGTGACTTCTTTTTCGATGTAGTTTCCACCGATTCTCATGGTGGGGCGATTGCGCTGACGCAGCGCAGGCTGGCTATCATCCGGCACGGCAACGGTGGCTTTCATGGCTAACGAAACAGGATGCTTGCCAGCTTTGGTTGCGGAAATGCCACCAAACCAAGTGAGCACGCGGTATTGTTTGTTGTCGCGCATTTCCACACTTTGCTGGGGTTGTTGGGTAACATTGTGCAGAGTGAATCCTTTGCTCTCGGGTTGAATGACGCTGCGCAGTTGCACCTGAGCATCCATCGGCAACCAAGCACGAATGATCACGGGAGCAATTTCGCTGATGTATGCGTATTGCCGTTGTTGTGCGGCGAGTTCCAGTGTGAGAGTGCCGAATCGCTCGGGGTCTTCGGCTTTGGGCTCAGGAACTTGTGGCGTAGTACCATTGCCCACGACGTGGAAGGTGAGCGGCTTGGTGGTGAAATTTTGTCCGTTGATCGCAAGCGTAATCGCGGGGATTGTGTAAACGCCGGGGATGTGTGAACCGATGACGTATTGGAACGATTGCACAGACTCCGTGCGACCATTGATGATCGATACCATTTGATTTTGCCCCTGAAACTGGACGGTGAGATTTTCAATTTTAGGTATGTTGGGCCGCTGCGTTTGTCCGCCTTTAATTTCAAAAGTGAGATTCACCGCATCGCCCGGATTGACGTGAGTGGCGTCAAGCGTAGCAGTGACTTCTGCCGCACGAACAAACATCGCGAGCACGATGGAAAACAGCAACCAATGAATGAAATGCCTTACCATGTTTTTCCTTTCGTGGTGTTATCAATTTTGCCATCGCGACGATTCTGTTGCGGAATCGGGATGACCTGACGTTCTTCGTGGCGCAAAGATTGCAGGAGTTGCATGGCTTCTTCCTGAGTCATCTCACGCGGTTGCATCGCTTGCGCTTGTTGTTGCTGTTGATCTTTGGGATCTTTTCCTTCCTCTGCTTTCTGCTGCGCGGCTTGTTCTTCTTGCTTCTTCTGCTCCTCGGATTTTTCGCCCTGTTGGCCTTCCTTTTTCTCTTCGTCTTTCTTCTCGCCGTCTTGCGATTTTTGCTGCTGTTGCTGCTGCTCTTGTTCTTTCTTCTCTTGTTCCTGTTTTTTCTGTTCCTCGGACTTGCTGTCTTGTTGCTTCTCTTGTTCTTGCTCTTTTTGCTGCTCGTCTTTTTTCTCCTGCTCTTTCTGCTCGTCAGATTTCTCGCCGTCCTTTTTCTCTTGATCCTGCGGTTGTTGTTGCTTCAACTGTTCGAGCTTTTTCTTCACGAGTTCGTGATTGTAGCGAGCATCGGCATCAGCGTCATCGAGTGCCATGGCATCTTCGTAGGCTTTGAGAGCATCTTGCCAATGCTTGATGGTAGTCTTCGGTTCCTTCTCCAATGATGTTTGACCGTGGCGATAAAGGGTGTTGCCCAGATTGTAATAAGCTCGCTGTTGAATGCTCGTATCGGGTGTTTTGAGTGAGGCACGCAGGGCATCTGCGGCTTGGGCGAATTCACCACGATGGTAAGAATCCGTGCCTTGATTGTAGTAACTCACACTGTCCGTGGAGGCTTCACTCATCGTTGTCAAAAAACCGAGGCAGCACATAAGAAGTGCGGCCGAGTGTGGCACGCCTGCAAATTCCATGCGGCTTTTTTTGCTGCGGTCTGGAAGAAAGAATTCTAACAGAAGCAACGCAATTGCGATGGCTAGCGGCCATTCATATCGTTCCAGCGGAATGCGTTCGAGGCGCTGGCTCGCATCGCTTTTCGGGACGAGGCGAAGTTTTTCTTGGTAGATGGTATTGAGTCCCTCAGCACCGCGACCTAACGGAACGTAAAGTCCTTTGCTAGATTCTGCGATTTTTTTTAAGGTAGCTTCATCGAGTGCTGTGCGGATTTCTTGGCCTTGGGCATCGCGCATGACATCGCGGCGACCATTGTTGTATTGCACAGGAATAGTCGAGCCATTGGGGCTGCCCACTCCTACGGTATAAATGACCATGCCTTCTTCGCTGGCTTTGAGAGCTGTGCTCAATACATCACCCTGGAGGTCTTCACCATCGGTGATGAGCACGAGGATTTTCTGGTTGTTTTTGTTTTCCTTGAACAAGCGCTCGGCTTCGCGAATGGCGCTGGCGAGGTCGGTACCTTGGTGAGGAATCATGTTGGTGCGAACACTTTGTAGCGATTCGAGAAAGGCATCGTAGTCGAGCGTAAGCGGGCAGAGAGCGTAAGCACTGCCGGCAAAAGGAATGAGCCCAATGCGGTCGCCTTCGAGTCGATTGACGAAGTCGATAATACCAAGGCGAGCACGTTCCAAACGATTTGGCGAGAGGTCATCAGCGAGCATGCTTTGTGAGGTATCGAGCGCGAACAATAGATCAATGCCGCGGCGTTTTACTTCGCGAAAATCAGAGCCATATTGCGGGCGTGCCAGAGTGACGAAAATCAGAAAAATGGCCGAGATCCACAGGATGCGTTTGGTCATACGCATGGCGGGTGATGCAGCGGCAAACAATTGCGAGCGGAAGCGGGGATGCACCAGTTGCGCGAGATCGGATTCGCGTTTGCGATCAAATCGGCGGTAAAGATAAATGATCAGCACGCAGACGAGGAGACCCGCTAGCAGCCACAGCGGCTGAGCAAATTGGAACGTATGATCATGAGCAGCATCGGTCATGGCAGGCGGCGGAAACGGGTGTGACGGAGAATCCATTCAACTAGCAAAAGCAGTAGCGCGGGGCTGAGAAAATAAAAGAAAAGCTCGTCGAAGTTTTCGTATTTCTTGAGCTTGCGCTCGGTGGTTTCGAGTTGGTTGATGACGGCGTAGATTTTTTCTAACGAATCGGTATCGGTGGCACGGAAGTATTTTCCTCCCGTGGAGTCAGCGATGGCGGTGAGTGTTTTCTCATCGATTTCGACCTTCACTTTTTGGATTTGTGTGCCAAAAAATCCACGCACGGGATAAGGCGCCTCGCCATTGGTGCCTGCGCCGATGGTGTAAATTTTGATACCCAGTGCCTTGGCTGCCTCCGCAGCGGTGAGCGGGTTGACTGAGCCGCTGGTATTGACGCCATCGGTGAGGAGAATGACGATTTTGCTTTTCGCGTCAGATTTGCCGAGGTGATCGACCGATGATGCTATCGCGGAACCGATCGCGGTGCCATCTTCGACTTGGCCGATCTGCACATCGCGCAAGCGACTAACGATCCAGTTTTCGTCGTGTGTCAGTGGTGCTGCGAGATAAGGGCGACCAGCAAAAGCAACCATGCCAAGACGATCATCAGGGCGGGAGATGGCAAATTTACCTACCACATCCTTGACAACTTCGAGGCGATTGGCCTGCTTGCCATTCAAGGTGAAATCGAGGGCTTCCATGGAGCCCGAAACATCGAGTGTGAGAATGATGTCGATCCCGCTTGATTCGACTTCGGTTGAGCCTTTGACGAGGCGTGGTCGTGCGAGAGCCAAGATCAGCAAGGTGAGAGCGAGAAGTCCCAAGGAAAGCAAGATGCCGCCGACGCGTGAGCGGCTGCGCGCGCCGACATGGATCGCGTCATCCGTGCTCGGCATGCGCAATGCCACAGGACGTCCGTAGCGGCCTTTCCACCATGCCATCAAGGGCACGAAGGCGAGGAGGGTGAGAACCCACGGATAGGCGAATTGCAGCGAGCTCGTCATGCGGTGGCGGGTGTGGGTTGTGATGTTTCTACTACGAACGTAGTAGCATGATCAACGAGGTCTTTTCGCGTTTCAGACGATAAAGGACAATTGGCAAATTTGGCGCGGTCGCACGATCGCAAAAAATCACGCAGTTTTGATTGATGCGCTCCTAGCGTTGAGTCGGCAGTGATTTCCGCAAGAAATTCTTCCGTGCTCCGTTGAGTAGCGGCGATGCTGTAGCGGGTTTGGATGTAGGTACGAAGGATGGCGGAAACCTCGTTGGCAAATGTTTCATCGGGACGATCGAACGGCACGTTTTTCAGCGCTTGCAATGCGATTGCCTCTGCAGTCGGTGGGGTGTGGGCTTTTTTCCACCATTTCCACACGAAATAAGCGATGACGAGGAAAACCAATACGCCTGCGGCAATCCACCATGCTCGGTAATCGGCAGCAGGAGTGCTAGGGATTTCGATCAGTCCGCGTGGGCCTCGAATGTCTTCTTCTGGAGCAGCAGGTGCGGTCTGTGCGAGAGATGGCAAAGCCACAAGCAAGGCACAACTCATCACACGCAGTTGCGTGATCAGTGGTGATGCGGATTGTGGATGAAATGCAGCCATTGTAGGTGTCGAAAAAATATTTGTTAGCCCGAGCGCTGGCGACGTTTGAGGAAGAAACTCATGAGCTGCGGCATCCAGTTTTCGCCGTTCATGCATTCGAGCAAATCAATGCCTCGCGCGCGGATTTTGTTTGCGGTGAGTTCACGACGTGCGCGCGCCTGTTGTTGGTATTTTTCGCGGACTTGGGATTTGCTGGTATCGAGCTCGACGACTTGCCCAGTCTCGGCATCCTCGATGCAAATGCGGCCAATGTCGGGCAGTGATTCCTCGCGTGGATCGGTAACGGATACGGCAATCACATCGTGGCGTCTGCTGGTTACTTGCAATTTTGTCAGTAACGGTTTTAAGCGTTCTTCGACGGGGGACCCGACGCAGAAGTCGGAAACCAAAAAGATCACAGCGCGGCGATGTAGCACTTGGTTGGCGAAGTCGAGAGCCTGCGTGAGATTCGTACCTTTTTTGTTAGGCGAAAAGAATAAGGTCTCCCGAATCAATCGCATGATGTGCATGCGACCTTTGCCGGGCGGAATGTAGAGCTCTACTTCATCGGTAAAGAGAATCAGTCCGACTTTGTCGCGATTGCGGATCGCGGATGCGGCGAGCACGCCAGCAGCTTCCGCGGCGAGTTCGCGTTTGGAGCTCTCCACCGAACCGAAATCAGACGAGCCGCTGATATCGATCAACAATAAAATCGTTAGCTCGCGTTCTTCGGTAAACACCTTAATGTGCGCTTCACCAGTGCGCGCCGTGACATTCCAGTCGATGGTGCGCACGTCGTCGCCAGCAACGTAATTTCTTACGCGATCAAAATCCATGCCGCGTCCTTTAAACACACTGGCGTAGCGGCCTGCGAGGGCGTCGTTGACGAGTCGATTGGTGCGCACTTCCATGCGACGCACACGCCCGAGAATCTCGGCGGCGCGGGCTTCATCGGCTGCAGTAGTTACCGTGCTGGACTTTTTTCGGATCATGGCACGGGAAGCTCATTGAGTAGGCGCGTGATGACTTGTTCGCTCGAAAGGCCCTCGGCCTCGGCCTCATAGGTGACGGTAACGCGGTGGCGCAACACATCCATCGCAATGGATTTCACATCGTGTGGAGTTACATAAGCACGACCATCGAGAAACGCATGGGCGCGAGCAGTGAGAGCAAGATTGATCGTCGCGCGCGGCGATGCTCCTACGCGAATGTATGGAGCGAGCGGGATGCCGTATTCATCGGGACGGCGTGTGGCATGAACTAAGCGAACGATGTAGCGTTTGACTTTTTCATCGAGGTGCAGGGCATTCACGACCTTGCGTGCTTGTTGGATCGCATCAAGGCTGACCATCGGCTGTGGCACCGGCATTTCTTCGGTTGTGCCTGCGAGATCGAGCACCAGCATTTCTTCGTCTTCGGTCGGGTAATCCATGATGACCTTCATCATGAATCGGTCGAGTTGAGCTTCGGGCAAGGGATAAGTGCCTTCTTGTTCAAGCGGGTTTTGCGTGGCGAGCACGAAAAACGGCGACGGCAGAGGAAATGTATGCTCGCCGATGGTCACTTGCTTTTCTTGCATCGCTTCAAGCAAGGCGCTCTGTACTTTAGCAGGTGCGCGGTTGATTTCGTCGGCAAGAATGAAGTTTGCAAAAACAGGCCCATGCTTGACGCGGAACTTGGCTTCCTTGGGGTCGTAAATTTCCGTGCCCACGATGTCGGCGGGCAGCATGTCGGGTGTGAACTGGATGCGATGAAATTGCGCGTTCACCAGCGAGGCGAGAGTTTTCAGCGCGAGAGTTTTCGCGAGACCAGGCACGCCTTCGAGCAAAATGTGACCTTTGACCAGCAAGGAAATCAACAGGCGGTCCACCAGTGTCGATTGACCAATCAAATAGCGGGCAATTTCCTTACGCAGTGGCTGAATCCACTCGGAAGAGGCTTTGACCTGCGCTTCGAGTAGGGCGAGATTCGCGGGAACTGCGGGCGGTGTTTGGGATGGAGTAGTCATGCGTGTGGCGATGTCGATGAGTCCCCCGCGCGACATAGCAGGTGACGAAAGTGATATCGACAGAACAAGCGCGATTTGTCTATGGCATTTTCGCGATCACGGAGCAATAGCGTGCGGATCGGGGATCTTGTTCTGATTGTCTTCAATCAATCCGACAGATGATCGCAGAGGCGCAACTTGTTGTGCTGCTCACAATCCAGTCTCGGACTTTCAAGTCTGTGCGCACAGCTGGGAAGAAAATCCTAAACTAACGAGAACTGCCATCGGCACCAATGAAATCATTTTCAGTATCATTTTCTGAAGACACTCAATCGCTGACCAAGGGTCGAGAATATAAAAAATCTGCCCAGAGAACGCAACACTCGCCAAAAAAACCGGCTGATCCTTATGAGGGAGCAGCCGGTGAATTGAGAAAAAATGATGTGGAAACTTATTTACCGAGTTCTTGAGCCGTCCAAGGTTGGACGCGGTCTTTGTTTTCTTCGCGAAGTTTTTTCACGAGATCTGGCGTAACAGGGGGCAAATCATTTTTTCCGGTTTGACGCACAAAAGTGAGGACGTCGGAGATTTGTTGGTCGTTGAGATCGATGTGCGGTGGCATGACGTTGGTGTAGTCTTTGCCGTTGACAGTGACTTTTCCTTGCAGGCCTTTGAGCACGATTTTGGCTTCCAGTGAGCCATCGGCAGTGAGCCAGTCGGAGCCGTCGAGTGGTGGGAAAATGCCCTCTTGGCCTACGCCGCCAGGTTGGTGGCAAGCGATGCAAGTTTTGGCATAAATTTCTTCACCGCGCTTATGCACCTCGGCATCGGGCTTGTGCTTGCGCACTTTGGCAACCTCGGGCGCAGCATTGCTGGAGGCTTTCCATTTGCGGAGGTCGGCGATTTCGTCACCTGTTCCAGCGCCGTCGAGTTGAATCAGATACACGTCGTCAAACCATGTGGTGCCGGTCGCTTGACCGTAGGAACCGGTGAGGCAGTTGACGGTGACTTGGTCCTCTTCCGCGGTGAAGGTCGTGGAAACTTCGGTCCAGTCCTTGGTGCCATGCACGGCTTGGGTGGTGCCATCGCGACCATGAACATTGAACATGGAACCGCGTCCGCCGCGGAGTTCGACTTTGTCGGTTTTGATCCAGCCACCGAGTTTGTATCGCGCACCGCGTTTCACGGGGATATCGAGCATCGCGCCGCTGTCGGATGGTTGCTCGGAGACCACTTTGAGAGCGGAACTGCCGTTGCGACCACCGGTTGGATCGATGGTGAATGCCGACTGTCCGCCATTATAAACGTTGGGCTTCCAGCCACGTGGCAAGGTGCCAGCATGTTGTTCCATATCGCCGTTGTTCATCACATTGACTGGCTCCGGCTCTTTTACCTCCGTGCTAGCAGCTGGTGCGGCGGCGAGCACGGCATCGGCATGGATGCGCGCGGCAATGCGCCAAGCGTCTAGCATCACGGGGTCTTTGTGAAGTTGTTTGTTCGCAGTGAGGAAATCATACAATTTCTTGCCTGTGTCTGCGGCGGCTGGTTTGTTCGCAATGTTCACCAAGTCGGCGAGTTTTTGACGCTCGGGATTGGACGAGGAGGCAACAAGCTCTGTGCTAACTCCAATGGGTGAGCGGGTGAAATTTTTCTGCGCCCAAATCGACTGCAATTGCCAGAATTGGTTCGAATGCTTAGCGGCATCGGCCATGGAAGCAGGATATACATCGTTTTTGCTACCCTTTGGATAGACGCGATAGATCCGGCCGTGGCGTTTATCGCGCACGGGTGTCTCATAAGCGTTTCCTTTGCCGTTTTTGGCATCGATGCCTGCGGACGCTTTGTTCGGCGTCGGGTTGTGCTGGATGATCAAGTTATACCAATCGCAGATCCACACGGCACCATCGGGACCAGTTTCAGCAAAGACAGGGCCTGACCAAGCATCGGCAGAGTTGTAGAGATTGTTCGGCAACTGTGTGGCGACGAAGCTGGAGCCCTCGGTGGTGAGTTGGAACTGCCCGACCAACTTGCCCGTGCCTTCGGTCACGAACGCGATCGAATTGTGATATTCTTCAGGGAAACGGCGTGCGGTGTAGACGGCATGACCGGCACCAGCAGTGTAGCGCTCGAACTGGTCGACCTGACGGATGTCGGCGGAGGATGGGTTGAAGATCGGGTTATCATCGCAACGCGGAGTTTTGGGCTGAGCCACACCTGCTTTGTCGTAAAGCGACTTGGCGAGCGAGAGCTGCCACGAAGGATTTCCGTTCGCGGTAGAGCCGATCACATCATAGTCTTCCGTAAATCCTAAGCCCCAAGTGTTGTTGGTGGTCGATTGCAGGAACTCCAACTTCGAGCCATCAGGAAGGAAACGGAAAACGCCAGAGGAGAAGCGGACATTTTCGCCACCAACTTGACCGTTGAAGCCAGAATAGCCGACGGTGCCGTAGATCCAGCCATCGGGTCCGAGGCGGAGATTGGACACACCAGCGTGGGTATCACCCGTGCCGAAGCCGCTGATGAGAGTTTCACGAACATCGGCTTTGTCGTCACCATTGGTATCTTTCAGCCACAGGATTTCCGAGCAGTTGGTAGCGATCACTCCGCCATTGACGCATACGAGTGATGCGGGGATCGAAAGTTTATCGGCAAATGTGGTGAACTTGTCGGCGCGACCATCTTTATCAGTGTCATCACAAATGATAATCTTATCGTTGCCCATTTTTCCTTCATGAAGATCGTTTGGATAGTCGGTAGTTTGGATCACAAAGCAGCGACCTTTCGCATCCCAAGAAAGAGCAATCGGATTGATGATATCTGGCTCGCTCGCGAAAAGCGAGAGCTCGAAGCCTGGCGGCACTTGAGCAAGCTTCATCGAATCCTCGGGGCTGAGCGGCTTTTGCGCCTCGGTGATGACCTGACGCTTCAGGTAGCCAGGGAGCTCGACTTTTTCCATCTCCAACTTCGGAAGATCGAGAGCCTTCAGTTTGCCATAGGCCTCGGGCCCGACGGACCAATAGACTGCACGCTTCAGCAATTCTTGAAACTGTGGCAGATCCCAAACGCGATGATCATGGCCCGATGCGGTGTAAAAAACGCGGCCTTTGCCCTGATTGCGCACCCATGTCCAGGGCTCTTGCTCGCGCGTTTGCAGGATCACGCGGTCGTCGCCATGATTGTCATGCACATATGTTTCGTCCCATGCAGAAAAGCTCTTAAAGCCATCGATGATCGGGTGCTTAGCGCTTGTATTTTTCGGCTCGAATACGCCATCGGTGTGCGACTTGAAACGACCACCGACGAGCTTGATGAACTCTGGTGAGCCACCATAACAAGCGGAAGCGCAATGAAGCGGCAAAAATCCGTGACCGCTCTCGACGTAATCGGTAAGAGCCTTCAGTTGATCGGCGGGCATCGGGCCATTTTGCTGCCAGTTACCATACATCATCACGGCATCGAAATGCTCCAACGTTTTCGCATTGAACACCACGGCTGGATCTTCCGAATAGGTGAAATTGATGCCCTCAGTGCCGAGGTTGCGTTTGACCACACGGTAACGCGTGATCGGATCATGCCCGGGATGAGCCGCCGTAGGTGCACCGAAAAACAGCACCTCGAGACGACGCGCGTCTTTCTTGGGCTGGACCAGCGTGGCAGCGAGAGCCGTGATGCAGAGGATGAGTGGTATGAAGATTCGCATAAGTGTCGGAAACGGATACACGCACACTAGCTCGGAAATTGCAAAAAACGAGATTCCTTTGTGTCATGTCGTTGCGAAAATCAGGCTCCTTACCAACCAAAAAGAATAGCTACTTGTGCGGACTCAGTCCTCAATCCACTTGTCCAGTGCTTGGAGTAACTCATCACTGCGCTTGACCTGATAAAGCTCCGGAAGCTCGACGGTGCAACGTTTTCCGAAGCTATTCTGGAAATGAATGTGCACAGGAACCTTGCCCGGGTAGCCGGAAATGATGTGGCGTATGTCTTGGAGATCGTGTTCGCTGTGACGGCTGGTCCAGAGCGTCAATTGCACCGGACCTTTGTCGTTTTTGGCGGCGATGCGCGGCTTGAGTTCATCGACTTCGTAACCGGTCAATCGGCGTGAGCCCGTGCGATCATCGACTTGGATTGATGCCTTGCAGCGGATGATTTTTCCGGCTTCGAGAAATCCTTTGTCGCGCGCGGGCACGAAAGATTCGCCCCACATGACGAGCTCGGTGGAACCGGTGAAATCTTCAATCACCAAGATGCCGAATGGTTTTCCTGACTTGGTAATTTTCGACTCAACGGTGCGGATCATCCCAGCGAAGGGAAAGCGATTGCGCGGGTTGCTGGTATCGAGATCATCGACGAGGCCGATTTTGCAAAATTTATCGGAGTCGAGCAAGCCGCGGAACTTATCGAGCGGATGTCCGGTTACATAGAAACCTAACAATTCTTTCTCATGCGCGAGACGTTCATCCTTGGGCCACTCTTCGAGGATCTCGCCTTTTTTCATCGGTGCCACCGGTGGCGCGAAGTCCACGGAGTCGAACAAAGATACTTGCCCTGAGGCGCGATCTTTGTGCAGTGAGGAAGAGGCGGCGACGACGGCTTCGAGCCGCAAGAACATGGTGGCGCGAGTTTCGCCGACCCAATCGAGCGCTCCCGCCTTGACGAGGTTTTCTAAAATCCGCTTGTTGACCACTCGTGAGTCGAGACGATTCGCGAGGTCTTCGAGCGATTTGAATTCGCCATTCGCTTCGCGCTCTTCGATGGCGATGGCCATGGCACCTTCGCCGCAGTTCTTGATCGCAGCGAGGCCGTAGCGGATGGCGGCGGCACCAGAAGGCGTGGTTTCCGGCAAAAAGCGCAGACCTGATTTATTGAGATTGGGCGGCAAAATCTCGATCTTCATGCGATGGCACTCAGCAACGAAAACGGAAATTTTATCGGTGTTGTTGATTTCGTTCGAAAGCAAGGCGGCCATGAATTCGACCGGGTGATTTGCTTTGAGATAGGCCGTCCAGTAAGAGATGTGGCCGTAGCAGGCGGAGTGAGATTTGTTGAATCCGTAGCCAGCGAACATCTCGATCTTGTCGAAAATCTGGTTAGCCAGTTTCTCGCCGATGTTGTTGGTTTCAGCGCATCCTCGAACGAAGGTACTGCGCTCTTTGGCCATTTTCTCGGGGTCCTTTTTGCCCATCGCACGACGCAGCAAGTCAGCGCCGCCGAGCGTATATCCAGCGAGCAGCTTGGCTGCATTCTGCACCTGTTCCTGATAGATCATGATGCCATAGGTAGAGCCAGAAACTTGCTCTAACAGGGGATGTTCGAAGACCGGCTTTTGGCGACCTTTTTTCACCTCGATCATTTGATCAATGAACTGCATCGCACCAGGGCGATAAAGCGCGAGCAAGTCAATGATGTCATCGATGCGTTCGATGCCGTATTTGCGACAAGTTTCGACCATGCCGCCAGACTCTAACTGGAACACGCCCATCGTTTCACCGCGATTGAGAATTTCAAATGTTTTCGGATCCTCCAGCTCGACATCGGCAACACGAAAATCAGCAATGTGCTTGCGGATGTGCTCCTCGGCGTCGTGAATGACTGTTAAGTTTTTCAGACCGAGGAAGTCCATTTTCAGGAGACCGCATTCGGTGATGGCGCCCATGTCAAACTGCGTCACCACCTCGCCCTCGTTGCCGAGGGTTAGCGGGACATGGTCATCGAGGGGGCGATCACCGATCACCACACCAGCCGCGTGAACACCGGTATTGCGGACGAGCCCTTCGAGCTTGATCGCGTAGTCCCAGAGCTCGTGATACGTGGTGGAGCTATCGACCAGTTCGCGTAGCTCGGGTTTATCTTTCCACTCTTTCGCTAAGGTCACGCCCGGCTTTGCTTCGATCATTTTGGCAATGCGGTCCGCTTCGCCATAGGAAACACCCATCACACGAGCAACGTCGCGGATGACACTTTTCGCACCGAGCGTGCCGTAGGTGATGATTTGCGAAACGGAGCGGCGTCCGTATTTGTCGCGAACGTATTCGATGACTTCGCCGCGGCGCGATTGACAAAAGTCGATATCAACATCGGGCGGGCTCACGCGTTCGGGATTAAGGAAACGTTCGAACAAAAGCCCGAAGCGCAGGGGGCAAATGTCGGTGATCCCCATGGTGTAAGCGACAAGTGAACCCGCGGCGGATCCCCGGCCTGGCCCGACGGGAATATTGTGATCGCGCGCCCATTGAATGAAATCGGCAGTGATCAAGAAGTAGGAGGAAAAGCCGAGCTTGTTGATGGTGTCGATCTCATAATCGAGACGCGCCGTCACTTCGGGATCAGCTGCTTTTTCCTTACCGTAGCGACGTTCCAAGCCCTCGTAGCAGAGTCGGCGAAAGTATTCTTCACGCGGAGAACCATCGGGAGTACCGAATTGCGGGTATTTTTCCGAGCTGGTCGAATCGAGCTTGAGCGTAACATTGCAGCGCTCGGCGATCTCGACAGTGGCATCACAAGCCTCCGGCAAATCGTGGAAAATTTCACGCATTTCCTCGGGTGTCTTGAAATACACTTCCGGCGTGTAACGCATGCGATTTTCATCAATCAATTGCTTGCCGGTGCCAATGCAGATCAACGCATCGTGCGCTTCATGATCGCTGCGATTGAGGAAATGCACGTCGTTGGCAGCGACGAGTTTGAGATCAAATTCGCGGGCGAGTTCGACCAATTGCGGCAAGACCTGCAACTGCGGCCCGAGCTGATGATTGTGGATTTCCACATAGACATTTTCCTTGCCGTAAATATCGATCAATTCCGTAAGCGTATCCTTGGCTTTCTCGCGATCACCTGCGAGCAGCCATTCATTCACCGGGCCCGAGATGCAGCCTGTGAGGCAGATGATGCCTTCGGAAAATTTCCGCAAATCAGCGCGTTCGACGCGTGGCTTGCCGTAGTACATGCCTTCGAGATGGCCGACCGATACCAGCTTGGTGAGGTTTTCCCAACCGGTGTTTGTTTCCGCCAATAAGGTCATGTGGCAATTGCGTTTACGCCCGGGAATTTCCTTTTTTTCCTCCTTGGTCGTCGGGCATAAATAAATCTCGCAACCGAGAATCGGTTTCACCTTGGCCTTTTGGCAGGCTTGATAAAACTCGATCGCACCAAACATATTGCCGTGATCAGTCATGGCGACCGCAGGCATGCCGAGCTCTGCGGCACGTTTGGCCACATCCGCTGCACGCGTCATCCCATCAAGAGTGGAATATTCAGTATGCAGGTGAAGATGAACAAAGGAACCGGACATGTGCGCCGCAGACTAGCCCCAGCTTGAGCGAAAAAACAAGCTCACGCGCAGAAAATTACAAAAAATCTCACGATGATACGAAAGTGGCTGCTCCGTGGGCTCGATACACGAGTAAAAAAAAGCTCACGATGGTGGCAAAGTGGCTGCTCCATGGCCTCGAGACACGAGTACAAAAAAAAGCTCACGATGGTGGCAAAG
>JBIIAI010000046.1:0-21120 GCA_044239965.1 Akkermansiaceae bacterium
AAAAAAAAGCTCACGATGGTGGCAAAGTGGCTGCTCCATGGCCTCGAGACACGAGTACAAAAAAAAGCTCACGATGGTGGCAAAGGGCGGATTTGAACCGCCGACCAAAGGCTTATGAGTCCTCTGCTCTACCACTGAGCTACTCTGCCATCGTGAGTGTTCCGAAACAGCTTACACCGTTGCGGGGCGCGGAGATTGTACGAAAACACCGACTTTGTCCAATAAAAAATAGCCGTTTGCATTTTTGTGAGTCTGTGCGAGTTTGGCCGCGATGAATCCTCTTAAATTTCTCGCTCCTGCCGCTGCCGTTATTGGCATCACCCTTCCCGGTGCCGCCGAACCCATTGCCGAAGGTGCCGCCGTGCCAAGCGTCAGTTGTGTTGACCAACTCGGCAAAGAAGTCAAACTCGCCGAAACCGCTGCCAAAGGCTATGTGCTGGTGTATTTCTATCCCAAAGCAGATACTCCAGGCTGCACCAAACAGGCTTGCAGCTTGCGCGATGCCTATGAAACCATCACCGAAAAAGGTGTGAAAGTTTTTGGCGTCAGCCTCGATTCCGTGGAAGCGCAAAAAGCCTTTGCGGACAAATACAAATTGCCCTTCACCTTGCTGGCCGACAAAGAAGGAAAAGTCGCCGACGCATTCGGCGTGCCTCACCTCGCAGGATTTGCCAAACGCCAGGCCTTTTTGTTTCTTGACGGCAAACTCGTCTGGCGCGATCTCGCCGCCGCTACCGATCAACAGGCCGCTGACGTGCTCAAAGTGATCGAGAAAAACTAAGCATCACTGATCAAATCGGCATCACCGGCAATGTCTTCGGCACCGGTTTTCCTTTCTCATCCCGCTCTTCGAGAACGTTCAGTTGATCGGGATGAATTTTTTGCGCATGCATCTTATCGCGTAATACCTCAGACACCGCGGATTTAATCAGCGCGATCATTTCTACAGAGGGATCATGGTCATGATCCTCATCAATTCCAGCTCGCAAGATGGTGATTTTTTCATCAATCATCAACGATAACGCACGCTTGATGTCTTTGACGATTTCCTCCTTGTGCGATAGCTCCAATTGCGGGCCAAAATGTTCACGCCACTTCGCCAAAAACCGCGGCGTGAGATCATACTTGCGGCATACCTCTTGTTCATTCTCATCGCCATTGCGAATGCGACATAGCAGATCGAATATCGTTGCTTTGCCTATCAATTTCTTTCGCGCCTTTCCTTGTGAAGAAGTGGCATGCAGGAAAAAACCCTCAACCTGCTCGGCACGCAATGGTACAACAGCTTTCGCCCCCCATGATCGCACCGACTGCACACCTCCGCCGCATTTCGCTAAAAGCCGCGCCTGATTGTTAGATGCCGGAAACGCATACTCCAAACGCATTTGCGCCAGCTCGCGCTCATTGCGCCGCGCTATCGCCAACCACGACAAAAAACCCAGCACCAACAAGGCTAACACGACGCTCAAAGCTGTCCATGAACGCTCGCGAGGCGGCAGCAGTAGTTCCTTCTGCAATAGCGCCACCATTCCCTACGCGACTCCTGCACAATACTCATCCGGCGCAATCCCGGAATTGTCTTTGGCAATTTTTTCACTCAATAACAAAAACTCTTTCTCGATCCACTGCGGACTGATCAAGGGATCATTGCTATCCGCTCGGACCGAATTCACGGGCGGCGACAAATGTAGATGCGTCGTGCTCTCTTCATACAAAAACAAACAACCCGCACGCTCACCAACGATTTCATGACACAAGCCGCGCGCCACCACGCTGATGCTTTCTCCCGCCAAATCCTTACGGGTGATAAAATGAAAGTGAAATCGATGCTCTTGTGCCAATTGCTCAAACGCTCGCTCCATGTTCTGCCTCAGCTCAGGATTTCGCGCGAAAATCCCCGCCTCATCTTGCACAGCCGATGCTCCCTTGCCTGCGACCGTCATCGCACCGATGGCGAGACACTGCATCATCGATGCAACGAGGCCGAACAACAAGAACTGAGCAATCGAGGGAGGCACGGGAATATTCTTTCGTGATTCACTATCACAAACTCAGCCGATGTGGCAAATGCATAGTGAAAAAATCAACTCCTCTCGCTAGCGCCAACAGATTTGACCCGTCCAGCACGCGCCGTCAACGGACGCTCCACGTAGCGATGGCACAACCATGCCAACCCCCACGTTACGACGATGAAAAACGGCAAGCGCAGTATAATCGCGAGATTTTCCGGAATCCGTTCGTCCCACAAAAACCAGAACAATTTCCCCACCACCAGTGGCGCAATGTTATGAAACAAGTAAATGCCATAAGACACCTGACCCAGTTTCACCAAATGCCGATGCTCTAAAATACGGGAAAAAATTCCCCAGCGCCCGACTGCCGCACGCGAGATCACCATCATGAACACCACCGCCAACAAGGTCTGCTGGAGATGGCACCACAACGGCACGGCACCATGCATTTCCCACGAAATGTAAAGATAGCCGTAACCCACCAAAGCCACACAACCAAGCAGATCCAACCAACGTCGTGGAAAGACCATGCCCTGATGCATCAGCAAGGCCAGCAAGGAACCTAACGCGAAATCATCAAGCAAACCCCATGGGATCAAATCCATCGATAGCCATCCGCCGGCATCCGACGAATAACGCACCAACGGCGAGCACAGACAGAGCAACACTAAGACTGCCATCAAAAATCGTCGCGGCACAAACAACAACACCAAAGGCCACACCAAATAATACTGCTGCTCCACCGCCAAGGTCCAAAAATGCGATACCGAAGGCGGCCAGTAGCCCAAATCTAAGATCAAAAAATTCTGCGCATTCAACAACCACCACAACGGATGCTCCCACAACTCACGCACCCCCAGTGCTAAGGCCAACAACAATGCCGCATAGTAGGCAGGATAAATGCGCCGAAATCTCTTGGCGTGAAAACGCTTCAAAATCGTTGCCTTCGGTAGCACCTCGCGCTCACGCAACAAGCCCTGAGCCATCAAAAATCCGCTCAATACAAAAAACAAAAATAGGCCCGCTTCCGTAGGAAAATGAAAGCGCCAAGACTGCGGCAGCCAATGATGATAAATCACCCCCAACATCGCCAAGGCCCGCAACCCATCCAACTGCGGCATTTGTTTTCGCTCCTCGCTCACGCCGCAGAGTGTGCCAGCTTCTAGAAAAAGACACAAGAATATCAGACATAAGACCTAAGACTTGAAGGGCAGAACTACAACATCTTTGGTGCAAAAATACTCTCCACTCATACGGCTCGGAAATTCCGCTACTGATTTTTTGTGATTCTTTCTTTGTGAAATAATCAAGAAGCTCCTCAGCAACATCCCCTTGCCCTCTCATGGATTTGCTGTCATACTGCATTCATGAATCAGACGGGGACGGAAGTCCAAAACATCATACTTATCGGCTTTATGGGCTGTGGAAAGTCCACTATCGGTCGTGAACTCAAGCGCGTTTTAGGTTTCGCGTTGGTCGATACCGATGCCGAAATCGAAGCCCGCGCTGGCTGCAAGATCACAGAAATTTTTGCCAAACTCGGCGAAGTGGGATTTCGCGATCTGGAAGCCACCGTGCTCGCAGACTTGTTAGAAAAAAACCCCAGCAGCACGGTCATTTCCACCGGAGGCGGGGCAATTCTGCGTGAGGAAAATCGCGAGATCCTGCGCAAGCTCGGCTACGTCGTTTGGCTGCGTGCGAACCCTGAAACGATTTACCAGCGCACCAAAAAAAATCGTGACCGCCCTATCTTGCAAACCGATAACCCGCGTGCAGTCATTGCCGATTTGCTAGAAAAACGCACACCGCTCTACCGTGAGTGCGCTCATCTCGTCATCGATGTGGCGGGGCTCAATCGCACCGAAATCGCCGCAGGTATTCTCGAAAGTGCGCATTACTATTTTTCCCAGCAGCAATCATGAGTCTCGGCAATGCGCCCATCAATGATGATCTGGTGACCCGTGTGCGCGCCATCGCTCGTGAATGTGGCTTTGACGATTGCCGCATCGCCACGGCAAATCGCGCCACACATGCTGACGATTACCTCCACTGGGTCGAGCAAGGCATGCATGGCGAAATGGCTTGGCTGGAGCGCAATCAAGAACGCCGCTGTGATCCACGCGAGGTCTTGCCAGGCTGCCGCGCGGTGATTTGTCTTGGGATGAATTACTATCCAGGTAGTAGTTCAGGCAATGATCAGTACCGCATCGCCCGCTACTCATGGAATGATGACTACCACGATCTGATCGGTGATCGGCTAAAGGCGATGGATCTCGCGCTACAAGCATTGGGCGGCACTCAACGTTACTACGTCGATACCGGACCGGTGCTAGAACGCGATTTCGCCACCGATGCCGGCCTCGGCTGGAACGGCAAGAGCACGGTGCAAATTCATCGAAAATACGGCACTTGGCTGTTTCTCGCCGAACTGCTCACCACCCTGCCCCTCGTCGCCGATTCTCCCTTTGGCGATCATTGCGGCAAGTGCACCCGCTGCATCACCGCATGCCCCACCCAAGCGATCATTTCCCCACATCGTGTCGACGCCCGCCGCTGCGTTTCCTATCTTACCATCGAGCACAAGGGCGCAATTCCGTTAGAATTTCGCCGCGCCATCGGTGATCGCATTTACGGCTGCGATGATTGCCTCAGCGCCTGTCCCTGGAATCGTTTTGCACAACTTTCCCAGCATGCGCAATTTCATGCCCGCGCGGAAATTTTCGAGCACTCGCTCAGCGATTTTCTCGGCTTCGACGATGAAACATTTCGCCGCGTCTTTGCCCGCTCGCCGATCAAGCGCATCAAGCGCAATCGCTTTCTGCGCAATGTTTGCATCGCCCTTGGTAATGTTGGCACGCGCGATGATCTTCCAGCCCTAGAAGTCGCGCGCATCGATGCCGATCCTCTCATTGCCGAGCACGCGGCCTGGGCGATCGAGGAAATCCTTACGCGAAATATTTAATGTCACGGGCACGTATTCCACCGCGCTACCATGTCTCAACGCAAAGTCATTTCCCCCTCACCTTGGCGTCGCCGCTGGCAACGCTGGGGCATCGGTGTGTGCCGCTTGAGCTTGATCGCCTTGGCCATGGCGGCCTTGGCATTTTCCCAAAAAACGGACGAGGATGATCCTGCGGACTTGCGTGTGATCGCAGTGCGGCATTTCCCTGATGGCTTGATGGATGATCAGGCGGAAGAAGGATTTTATGCCGTGCGCGATGCCGAATACGCCACGCTCGGCTGGGTCACCCGCAGCAATCCTGCAGCTCGCAGCATCCTCGGCTACGCCGGACCATCCGAGGTTGCCATCGTTCTCGATGCCGCACGCAAGGTGAAATCCGTAGATTTTCTCAGCAGTGCCGATACCGCAGGTCATGTCGAAAAAGTTCGCCGCGATGTGTCATTTTGGCAACAGTGGCAAGGGCGCGGTGAAGCCGCACTGGGTGATTATGGACAGCCGATTTTGGTATCTGGAGCCTCGCTGACGAGCGATACCATTGCCCGTGGCATCGCTGCGCGCTTTGGATCAGAAGGAATGGATCGCTTTTTTCCCGATGATTGGAAACTCGAGCAAATCAAGGAATGGTTCCCTCAAGCTGATCGACGCGCTGATACGCCCCGAGCGGGGATTTCCACCGTGCATCAGGGAGAGAAAATGTTAGGCCACGTTCTGCATAGCTCACGCATGGGTGTGCAAGAGCGGGGATTTCAGGGCAGCAGTGATGTGCTGATTGGCATTGGAGTTGATGGACGCATCGCAGGTGTGCTTTTGCTCGGCAGTCGTGACAATGAGCCCTACCGCAGCGATGTGACTGACGAGTTGCGCTACGCCGATGGCTTTCGCGGTCGGTCTATCGAAGAAATTACCCGCAGCGAGGATCAATCAGAGTTTTTGTTAGTCAGCGGAGCGAGCACCACCGTGCGATCGGTGTATGGAACGGTGGTAGAAATGCTGCGGCGCTGGCAACAGCCGCCCACTTCCCCTGCCCTGCCTTGGCAATGGCCCGTGGCGGCACTGTGGATCGGCGCAGGAATTTGGTTAGGCACGCGTGGCGACAAACGCTCGCGAGTGATCGCGGCGCTCATATCGATCGCGGCGGGGATTGCGTTAGGATTGCTTGTCGGTCAAGACCAATGGATCGGTTGGGCGCGGCATGGGATTTCTTGGCGCAATGCCTTGCCGATGTTGGCATTGAGTGCCGTTGCCTTGATGGTGCCAGCATTTACCGGAAAAAATTTCTATTGTAGCCGCATTTGTCCGCACGGAGCCGCACAAACTCTGCTCGGCATGGTCGTGAAGAAGCGCAAGGCATTGCCTGCGTGGTTGCACCGCTCACTGCAGCATCTGCCGTGGTTGACGCTGCTGATCATCTGGGGATTGGCGATTCTCGGCTGGCAACTCGCCTTCGCCCATGCCGAGCCGTTCGAGATTTGGAATACTGGCTTCATCGCATTTCTGCCCGCCGCCATTTTCACCATCGGACTGATTGCTGCGTTGTTTCTGCCACAGGCCTATTGCCATTACGGATGCCCCACCGGTGCCTTGCTGAAATTTCTCACTCACGCCCCCGGCCGCTGGACCAGACGTGACAGCATTGCTACTACATTCGTAGTATTTGCGTGGTTGGTGAGGTTTGTGGTTTGATGAGATCGGCCATCTACAACGCACAGAGAATGCAACGCCTTTATGGTATGGCTTTTCAACCTCAACGAGGTTGTGTCCCAGAGCCCAGGGTTGTGGTGGAACACCGCTACCCTGGGAAAAAAATCACCTCATCATTCTTCCAACCCCAACGGGGTTGTGTCTGCCGTCTTCCTGTGGGACGCAACCCCGTTGGGGTTGGGAAATATTATTCACTGAACGCACATTGGGGACTCCTACCCGTTGGGATTAACCATCACTGCGGATTCCACACCCAGTTAAGGCTTTTCAAAATGGGTTTCATCGGTGAAAAAAGGCGCAGGAAACATTTTCCTGCCGATTGAAACGCTTGGTTCTACTATTTTTGGGGATTTTTGCGGTGCTGGCTCTGCTAGTGCCTCGCAAAACCGCGCCTGCCGTGCAGCGATTGAACGGTCAGGCAATGGGCTGTTCGTGGACTCTTTTGTGGCGCGATGCTGATGTCGATCCTCACAGCTTGCAGGCGGAAATTGCTGCGGAACTGGAACATTGGGAGCAAGTAATGAGCACTTGGCGAGAGGATTCTGATCTTTGTCGACACAATCGAGGCGAGCCTACGAGCGATGATCTAGCAAAAGTTTTGCGCGTAGCTGAAGTCGTGCGCAAAGAAAGTAGTGGGGCTTTCGATGAACGGTGCTTAGAAATGGTTCATCGGGCTGGTTTTGGACCTATGGGACAGGGCATCGATCTCTCAGCGATCGGCAAGGGCTATGCGGTAGACCGCATGGCTGATCTATTGCACAAGCGCGGAGTAAATGATTTTTTGTTTCAATTGGCGGGAGAAACCATTGCAGGTGATGGCGCTTGGGAGGTGGCATTGGAACACCCAGATCCCGCAACGAGCACACGATCTCAGGTTATGCGATTGCAGCGGCAAGCGATGGCGACGAGTGGCAATTACCGCCAATTTCAGCCTACGACAAATGCCGATGCGGCGGTCATCAGTCACATCATCGATCCGCGCACAGGATCTCCAGTGATGCGGACATTTTCTTCGGTCACTGTGATCGCTGAGCAAGCAGCTACGGCAGACGCCTGGGCGACGACTCTCTTTGTGCTCGGGCCCGGACACCATCAGCCTGCCGCTGTGCAGAAGGTGATTTGGCAATTTGGTGAAAAGCAATGAGCCCAAAACCCGAAGTAGAAACCACAAAACACACAAAAATTTGAGATGGGGATTGGAACTCACTTGGGGATTGCGACAAATTGAAATTGTCGAAGGTACGTGCGAAGCCCCTGGACTGCTACAGCCAGCTGTAGCTTTGGGCAATGCAGCCCTGCTGCGAGCCCGGAGCATTGGTATGGAAAAGACCCGATGAAACCTACACTTGCCCCGCTCGCAGCAGGCTGCATGGCGGAAAGCGGCAGCAGGGCTGTCGCAGTCCAAGGACTTCGTCAGCAATCTAGTCCTAAAGCGCATTGCATTTTTACCGAGCCCCTTACCAGCATATGGAAACATAGCAACCTCAACGAGGTTGTGTCCGCCGACTTCCTGAAGGACGCAACCCCGTTGGGATTGGGTGGCATTATTTTGATGAACGCGTTTTATGGCGGAGGGTTTCGTCGGCACATCTTAGCCAAATCTAAATCGATGGGCTGGGCGGCAAGATGCCGCCGCCACAAAAGAAAATGAGGCCGGACCGAAGTCCGACCTCATCAACAGAGAAACCAATCTCAGTCAAAAGTAGGCATTAGTTGCGGCGACGACGCAGCAACGCAAGCGCACCCAAAGCACCAAGCAACGATGTGCTGGTTTCTGGAACGGCTAAACCAGCAGCGAAGCCCATGGTTTTAAGTCCGTCAACACCTGCAAATTGCGCAGGATAAGTACTGGCGTTGGTACCATCTGAAGGAAGATTGTCAATTGCATCTGGTAATTCGAAAATACCATATTTCATTCCTTGAGTTGCTGTACCACCAAGAGCGAGTTTATCAAACCACACAATGGCAAACTTGTCACCAGCGCCTGCACCAAGCGTTGAATTGAAAGTCAAACCACTGAATGTAAGGAGACGGTTGACGTTAGCAACACCTTCACCAGCCAAAGCTGTAGTTGAGCTAGCCATCAGAGCACTTGCGATGTAGAGAACGTCGCCAGAAGAACCGCCGTTGGTATTGTTCAACAAAATACCAGTCGTGTTGGCAGCCAAGCTGAAACCATCATCATATGGGTTTTCAGCATTTGCGCCAGCAAAACCATCATTGTCTGCATCAACAATAATTCCCCACACCATTCTGTTCTCAGAACCCGCGATTTCCGGGGTGTCGATGCTAGAACCACTGCCGTTAGCAAAATTGCTAAGCCAATTTGTGGAGTTACTAAAAGATAAGGTAACGGCACCGCTGGCCATGTTGGCAAGCAAGGCAGTAGTTATCAGCGATAATAATTTAATTTTCATTAGTTTGGTAGTTTCTATTAATTAGAGGGAAGGTAGGTAACCTGGAGTGTCTGACCAGACAGCTTCAGTTGAAGTGCTCGAGCGGCGGAAAATGTAACCTTTACCAGCACCAATTAGATAGGTGTTGTCAGCTTCGCCAGTGTTTACGTTATCAATCCAGTCACCAGAACTGAATTCATGAACCTCCGATGCGGATTTGTTAGTGCCTGCAGCATTGTTGTCATAGCCGTAGAGGATATCACCGTTGTTAGCAATAGCAGAAAGGCCAGAATTTCCAACTTCGTCTGAAACAGGACTGAAATAGCTGACGGCATTGTCGGAACCGTCAACGGTGGAAGCTGCAATAGTAATACGAGTGGAAGTAACTGGAACCTCACCCGCAACGACAAAACTAGCGATCGGGGTAGCAGACGAATTTCTCACAACCAATGTCTCGTAAGGATAAAGAACATCGCTATCCGCTGCCTCTCCAGTGTTTACGTTATCGATCCAGTTGGCGCCATCAAACTCGTATACTCCGGATGCCGAAGGATTGAGTGGCGAGGACTGATCGTAAGTATAAAGAATGGTGCCTGCTGGCTTATCTGTACCCATCAGACTACCAACAGTCCAAGCAGGGCGAATCGTAATCGTATCTGTCGCTGCGACTCCAGTCAGAACACTGCCGTCGGGAGTTACAACAGTAACAACGGAACCTGCAACTGCTGTAACAAGACCAATAAGACCATCAGCTGTGCCAGGGCCAGAACCAATCACCGCAATGTGTGGTGTGGTTGTGAGGTCACCGAGAGTAGGAGTTCCAGAGAGAGTGATATCCGAACCGCTTACGCTGGCGACAGCACCAGAAACAACAGCAGGCTTCAGAAGCGGAATAGACACCCAAACGTCTGTGTTGCCTTTGATTGCAGGCTCACCGGATGTCGTGTCACCCAAGCTAACATACCCCACAGGAGTAGTTTTTGCGGTGGTTTGCGCGAAGAGCGCACCTGGAGCGAGCAGAGCGAGCGCCAGTAAGGATTTGATTGATTTTGGTTTCATATGTTTTTAAGGAATGATTGTTTTGCTGTTTTGAGGTTTTTTTCTTTTTGTTAGGGACTGATCTTGTGAGGAGGTTCTCGAAAGTAATCCAGAGCAAACCTGCTGTCACACAGGCATACGACGAGAAACTTGAATGAGAATTCTTCTCAGATGACGAGGCAATGAAACCGCATTTCTGCCCCGACCGCAAGAAAATTTTGCAGAACGATGAAAAAAATTCGCTTTTTGCGTGCGCGAGCTCTCGATTTTGCTGATTTCCTTTGTTTTATCAAGGTTTGCGACCGCTTCTTCTGTGACAATAATCGTCACAAGCCGAGGTGAAATCGGGTAATTTTGGACTCTGCGGATGATTTTTTATGGGGAAAATGGCGCAAAAACATGATTTGTTAGGGTTCCACTAGGTTTGTAGTAGATCTCACTACAGGGTTGTGGATTATGCGCAAAGGACTCAAAGACGCGAAGGCGCGAAGGGGTGAGATTTTTGTTAGAGTTGAAATAGGCAGAAGAATGGCAGGCAGAAGAATGGAAAGGGGAAAGGCATTGTGACTAAGGCTATGGGAGCAAAGAATTCTCAATATCCGAGTAATCTTCCTAATCTGCGGCTCCATGCTGAGTGAAAACTTCAAAAAAATCAGTGGACTCAGTGGCAATCAGTTTATCAGTGGTAAAACAATGCTGCGAACAGGTTGGCGGAGCTTGTTGATTCTTTTCGCGCAGAGACGCGGAGACGCAGAGGTTTGATGCAAGCCAAGGGAAACTCTTGGGCGGATGAAGATGCAGGCTCCTCCTTCGCGCCCTTCCCGATCCTCCTTCTCCTGTGATTTTTGAGAAATAATCATTGCACATTGTTCCCAGTGGGTGTTTGCTTTCGCCGCTGTCAGGGGCCATGGAGGTTCGGCAGGCGAAACCCGCCAGGTCTTAATCGAAGCAACGGTAGTTTGTCCGGGCTTGCCACGGATTCCCTGACAGCACTTTTTTTCTGAGAGGAAAGACTTTCAGACATAAGACATCAGATGCATTGCAGAGCTGATGTTTCTTACTTTGAGGACCGTCAGATGCCTATTCTTCGGTGGTTTTGCGCTTTGCAGCGGAGTAATTATGCATTAGTATCGATGGCGTGTCTTGTTTTGCTGATGATGCCTGTGCTTCTGCTGTTGCTTTGCGCGATTTATTTCCGCCGACTCCATTGCAGCGAAATGATCATTTGAGTGCGCGTTACGGTGCGGAGATTTGGCTCAAGCGTGAGGATTTATCACCGGTGCGCAGTTATAAGATACGCGGGGCTTTTACGGCGATGCGTAAGGAGCGGGCGATCCATCCAGAGCAGGGGCACTTTGTGTGCGCTAGTGCAGGGAATCACGCGCAGGGCGTGGCGTTTGCTTGTCGGCACTTTGGGGTGAAGGGGACGATTTTCATGCCAGTAACGACGCCGCAGCAGAAGATTGATAAGACGCGGACCTTTGGCGGGAAATCGATCGAGATTGTGCTGGTGGGGGATTATTTTGATCAAACGCTGGCGGCGAGTCAGGAGTTTTGTGAGCGGGTGGGTGGGCACTTTCTGTCACCCTTCGATGATGCGGATGTGATCGAGGGTCAGGCCTCGGTGGGCGTGGAGATTTTGGCGCAACTGGGGCGAGCTCCTGATTGGGTGATCTTACCGGTAGGGGGCGGGGGCTTAGCGGCGGGGGTGACGACTTATCTACGGCAGGAAGCAGCGGCGGTGAGGTATCGGTTTGTCGAGCCAGTGGGCGGGGCGAGCCTGACGGCGGCGATCGCGACGGGTGGGCCGACGACTTTGAAAAAAGTGAATAGTTTCGTGGATGGTGCGGCAGTAGCAAGGATCGGGGCGCTGCCATTTGCGCGATTGGACTGGGTGACGGAGGAGATGGTGCTGCGTTCTCCCGAAGATCGGATCTGTGGTACGATGTTAGAGATGTTGAATGTGGAGGGCATCGTATTAGAGCCAGCTGGGGCCTTGGCAGTGGATGTGCTGCCCGAGTTAGCGGCGGAGATTGTAGGAAAAACGGTGGTGTGTGTCACATCAGGTGGGAATTTCGACTTTGAGCGATTGCCCGAGGTGAAGGAGCGGGCGCAGCGTTATGCGGGTCTGAAAAAATACTTTATTTTGCGCATGCCGCAGAGGCCTGGGGCATTGCGTGAGTTTTTGTCGATGCTGGGCCCGCATGATGACATTGCACGTTTTGAGTATTTGAAGAAATCGGCGCGGAATTTTGGATCGGTGTTGATCGGCATTGAAACACGGGATGCGCGGGGATTTTCTGCGCTGACGGCGCAACTGGATGCACAGGGGTTTGCGTATCGGGACATCACGGATGATGAGGCATTGGCGGATTTTTTGATTTGAGGAAACGGCGGCGGCGGGTCTCCACGCTGAATTCCGCCATTGCCAGATGCGTGGCCTTGGTTTACACTCATTGGACGCACATGCATATGAACGGACTTTTGTATCGCGGCTTCTTGCAAAACCGGCTCCCCCTGTTGGGCGGAATCGTGTGGGTGAGCGTGGCTGGGATCATGGGCGCTCTGGCCCAAGAGACTTTGTCACCATCGGGTGCCGCGGCAACGCCAGAAGCTGAACCTAACAGCAATGATGCATCGGTGACCGGCATGAAAAATGCGCGAGTGATCACGTTGGCGATCCCCGCACCACGAGGGCAGATTTTGGACCGCGAGGGCGAACCATTTGCGCAAAATCGGGTCACTTATCAATTGGCCTTACAGTTTCCCCAATTTGAAAATGCGAGTGAGGAATTCGTAGTGGCATGGGCCCGCAAGCGGCTGGAAGAACTGAAGGCAATCCATCCGAAATCGGCGGATAAATCCGATGCCGAGTTATGGGCGCACTACAAAGATCGACGCTGGCTGCCGCTCTACTTGAGTGGATTTATCACCAGCAGCAATGCCACGGCTCTGGCGAAGAAATTGGGTGACCGAGATGACATCGTACTGCAGCCAGTCTATTCCCGCTACTACCCTGGTGCTAGCATGGCTGCACACATCATCGGCTATACGGGTAGCGCGGGCAAGCTGCCAACAGGGCCAATCAATTTCAACGAGCCCTTGTGGGAAGTAACCGAGGGCAAATCGGGTTTAGAAAAAATCTATGACAAGCAATTGACAGGCACTCCCGGCGTCAAACGCATACTTTACAACAACGATGGCATTAAGCTTCAAGAGGAAATTGTGAAGCGCCCAGTCGCGGGAGGAAACGTCGTGATGACGATCAATCGACGTTGGCAAGAACGTGCCGAGAGTGTCCTGCGCAATGGTTGTCAACGCGGTGCCTTGGTGGTGATCGATGTCACCACAGGAGAAGTGATGGCGATGGCATCAAGGCCGACATTTGACCTGATGGAGTTCGTGGGCGGCATTAGCACGACGCGCTTCAAGGAACTCAACGAGGATCCTGCTGCGCCGATGTTTGGCCGTGCCTTTTCCGCGGAGTACCCACCAGCATCGACCTTCAAATCCGTCGTAGCAATGGCAGCCTTGGCCGATGAAACTATCACCGAGAACAGCACGGTGTATGCCCCTGCGTTCTTGCAATTTCCTGGCCACAAGGTGCGTAACGCCTCGGGAGCAGCAGAGGGCAGCATTGCCGTGAAATATGCGCTCGCACGCTCAACCAACACTTGGTTCGCGCTGGTGGGCATTGACTGTGGACCAACGAATTTTTTAGCGATGGCGCGACGCGTGGGCTACGGAGAAAAAACGGGGCTGCCATTGATCGGCGAGGCATCGGGACTGATCCCTACCAACGAGTGGATGATCTCCAATCACAAGCGTCGATTCATGAATGGCGACACCGCAAACATGGCGATCGGCCAAGGTGTACTGCTCTCCACTCCTCTGCAAGTGGCGCAAGGCATGGCTGGCATTGCCAACGGTGAGGCCCTGCCGAAGCTACAAATGATCCGCCAAGTGCAAGATTCCAAAGGTCGAGTGGTATTCCAAGCGCTGCCAGAAGTGCGCAAGGACCTCGGCGTGCCCGAGTCCGCCTACCTGACAGTTCATAAAGGCATGCGCGATGTGGTCAATTCCGATTACGGCACGGGACGCAGCGCAGGCCTGAGCTGGACCACCCTTTGCGGAAAAACTGGTACGGCACAATGGGGGCCAGCCTCGAAAAACCAACGTCTTGCGTGGTTTGCTGGGTTTTTCCCCTACGAAAATCCACGCTTTGCCTTTGCGGTGATCTATGAAGGACGCCCTGGTCAGGTCGTGAGTGGTGGTCGCTACGCCGCGCCCATGGTCAAAGCGTTTTTCAATCCACTGCGTGATGAGATCGAAGAAATCATTGCCGCTCCCAAAAAAGCTTTGGTGATTGATGAAAATGGCAATGCCACAGAAGAGTCAGACGAAGTAATCCGCGCCATTCCTGTTGAACCCGAAATCGACCGCGATGGAGTACCTCGTGCCGTACCCATTATCGAAGAAGGCATGGAGGAACCAGCCGCAGACATTTCTGATGAGGAAATGACCGATGCCGATGCGGAAGATGCCGAGGGAGGAGTCCAGCGCGCGATTCCTGTGCCAGATGCTGAGGAAACGGGCGATGAAATTGAAATCACTCCCGAGTGAACCGAGATCCATGCCTTCCCATCGACTGAATCACGCCCTTCATAAAAAAAGTTAGCGGTTTTTTTGAAACAATTTCGTAGTCGCTACGTAATTTTATCTTGCCGCATGATTGATGCTGCCACCCTGCGATAAATCCTTAAAAATCAACCCGATCAAGCCATGAAACCAAAATGCCCTGGAAATCCTCTGGAACGCTATTCCTCACGTCGTGAATTTTTTTACGTCGGCCTTCTCGGTGGTCTAGGCCTGACTTTGCCCGGGTTTCTACAAAAACAAGCAGCCGGAGCGCAGAAGTTTTACGAAACAAAAGAGGGTGTCGCGAAGAGCGTCATCCACATTTTCCTTCCCGGCGGCATGGCTCACCAGGAGTCCTTTGACCCCAAGCCATTGGCACCCTCGGAATACCGTGGTCCATTTGGCGCGATCGATACCAAGCTCCCAGGTGTGCAGTTTGGCGAGCTCATGAAAATGACCGCGCAGGTTGCCGATAAAATGACCATCATCCGCTCGATGACCCACGGCGAGGCAGCTCACGAACGAGGCACTCACAACATGTTCACGGGCTATCGCCCCTCACCTGCGGTCGAGTACCCCTCGATCGGCTCTGTCATTTCCCACGAACTTGGCTCGAAAAACAACTTACCACCCTACGTTTGCATCCCGCAAGTCCCGAACGAATTCGCCAATTCAGGGTATCTCAGCTCAGCCTTCGGCCCCTTCGCCCTTGGCGCTGATCCTGCAGAAGGTGGATTTAAAGTGCGCGATCTCAATTTGCCGGATGGTGTGAGTGATGAGCGCTTTCACCGCCGCCAGTCTCTCCTTTATACCGTTGACCAGCATTTCCGCAGCATGGAGGAATCCGATGCGCTCGACTCGATGGATGCCTTCTACCAGCATGCCTACAAATTGATTTCCTCGCAGCAAGCGCGCGAGGCATTCCATCTCGAAGCCGAGCCCGCAAAACTCCGCGATGAATACGGTCGCACGCAAGCCGGACAACGCATGATCTTGGCGCGACGTCTCGTCGAAGCAGGCGTGCGCTTCGTTTCCCTCACAGCCGGCGGCTGGGACCACCACGATAACATCAAAGGCGGCATCCAACAGCAAATGCCTCCCACCGATCAAGCTATCGCCGCGCTCATTCGCGACCTCGATCAACGTGGTCTACTCGATTCCACTTTGGTCATGGTCACCAGTGAATTCGGTCGCACACCAAAGATCAACCCCACAGGTGGTCGCGATCACTGGCCCCGCGTTTTCTCGACCATGCTCGCAGGCGGCGGCGTTAAGTCAGGTTTCGTCTATGGTAGCTCCGATGCTCTAGGCGGCGAACCGGAAAACGATCCCGTCACCGTTGCTGACCTCGCCACCACAGTATACCATCAAATTGGCATCAACGCCGATAAAGAACTCATGGCACCCGGAAATCGGCCCATCGAAATCTGCGAAAATGGCCGCGTGATCGATGAGATCCTCGCGAAAAAAGCCTAACACATTTCCACTGTGAAAACCATCTTTCTCGCTGCATCCTCCATGCTCGTGAGCACTTTCGCCGTGCTCGCAACATCCCCCATCCTCTCTGTGGTGACGCCGCGTGGATGGCAGCGCGGCACCACGGTGGAGCTTCACTTTTATGGCGACCGCCTCGCCGATGCGCAAGAGATTCTCTCCTACCAACCAGGCATTACATTTACTGACATCAAAGCCGTAGATGCCAAACACATCAGCGCTCAAGCCACCATCGCCGCTGACGCACCACTCGGAGAGCATCAGTTCCGTGTCCGCACGGCGGGTGGTATCACCGAAATGAAATTGTTTCTGGTCGGCCAATTTCCCTGCGTGGATGAAGTCGAGCCGAACAACCAATTTGACCAACCACAAACCATTGCGCTCAACACCACAGTTCATGGCGTCGCCAAGCTCGAAGATGAAGATTTCTACCTTTGTCATCTCAAGAAAGGCCAACGCCTCACCGCTGAAGTGGAAGCCATACGCCTCGGCCAAGAAATGTTTGACGCCTACGTGGCGATCCTCGATCCTAAACGCTTCGAGCTCAGCGCCCGCGATGACTCCCCTCTCCTTCGCACCGATTGCTACGCCTCGATCGTCGCGCCCGAAGATGGCGACTATCGCATCGTCGTGCGCGAGGCCGCCTACGAGGGCAATGACAACTGCCACTACCGCCTCCATATCAGTTCCGCACCTCGTCCATCGGCCGTTTTCCCCACCGGAGCCAAACCCGGTGAATCCATCGAATTCACTTTCATTGGGGATCCCTCTGGCCCCATCAAACAAACCTTCACTCTCCCCGCCTCTGGACCCAATCCTTTTCCACTCTTTGCACAAGCTGATGGCCTTTCCGCTCCATCGCCGAACTGGATTGCACTCAGCACTGTCAATTACACCAATGAAGTGGAGCCGAACCATGACGAAAAAACCGCAACGGTGATCGGCGCGGCCCCCTCAGCGGCCCATGGCATCGTGGCTGAAAAAAACGATATCGATTGGTTCCGTTTCACCGCCAGAAAAGACCAGCAACTTGTCATCAAGGTCAACGCTCTCGGCCTGCGCTCACCGCTCGACTCCGTCGTCAGCATCCACGATGCCGCAGGCAAAGGATTGGCCGATAACGATGACCAAGGCGGGCTCGATAGCTCCATCGCTTGGGGCTGCCCTGCCGATGGCGAATATCTCGTTCGGGTTTCCGACAAACTGAAAAACGGCCAGCCCGATTTCACCTACCGCGTTGAGATCGCCGAAAAAACGCCCGCCATTTCCGCGGGACTTCCCACCGTAGAGCGCGTGCAAACGCAGAAATGGAAAATGCTCACCGTTCCGCGCGGCAATCGCTACGCCACGGTCGTGAATTTTACCCGCGAAAATGTTGGCTGCAATCTTGTCCTGACGCCTGAATCGTTGCCCGCTGGCATGACCATGACGGCACCGCCGATCCCCAAGGGAGTCACCTCATTTCCTGTTTTGTTAGAAGCAGCTGCCGATGCTCCCGTAGCGGGTGGACTGCACAAAATCAGGCTCAACTCGGGTGGCGATGGCGCACCAGCCGAGCTCAGTGGCATTCTTGGCGAACGCATCGAGCATGTGGACATCAACAACCAAGGCTCCTACCACGGCACCTCCGTCGACCGCATCAGTATGGCTGTCACAGAGGAAGCACCGCTGCTCATCGAGCTCGTGCCCCCCTCCATTCCCATCGTCAAAAATGGCATCCTCCCTCTTGCCATCAAAATCCACCGTGTCGCTGGCTACGACGAGGCCTTCACTCTGCGCTTTCTGTGGATTCCCACCGGCATTGGCGCTCCAGTCACCATCGATGTCCCCAAAGGAGCAACTGATGCCATTTACGAGATCAATGCTAGCAATGACGCCGCCGTCGGCCAGTGGCCCATCGTCATCCTTGCCGAGGCAAATACACCCAAGGGACCGATCCTCGTCTCATCCCTACTCGCCACCCTGACCATCGCCGAGCCATTCATGACCATGGGCATCGAGCTCTGCGCGACCGAGCAAAACAAACCTACTGGCTTGCTCACCAAGCTTGATGTCACCACGCCTTTTGAGGGCAATGCCACAGCCGAACTGATGGGGCTCCCCCATGGTGTGAAGGCCGCCCCGATGTCATTCAACAAGGACACCAAAGAACTGTTGTTCTCGCTCGAAGTCGCCGCCGATGCCACCATCGGCAAACACCAAAACCTTTTCTGCAAAGTGCTCATTCCGCAAAACGGACAAAACGTGGTGCACCAACTCGCCTACGGCGGCGTATTGCGCATCGATGCCCCGATGGTCGCCGCAGCTCCCAAGCCCGAGGAGGCCAAGCCTGCTGCTCCCGCCGCAGCTCCCGCAGCTGCTCCGGCCGCCCCCGTTGAAAAACCACTGAGCCGCCTCGAACAACTGCGATTGAAAAACAAAAAATAGCCGCGCGGATTTTAGTCCACATCTGACGCACCATCGCCCCTGCATACCTCATTTGCCAAATCGCGCAAACGATGTATTTTATCATCTCCATCATCTAACAAAAACAAATATGAAAACTGCACTACGCACCATCGCCGCCCTTTTCCTCACTTCCTCTCTGGCACTCGCCAATGGTTGGATGACCGATTGGGAGGCGGCAAAAGCCAAGGCGAAAGCCGAAAACAAACCGATCTTGATCAACTTCACTGGCACCGATTGGTGCGGCTGGTGCATCCGCATCGAAAAAGAAGTTTTCTCGAAAAAAGAATTCCAAGAATATGCAGCGAAAAATCTGATCCTCATGGAGGTCGATTTCCCGAAGAAAAAAGAACTGCCCGCCGAGGTCAAAGCACAAAATAAAGCGCTCGACAAAGAATTTGCAATCGAAGGCTACCCAACGATTTTCTTGCTCGATGCTGAGGGCAAAAAAATCAGCGAGGACATCGGCTACCGCGAGGGCGGCCCTGAGGCCTATGCCAAACACCTGCAAACCTTGATCGACAAAGCGAAAAAATAATTTTTGCGAAATTTTCGAATAGATTATCGATCGATGACGTCATAGTACACATGACCCATCGATCGATTTTTTTTGCCGTCATGCTGGCCGTCAGCCCCGCCCTAGCAGGAGCACCCACCCAGGAACTCACTGAAGCCACTGCGGTGCGTCTGATCAATCTGCAATCGCGCAACCACACACCCGATGTGCGCGTTGCCCTCATCCAAGAAGGCACTAGCAAAGATGGACCCTTCGAGCTCAGTCATGTGCGCCGCGTTAGCTCGATCGAGCCAGTGCCCGAAGATGGCAGCCGCGTCCGGCGCTACACATCACGTGATTTTTACTGGAGCGATGCCTACGGCTGGTTTCTCTGGGAAATCCGCAAAGAACGCGGTGGCGATGCGATTTGGATTTGGAGCGAGCTCAAAGGTGAAGTCATCACCCGCTAATTTTTGTTAGGGGAAACTTTTTCGAATACACCATAGTCCGCACTTGTCCTATCACTGGCATGCATTAGAATGCAGCAGACACGAATATGAAAATTTTCCTTTCCCTCGCCACCGCCGCCATCGCGCTTGCATCAGGCTTTCAGGCACAAGCGCAGCAAGCCGCGCCTAGTGCAGAACAGATCATCGGCAGCGCCAAAATGATCGCCGCCCTCCAGCAATCCGATCTCAAGGGCAATATGATCAAAGGACGCACCAAGATCCCCGTCGTGCTTTTCCTTCGCGAAGAAAACATTCAGTTTCAGGTATGGGAAGCCAATGCATGGAAGGCATTCCATTTGCGTATGAACGCTGACAGTTGTGATTTGCTCGAAATGATCGGCAACAAGCAAAGCAAATTTCCGGTTGCCAAAATCGCCAATCCCATCGCCGGCACAGACCTTTCTTACGAGGATCTGGCGATGCGATTTTTCTACTGGAAAAAACCGATTTTGGTGGGAGCCGAGCGGGTGGGTGTTCACAATTGCTGGAAGATCCGCCTGAACAATCCTGGCCAAGGTGGTGCCTATCAGGTGATGTATGTGTGGGTTCACCAAAAATACGGTGCTTTCATGAAAATCGAAGGCTTCAATCGCAACGGTCAGATTCTCAAACGCTTCGAAGTTACTGATGTGATGAACATTGGCAAAGATGCCAAGGGCACCGACATTTATACACTCAAGCAAATGAACGTCAAAACGATGGACCCAGCCAACGGTCGCGCCGCATCGGAAACCAAGCTCATTTTTGACAAACCAGAAACCGTGGCACCCAAGGGCCGCCGCTGAGTTTTTTCTTAGAGAGAACCAAGATGATCACTTTCTGAAAGAACACTGCGCGGCTCGCGTAGTGCTATCGATATGAGCAACGAGGATAAAGACGCCGTCGATCAACTGCATCGGGTTTACGGTCGCATGAAAGAGGAATTGGGCCAGGTCATCGTTGGCCAGGACCAAGTGGTAGAGCAAGCGCTGATGGCGATCTTCTGTCGAGGCCACGCCCTGCTCGTCGGCGTGCCAGGTCTCGCCAAAACATTGCTCGTTTCCACGTTGTCGAAAGCTCTGGACCTCAGCTACAAACGCATTCAGTTCACGCCTGACCTGATGCCTACGGACATCACTGGCACCGATGTGCTGGAAGTCGATCCCGAGACCGGACGCCGTGGCTTTCGCTTCGTCAATGGCCCGATTTTCGCCAACCTTGTGCTGGCCGATGAAATCAACCGCACACCGCCCAAAACGCAAGCTGCCTTGCTGGAGGCGATGCAAGAACACCATGTCACCGTCGGCGAGCACACCCTCGCGCTGCCGCAGCCATTTTTCGTTCTCGCCACACAAAATCCCATCGAGCAAGAAGGCACCTACCCGCTTCCTGAGGCACAACTCGACCGTTTCCTCTTCAACATCATCGTCAATTACCCAACCGAATCCGA
>JBIIAI010000074.1:0-14674 GCA_044239965.1 Akkermansiaceae bacterium
GGGCCGCTTTTCTCGACTTCCACCGGATCGTTGTTGTCCGCACCAAACATCGGCTGTCGCAAGGCGAGGAAAATCGATCGTGCTTTTTGATTGCGATAATCCGTACGCAGTGTTTCCGCCTCACGCGTCATCAAATCAATCCGTGAATTGACAAAAAAATCGGCAATCGATTTTACCTTGCGCGGATCGTCTTCCTCGGGCCACACCTCTAACGCCTCGCATTGCTCACGCGTACCTTTGCGGGCAAGATTGGATATTTCCTCTGCAATCATCTGCGCATCAGATGCATGACTTGCTCCTGCACCTAACAACTTTGTCAAGGACAACTTCAAGATCTCCAGTCTCTCGGCGCTTTCTTTCGTCAGCTCACGCGTTGCAGCGAGATCATCGATCCTCCGCTGAATGCGCATGCGTTCCTTTTCAAAAGGATTACGCGTCGCCTGCGCCACTACCATCGCCTCGTATGCATAACGCAGCGGCATGATTTGAGCGGGAACAGGCGTACCTCCGCGCTCGCGATTGATCGAACCGTCGTCAAACATGGCGCGATTCATCTCCTTAAACGGCACCAACGCGCCAGCGAGAAGCATCTGCGGCACTAACAAAAGTGGCACCGAGGTCAACGCCGCACGTTCCGTTTTGACCAAGGCTGAGACCAACAAGGCCAGAGACGTCCCCGTCCATGCCGTCAAGGTCATCCACAACCAGTGCTCCAAAAACATGCCGCGGATTTCTAATAACGGATGCGCCACAGCAAGATACGCGCCGCACTGCAACATCGCCACCAGCGCCAAGGCCAGCCATTTTGCCGCCACGTATAAATCGCCACCGGGATAGCAATTGCGTTCGCGTCGGATCACCGCACGATCGCGCAAAATCTCGGTCGCAGAATTCGTTAACCCCAAAAACATCGCCACCGTGACGCTGAGGAAAAGATAGGCAGGAATATGCAAAGCTGTATCAAATTCATACTTACCGGCTGGAGAAGAACGCAGCGTGTAAGCAATCAGCGCAGCGAGAATGGGAGCCTCCAGCAGAGTTGAATACAGGGTGCCACGCGCTCGTACTTTCGAAAGCAAAGAGCGCTGAAAATGCGTCGTGAACACCGAAAAAATCTCACGCACACGCCTCCGCCGCCGTCTAGGAAACGGGCCATCCAATGCAGATTCCTCGCCACCGCTTAAACGCGATGGCACATCACCCACTCGTTGCAGCGACTCAATCAAGGTCTCACTCTCAAAGCGCTCTTGCCAAAATGTCGGCGGGAAACGTCGTGCCGCCAGAGGATTTTGTCCACCTCCAATGGTATTGAGCGGCGTCTCTAACACATCGAAAACAAAATCTGCGCCCAATGGTGAGCGACCTACCAGTGAAGGGTGCGCGATGCTAAGCTCCACGCAGGCGACGCGAAAATACTCCATCATCTCGTGCGGCGACCCATAGTAAGCCATGCGTCCACCTGAGTCTAACAACAAAACTTTATCGAACAAGCGCAGCACTTGAGCGCCCGGCCGATGCAGCGAACAGATCACAATTTTATCCCGCGACATTACCCGCAATGTTTCCGCAACATGCTCCGAATCCTTCGAAGACAAACCAGAGATCGGTTCATCAAACAAAAAAACTTCTGCCGCACTGAGCAAATCAAGCCCCAAGTTTAAACGCGATCTTTCCCCTCCCGAGAGAGCTTTCTCTCCTGCAGCACCCACCAACCGGTGCGATAAACCTTGCAGACCCAAATCGGCGAGCACGAGGTCGATGCGCCGCTCACGATCCGCGGCTGATTGCACTGGTCGACGGATCGATGCCGCATGACGCAAGTGTTCACGCACAGTTAGCAAAGGAAACAATGCCTCTTCTTGTGCCATCCGCGCAATGAAGCGCACGAGCTCCGCACGATTCCGATAGAGCGAGGTGCCATTCAGCCGAACATGACCACGCGTCGGTTCAAGTTGCCCCGAGAGTGCCGCAAGCAAGGTTGATTTCCCCGAACCACTCGGGCCAATGATGCACATCATTTCACCACGCTTCACTGTGAAGCTCAAGTTATCCAGCGCACGCACCTGCGGGGTAAAGTCGTGGATCAAGTCCTCGATTTTTAACGACTCGATCACCTGTCGCTCTTCATCGATGAGGCTTTCAGAAAATCGACAACGCAGAGCTTGCCGAGGAGAAATCCGAATGATCGCACCTTCATCAAGGCGCGTCACACCACGCAGCGCATGCTCGCCCACGGTCACAGGACCATCAGCTGCGATGACCTCCACATAGCCCGCCGACTCCTCAGGCACGTAGCGCATTTCTAGCACCACGCGCGGCGCCAAGCCTGCCGAAATCAACAAATCGCCTTTGCCCAGTGCAGAGGGGTCATTCGACACGCGAAAGCGCTTGCGCTTGTTGTCGATGCGAAATCTCCCGCCGGCCTTGATCGCTTGCTTGCGCAGTGCCTCAAGATCGACGGTAGCACCATCGGGATCAACCAAGCGCGTGTGATGATCACATTTCACCACCTGCCCCACATCCAGTCCTTGCGCCTGACCCACCTGTAAATCACAAGCGCGGTAAGCCTCCACCTCCACCTGAAGGCCGAATCGCAGTACGGCCAGACTTTGGCGCGTGCGCGCGCGCTCCACCGTGATGCCCTTGTCGCTCGCTGCAATGTGCATTCGCGGCATCAGCCCGGTTTTTTTCACATTGAGAAAATGCACTAAGTCCTCATGCAACAAAGTCCAGCCCGGCACGACGAGCGCCTGCCCCTCGCGCATCCGCAGAAAACTCCCGCTTTCTAACGAGTGACCACGCACCCACACAGGCATCACACCCGTGTTGCGCAGCATCATCAAATCACCCACCCGATAAACGCGAAAGCGGTGATCGGTTGCTTGCGGCGGCAAGATGACATCCGCTTGTCGATCGCCAAAAGTCACGCGCTCAAAATTTCCCGTGAGCACCATTTCGTCATCCTCTGCCATTTCGCGCAGAATTTCATGACCGTAATCAGGGCGACCGAGACGACGCATGAAGCCGTCAAAGGTTTCACGTAACGGCGCTGACCGACCTGCTGCATCCACTAATGCCCATAGCTGAAAGGCCAATGCTAACTTTCCGACATCGTCTAGCCGCTCATGCAATTCCGCTGCTAGGGCTACCAAAGATCGCGGCGAGCGCACCGAACGCTGCAAGCGCCGTGCCAACCAACCGTGGTCCACCTCAGGAAATGCTGCGCGTAACAGATCAAGAATGAGGTCGACTTCATCATCATCCACGCTCTGGTCAGCAATCGCAAAAGCCGCGAAAACATCAATCAGCGGCCCCAACAGGGCATCGGTGCCCGGACGCAAAAAACGCAGCCGACCCACGCCGGGAATCATCCGCAAAAACGCAAATGTCCGCCGCTTCCACAGGGGCTCTTCCTCCGATCTCAGTTCACCATCAGGCACGCAGACAAGGCTGTCAGATCCACGCACTCATCGCAAGCCCGCGCTGCGAAAAACTCGTTCAGTCTTTCTTGCCCTTGCGTGCCGATTTTTTCGCAGTCTTCTTCCCAGCTTGCTTCGCTGCTTTTTTCGCTACTTTCTTCGCGATCACAGGCTCGGCGTTCGATTCAAGGGGCACGATCATTTTCTCGCTCGTCCCCACCGCATTTTCCACCACGGGTGCGGCAGCCTCGGACTTTGACTTTTCGTTGCTGAGGTGCGCAGCCTTCTTTGCTGGCGATGTTACTTTCTTTTCATCCATGTGATCTCGCTCGATCGGAGCGTCGATCGTCGCACGCGGGGGCAGGAACTCAATTTTCAACGAGCCATCTTGCGGCTTGCTCAAGCCACCGGAATTTTTGTCTCCCAAAAGTTCCACCGCACGCGCACGACCACCCATCATCACAATAAGGGCGGCGGCACATAGAGGACTTAAAGGAATCCAGGTATAACCCACGCGGACCGCCAATAACCACAGTCCCAAAAGCAATGCTACGGCGATGAAGCGAGTCCATGCATGCATCGATCCCATCGTGATCAGCTGCAAACAAAAAGCCGCGCACAATAAGATCTCAGCCCAACTCGGTAGACGTGCCAGCAACACACTCTGCTGCAACAACGGCGCCTGAGCCATCGTCCAGAGACCACGCTGCTGCTCCTCGCTCGGTGTGCCATCTGCTTGATCTAACAAATGCACAATGCGGTGCTTTTGATTGATTTTAGCCAGCGTTGCGGGCTCGGGACGAATCAACATTTCTGCTTGCAAATCCACCGCTGGTAACGTGACCGGATCTAAAGAAGCACGGCCATACACATCAAGGCCGATCCGTTTGCCAGAACGCGGCAACTGAATCGAATGCCCTACACGAATTTGCAATTCCTCCAGCTCAACTTGTTCCTGAGCCAACAGGGCGAGAAACGTCGATGAAAAAATCAATCGATCACCCCAGCGTGCTACGATATATGTAGTAGTTGGATTGGTTTCCAATGTCTCAATCCGCGAGAATCCCGCCCACGTTTTTTCTTGCCCCAAAAATGTCTGGGGCACCGCGAGTTGACTCACGCGAGGAAGCGAGAGCACATCGCCTTTCACATCAGCAACGGCCACTGAGGCTCGCAAAAACGCAGCGGGCACCGCAACATCAGTCGCTGCGCGCATCACCGCAGCACTCGTAATGCATCGCTCGAATTTTCCTGAAAGCTGCTCAAGCGCATCCAGCGCAAATGGATCTGCATCCGTCCAAGCCAGATTACCACCGAGCATCACGCGAGGCACTTCATTCAAATGCAACTCCTGTAACAAGACAGCATAGTCACTCGCGGTGAGCGGATAGGCATCAAATGTAGTTTGCTCTGATTCCTTGATGCCGATGACAAATGGCGGCACAACTCGAGATGGCACTTGTAATTTTTCGATTCGAAAAGGATCCGCGCACGTGCCCTCTCCTTCATGCACATCATGCCCCGGAAATAATAGCCACGAGATCACTCGACTGCATCCCCGCTCCACTTGCCGCGCCACTGGCACATAGGCTAACAACAACCACATCACTAGCGCACCCCCAAAGGCCAGTGCTACGCGCTGCCACAGAGGCTTTCCTGCATTCAGGACATCATTGGATTTCGTTGCCATCGGGGTTTGGTATTCAGTGAGACTACATACAATTGACCGAGTCCGCACCTAACAGATTCAGAAAATCAGCGCGCTTTCATCGCTTGCTTGAGATAGGGAGCCAGCACGTCTTCCAGTGCCGTATTGGCCACCAATTCTTGCAACAAGGCTGCTGCCACAGGAATGTGCGGAGCATACCAATCGTCACCTTTGTTTTCGACGAGGTTGCCATAGGCTCCGAGCGCCTGCATCAAGCGCTGCGTTGCACAATCGCGCAACACCGTTTCCGCAGGGCGGTCTTCCGAAATCTGCTCCCAGATGTCGAGGATGCGTTCTCTTTCCTCCGCACTATGATTCATGTAAGGATCATACAGCAGCGAGGCCAAATCGTATTCTTGACGACCACGTCGCAAGCCCTGGAAGTCGATCAAAAAGCACTGCCCCTCATGCACGAGGATGTTTTGCGATTGGAAGTCACGATGCACTAGATGTTTTGCCGAAGCACCCATGCGTTTCGCCAAGGCTAACAGTTCTTCACTGCGTCGCAACGGTCCCGCGTCCATACCAAGAAAATCTCCCGCCAGATGATCCATGAAATATTCCTGTTCCCAGCGATACATGCCTTCATCGAAAGACGGCATCAGCTCAAGATCTTTCGGCGTGCGGGCATAAAACAATTTGTCAATCTGCTCCAGTGCGGAGCGATACAACGGGGCTCGCTCCGCAAAGGGCTGATCGCGCAGCGAGAGTAAATCGACCTCTCCCAAATCTTCCACTAAGGCCACTCGCTTGTTGCGATTCTCGTAAAAAATCTCCGGCACATTCACCTTACACTTCTTGAGGAAACGCGCGACGGGCACAAAATTCTCGTTGTCTGGCCGCTCAGGTTTCCAATGCACCCCGATGAAGGGCGGCTGGCCAGCACGCACAACGCGCACAATCGTCCGGCCCGATGCGCCCTTTTTGATCGGAGTCATCGTGATCGACACCGTAGGATCGACATCGAGGTAAAGGCGCGTGCAAGCGAGAATGGCGTCGGTTGGCATAAGAACTTGGCGGGATTCTTCCTAGAAAACAACGGAATTGCCAAGCGGAAAGGGAAAGTTTTTCTCGGCAACTTCTCTGAAACAAAAGCGCAACAGAAATATGCTCGACGCATTTCCCTCGCGAGCCATTGTTTAGTCATCGCAAGACACGAATCCCCCCCATACAAAACGGCTTCTTGTTACCAAGAAGCCGATTGCAAAAACATTGAAAAACAAAAACAAATAATCTGAAAAACCTGAGTGAGTGGCGGAGCGGACGGGACTTGAACCCGCGGCCTCCAACGTGACAGGCTGGCGCTCTAACCAACTGAGCTACCGCTCCCCGTTCACTCGGGCGGGCGGAAACTAGTGAGATCCGCACGATTTGGCAATAAGAAAATACAAAAAAATGAAAATTATTTCTTCAACCCCAGTTTTCTATTGCAGCTTCAAGGCTTGCGAGGTCCTCGACGCTGACGATTTGTGCCTCTTTATCGATCTTTCCGACCAATCCAGCGATCACTTTGCCGGGTCCGAACTCGATAAAGTGGGTAAATCCTTTCGCGCGCAGTGTCTGAATCGACTCCGTCCAACGCACCGAACCCGTCACTTGCTTCTCAAGCATTTCGCGGATCACGGCTGGATCAGATACCTCGCAAGCACCAAAGTTGCAAACCACAGGGATTTGCGGAGATTGCATGGTCACGCCTTGCATCTCCACGGCAAGCGCATCTTGCGCGCTTTGCATCAGACGTGAATGATAGGCACCAGCCACATTCAGCTTGATCGCGCGGCGAATGCCGAAATCTTTGGCTTTTTCGACCACGGCATCAATACCTGCAACCGAACCAGACAACACAATCTGCCCCGGCGCATTGAGGTTTGCTACGTCGACATCACAAGCCGCAGCCAGTTCGCGAATCTGTGCTTCCTCGCCACCGATCAGCGCTGCCATCGAGCCCTGTGTATTCTGGCAAGCTTGCTCCATCAGCTCACCGCGCTTCGCCACCAAGCGCAAGCCATCCGCAAAGGAAAATGTCGAGGCCGCCGCATGAGCCGTGAATTCGCCTAACGAAAGTCCCGCTGCAGCTTCGATCTCCAAACCACCGATGCGCTCCTTCAGTAAGGCCATTGCCACAAGACCATGCAAATACAAGGCTGGCTGGCAACGCGAAGTGCGCGTCAATTCCTCTTCTGGTCCCTCAAACATTACCTTCGTAAGAGAAAAACCCAGCACCTCATCAGCCTCGTCCATCATCGCCCGGGCCGTTGCCGATGATTCATAGAAATCTTTGCCCATGCCCACTTTCTGAGCCCCTTGTCCGGAGAATAATGCTACAACATTCATGTCGACCGAGACTAAAGCGCATCAGGGAATCACCGCAATCCCAAAATCAAAGGCGCTCGCCCCATCTCTATCCTTCAAGAATGGATTCCCTGAATCAAGTCACGTCGATTTTCCTCATTCCGACTGGACAGGGTTGCCATTCTCTGTAGCATTTTTCCATGCACAATCCTGTTCGTATCCTCTGCGTCGGCGCTGGTCACATGGGCCGCTCTCATGCTCTCGCCTACCACCAGCTCGATGGTTTTTCGATTTGTGGTCTCGTCACTCGCTCTGCCTCATCACGCGAACAACTCAATGCCGAACTCGGCGGCAACTACGCACTCTTTGGCGACTACTACCAGGCCCTCGCCGAGACCAAGCCCGATGCCGTTTCAATCTCGACGTTTCCTGATACACATGCCGACTACGCCCTCGCAGCACTGGAAGCAGGCTGCCATGTATTCATTGAAAAACCTCTGGCCGAAACCGTAGAAGCCGCCGAGCGCATCGTCGCCAAGGCCATCGAGTGCAAACGCAAACTCACCATCGGCTACATCCTCCGCCACCACCCCAGTTGGATCAAATTCATCGAGGTCGCTCAAACTCTCGGCAAGCCGCTGGTCATGCGCATGAATCTCAATCAACAATCCTCCGGCGCAAACTGGAACACGCACAAAAACCTGATGTCATCGATTTCTCCGATCATCGATTGCGGCGTTCACTACGTCGATGTGATGTGCCAAATGACCAAAGCCAAGCCCATCCGCGTATCGGGGCTCGGCGCACGACTCACCAATGAACTCCCCGAAGGAAAAATCAATTACGGCCACCTCCAAGTCACCTTCGATGATGGTTCGGTCGGTTGGTATGAAGCAGGATGGGGCCCGATGATGAGTGAGGTCGCTTTTTTCGTCAAAGATGTCGTTGGACCAAAAGGTTGCGTCAGCATCGTTGCCGATAAAGCAGCTGCCGAAGGAAAAAGTGCCGACGTCAATGCCCACACCCAGACCCAAGCTCTGAAACTTCACCACTCACCACTCGATGCGAATGGCAACTTCGTCCATGCCGATGAAATGATCCGCCTCGATGATGAACCCGATCACGATGGCCTATGCCTGCGCGAACAAGAGTATTTCCTCCGCGCCATCCGCGAAGACCTCGACCTCAGCGACCACATGAACGATGCCATCCAATCCATGCGCATTGTTGCCGCAGCCGATGAAAGCTTCCGCACCGGACGCACTGTAGATCTCTAACAAACGCACCATTTTCTCGCCATGACACCCAACCCTTGGTCGCAGCTTTTCCAATTCTCCGCCATGGATGTGGTGAAGCTGCTCGTTACCGCCTTGGTCATCGTCATCGTCACGAAAGTGCAGTTGTTTCACGTACGACTGTCGGCCTTGCTCATCGCTTTGCCCTTCACCTCATTGATTGCGATGGTCTGGATGCACCAAGAAAAACAAAGCAGCACCCGCATCGCCAATCATGCCGAAGGCACCTTCTGGTTCGTCCTCCCAACCTTACCGATGTTTCTCGTCTTCCCCTGGCTACTACGCCAAGGCTGGACCTTTTGGCCCGCCCTGCTCGCCAACTGCGCCATGACAATCGCCCTATTCTGGGTCACAGTCATCGTGCTGCGAAAATTCGGCATCGATCTCATGCCAAAATCGTGAACCTCCCCATCCAACCTGCCTTTCCTTTCGTGTATTTGGTGATTTTCGTGGTTCCTCAATCATAGCATTCACTCATCGCCTCATCCGCCGCCCGCGTTTGCCCTTGCAAATCGGGCAGATTGACTATTATATTCATGGCGCTTCATTTCACACCCATGAAATCGTCCCTTCGTAGCTTTCTCTCCCTGCTTCTCGTCGCCGTTGTGGCGTTTCTTGCCGTATCCGCCTTGCGCATGTGGCAAAAGGGCCGTTCCCCGTGGCAGGTCTTTTTTCCCAAAGATCCCCATCGTCCCGAAAAATACACGCTTCCCGAAAAGCCACCACTCGAACTGGGCGACATGGATCTTTTGTCCCGACTCAATGACGAATACGCCAAGCTCACGCAAGCGGTCGTTCCTTCCGTGGTCAGCATCGATACCGCAGGCGTGCGCGAGCAACTACTGCGCGATCCTTGGGGCCGTGCTCGGGTGCGTCGCGAAATGACCCAAGGCCAGGGCTCGGGTGTCATCGTCACCAACGAAGGCCACGTCGTCACCAACCAACACGTGATCTCCGGCCAAACCCAGATTCAGGTGACCTTGCACGATGGCAAATCCTACCCCGCCGTGCTCATTGGCGAGGACAGCATGCTCGATCTCGCCGTGCTGAAAATTGAAGCTCCCGGCCCCTTCACACCGCTCAAGCTCGGCGATTCTTCACAGGTCAAAGTCGGGCAAATTGTGTTCGCCGTAGGCAATCCCTTCGGTCTCAGCGAGACGGTGACCCAAGGCATCATCTCCGCCAAAGAACGCTCCATTTCCGACCAACAGCGCGATCTTTTCCAAACCGATGCCGCCATCAATCCGGGCAACTCGGGAGGCCCACTGGTCAACCTCCAAGGTGAAATCGTCGGCATCAACGTTGCCATTTTTTCTCCTGACAAAGAAAACCCCGGCTTCCAGGGTGTCGGCTTCTCCATCCCCTCCAACGATGTCGGTGAGACGCTCAAGCAGATCCTCGAAAAAGGCCGTCCCGTGCATGGCTTCCTCGGCGTCCACATGCATCCGCTCGATGCGCGGATTCGCCAAGCCTACGGCTACACCGAAGATCATGGCAGCCTGGTCATCGATACCGTCAAAGGCTCGCCCGCCGAATCTACCGGACTGCAAGCTCGCGATGTGATCATGGAATACAATGGTCGCAAAATCCAAACGCCCAATCAATTGATCAGTTTGGTGCAACGCACCCCTGCCGGACAAGAAGTCCCGCTGAAAGTATGGCGCGCCGGAGAAATTCTTGAGCTCAAGACCACCATCACCGAAAACATTCCCGCCCAACTGCAAAGCAGCGCAGGAGACATCACCAAGACCCGCGAACCGATGGAAATCATCCGCAAATACGGCATCCTCGTGCGTTCCTTTTCCGCCATCGAATCGAGCCGCGGCTACACCGGGGCACTAGTGACGGAGGTCGACCCCCACGGATTTGGTTCCTCCATGATTCAACCCAACGACATCATCATTGCCATCAATCAAAACCCCGTGCGTCACGCACAGGATTTCTATCGGCAATTTGTCGCCTCGATCGCCGTCCAAGCCACCCAAGTCACACTAATCCGCAATCGCGAAACCATGACCCTCACCCTACAAAGCCTCCCTCGCGAGACAGTGGAAAAAAAGTGATCGCTTCCCAAAAAGTATGACCTCACTTCATGGATTGCTGGCCAAACAAGTTAATCCATTCATCCAGTCTCAAATCCGTACAATCCGTTAAATCCGTCGTAAAAAATGCATCTACCAAAGATGCTACGATCCGCTACAGTCCCTTCGCGAGAACATCAATTCGATTCATTCCACCATTTCGCGTTGAAATCTCTCCCCATTCCTGATTTCCTTAACGCATGAGCGATTCTCTCACACTCTTGGGCAACTCCCAGACCTCTTGGCCGCAATCTCCCGATCAGGCCAAACTTGAGACATTTCCCAACCGCAGCCCACAGGCTCACTACTGGGTGCATCTCGATTTCCCCGAATTTTCATCGCTCTGCCCGGTCACCGGCCAGCCCGATACCGCGCGCATTCAAATCCGCTACATCCCCAGCGAAACCTGCATCGAGACGAAATCGCTGAAATTTTATCTCACCTCCTTCCGCAACCACCAAGCCTTCAACGAGGAAATCGTCAACCGCATCCTCAGCGACATCGTCAGCGCCGTAAACCCGCGCGAGGCCGTAGTACGAGGAGATTTCTCCCCACGCGGCGGCATCAGCCTCACCGCCCAGGCCTCCCATCCACAAGCCCAGTGGAACGGCCTATCCATTGACGAAAAGTAAGACATCATCTAAGTCAAGAGTCGCGAATTCCCTCTGACACTTTGATCCAATACACGGTTCACATCAACTGAGCCTCGTCGATTGTTACTTTTTCTAATCTCCTGAGCCATAGCAGATCGACCAATCCCCCAAAGAAGCTCAGTCCACAAATAGTTACAAAATTCACGAACCCTACTATTGACCCTATTCCCTAGACGATAACGTTTATGGCAAGTTTTTCTTGGTGAGTTGATCGAGAGTGAAATTATAACGCGTCGCCGCTTCAGTCAACGCCACTTTTGCTTGCTGAGTCAGATTGTGATATCTGTCAGTGGGCGAAGCCTTTTTATACACGCCGGTTGTTTCATCATAACTGTCATAATCGACATTCATTTTTAATTCGGTGAGCACCAGCTTTTGTTGCTCGCGTGGTAATGTGTCGAGATGAGTGAAGGCCATATCTTTCATTTGTGCAAAAATCACAATATAATCAAAGTTTAATGGAGAATATCCTTCGCCAGTGTGCAGTGAGGGGTCTTCTGCCCACGTCAATGAGTAGATCATGCATTTTTTGATGCGTTCGGGAATAGGTGCTAAATTTTGTCCATCTAGCTCCCCGTCCGAATAGTATCCCGCAGCGACACTTATAAATCTGCGCTTGATGTACACGAAGTGCATACTTTTCTGGTCATAATAGTCCGCGTAGTTCCTGAGCGTTTTGTAGATCACATGTTCTACATTCTTCTCTTGCATCAGCTTCTTATACTTGATTGCAAGGAGATGCAAGAACTTCGCTAATTGATCGATTTTGTAATCAGTCTGATGATCTCTAATTTCCGTAACAGCTTCAATTGCTCCATCGATCGCTGAGCTAAGGTCGCCATCTTGCACACTTAGATGGATCTTGAACATTTGCAAATCTCTCTGAAGATTTTCTACCATCGTAGATTCTTCATTGTCCATTTCTGGCTTGCCCCACCAATTTACGTAATCTTCTTTTACGTCATCAGGGATAGGTAACGTTTCACCGAAGCAGGCAAAAGGAAGCCATGCTGTCATTAGGAGTATTGTTGTTTTCATAAATGGATTTCTATTTTTTTAATTTAGGTTTGTCGCTAGCTGTATTCCATGCGTTGGTAGAATCGTTAATCACAGCAAGACCCACACCTTTCATGTGGCGCATCAAATACTGCACTTCTATGGCCTGATGGTATTCCTGCAAGCCAATGCACCCTTGTGTACCCCTCGGATAGCCATCTGGATGTATCTGTAATGCATCGCGATGTGTTCCTCCCGAATAGCGTCCAGGTAGCATATCGAACTTGTAAGCTGCTGACACAGGGGCATCTGCGCCATCGCGTATAGCATTATACTCTTTTAGCTCGGCTGGTTTTACAACCTTCCCGATATCATTCATCCACACGCTCATTCGACCTTGCACTATAACTTTGTCATCAACACTCAGCGGTTTCCTCTTAACAAGCGAGCACTTATAGGACCCGTCTTTATGCATATAATCAACATCAGTAACATATCCTAATCTCTCAACCCACTCTAGCTTTCCTGCATTCATATGTACCCGCTCACTGATGAAGTACCATCCTACTGGAGTTGGTCCTCTATTCTTGGTTGAAGAAGATGTAAAACCGGCTGCACCATTCTTGACGTCCCAAGGCCCTGCAACTGTTTCTCCTGTGTTAATCTTCTTGGGATCAGGAGTTATCGATGTAGATAGTTTGCCATTGCTATCAACATTACCCAATCCATCATTGAGCTCTAGACCATTATCATAACGGCGATCATACATCCAAAAACCAGATCGCATCAGATATGCATCACGTGTAAATTGTTTGGAATCTTCTTCACCATCCGCTTTTGGATAGTAAATGGTAATAGTTAACACCATTTTTAAAAGTCGATCTTGCAGGTAATCAGTTCTTGCCGTAGCTTCGCCGATTGAAGTAGTTTGTCCCAAGTCACTAATCTCTAAGTATAGCCCTTTATTGCTATCGAAAAAATCCTTTACAGGTCCGCTTTCCATTTCTGAAAATTTCGTTTTAGCTAAGTTTAAAGCATTTAATCCATGCTTCATACCATCTTTGTCATACATTCTAATTTTATCTACTGCAAGCGGCCCTGGGGCAGCACCATTGAACGACAAGGACATTTCCACACTCCAATCTCCTTTTATGGCGTGGCTCATGTAAATTTTGCAAAAATCATCGTCATGATCAAGTGCCGTTTGTGTAAGTTGGTTTACTAGATTTTTCTTGCAATCCTGATGTGCAGTTTCTTTGGTATCTTCTTGCCTCATGCGATTGAGGCCACCTTGCTCTTTCTTGTATTGATCCAAATCTGCGTTCTCGATCGTTTTTGTCAAATATTTCTGATCATTCGAAGCAGGGCGAGGGATGATTTTTCCACCATTACCTATTTTGCTGCGCGTGCATAGCTTTAGATCTAGTTCGCTAAATTCTTCGATGACCTCTTCCGAAATGGAGCCTGTTGCTGGCGCTGCAGGAAACATAGGTTCTCCGCCAGAATCGCTTGATGTTGTAAACGAGCTTGGCTGATCAATTGTAAACTCAGGCAGTAACTCCAATGGCTCAGATTGAAGCGAGCCTTTTGATATCTGTAATTCAGCTTCATCCAAAGTAGCATCAACAAGCTCGCCGAATATTTTTCTCTGCTTGAATACATACCCTAGCATCTTTACTCCATCATCGGACGCATGGGGGAGTTTAAGCCATATACGACTTTGCTTCAATTCTGCATTATCTTGTTGTTGATAGCTCTTATGACTGCTATTTCCACCGCTAGTCACTGTAACTTGATTTTCCCTCGATGAAGTCTCGGGGAAAATTACTGTTTCTACTTTTTCATCTAGTAAGGTAAACGGATATGGGGCACCGATTTCCTCTTCATCTACTTCATCATTCCAGTCGTTTTCTAATTTTATATTTCCTTGAAATACTGCTATACCTGTATATTCTTCACCAGCAATCAATTTCGGCTCTCCGCCATAGGTAACAATTCTGTTCGCACTCACTAGTAAAGGTGATTCAGGAATGTCGGACCTAGGATTACTACCATTTTCTAATTCCTCGCTATCAGATTCGCCATCATCATCACTGTCTTCAGAATTAGGATTTGTGTTCAACATAGCTTCGAGATAATCACTGATTCCATCTTTGTCCGAATCTTCAATCTTGGTGACATCGTCAGATTCATAAAAATCTAGAACCGTCATGCCTGAATCTAAAACTAT
>JBIIAI010000224.1:0-4295 GCA_044239965.1 Akkermansiaceae bacterium
TCATCACCGGCTTTACCGTCGCCGAAGTTCTCGCCATCCAGCAGAAAGCGAAGTCGCTGCTCATGGAAGGCAAGACCATCATGAACTGGAACGACGCGGAAACATCCGTCTCGAAGCAATTCACCATACCCGTCGATCAGGTGCTAGAGGAATGTGCCTACGCACTCAAGTTTCTTGATTCGCAAACATACGGCAGACCACGAACGGTATCGGCTTCTTTCATTCACGGACACCTTGCGAAATGAATCGCTTCCAATCCATCGCCCGACTCTTGCTCCCACCCGTGCTTTTGCCCAAAGCATGGGGGTCTTCGTTTGAATCTGCGAACTGGTCGCCTCGTCGTGGTGCGGTGCCGGGAGCTTCGCCATCGGATGCACGCAAGGAACTCACGCCCGGTATCCGCACAGAACTGGTGCGCAAGTCGCGCTATCTTCACAAGAACTCTGGCTTCGTTCGAGAACTGGTGGCCAACATGGCGATCTACTCGACTGGTGACGGTATCCGCGTTCAGGCCCAATCTTCGGACGCATCGTGGAACCGCAGTGCTGAAGAATACTTTTCCTATTGGTCCGCGCGCTGCGACATCACGCAGAGGTTTTCGTTCGAGGAATGCCAAGCACTCGTTTGTCGCGGCATGGATATCGATGGCGAATACTTCATTCACAAAACCCGCGATCTTGATGGCGAGCCACGCATTCAGTTGATCGAGAGTCACCGTATTGGCGATGAGTGGGGATCAAAAGAAACCGTCGATGGTGTTGGCCTCGATGCCTATGGCGCACCCGTGTTCTACCGCGTGCTTCAAGATGACAACTCGGCGTATGATCTCCCTGCTTCTGCCATCCTCCACGTCCACGAACCTGAGTGGGCCGGTGGTGTGCGCAATCACCCAACCATCCAGCACTCGATCAATCACCTACTTGATGAGATGGAACTCCTCGCGTTAGAAAAGCATGCAGTCAAAGACAATGCCGATGTGTCCCGCATCCTCAAAACAGCACGAGGCGAGATCGACGACAATGGCGACTTTGTGGTGGGCAATGCGCATGGCGCGGGAGAAGCGAGCGACCCAGTCAGCTTGCAGCGCATCGTTGGCGGAAAGTTGGTCGCCCTCAAGCCAGACGAATCACTCGATAGCTTTCAGTCGAACCGACCCAGTCCGACATTCACCGGATTCCTCGAACACCTGCGTCGTGATTCAGCACTTGGCATGATCCCATTCGAGTTCGCAGCGGATTCGAGCAAGGTCGGTGGTGCGGGAGTGCGTCTCATCGTCGCCAAGGCTGACCGTCGATTTTCGTTTCGCCAAATGATTCTCGAAAGGCGTCTCATTCGTCCAGTCTGGGCCTACGTGATTGGTGACGCGATTGCCAGGGGACTGCTGCCTCCCATGCCGAGTTGGTGGAAGATCACAACCGTTCCGCCAAAGCGCGTGACAACAGACGCCGGTCGTGAAGCACAGCAAAACCGCGCTGACGTGGAAGCGGGCCTCAAGACTATCACCGATCACTATGCCGAGCTCGGAGCCGACTTCCGCGAAGAAATCGAGCGACGTGGCGCGGATGCGAAACTCATCCTGGAAACCGCTGCCAAGTATGGCGTGCCTCCTGAGATGCTGTGGAGAGCTGCAATCAACATTTCAAATGAGCCTGCGGCACCAAGTAATGCTCGCGTGTAAATTTTAGGAACTAGTGCGCGACCGAAATAATTCGTGAAAAATCTTGTTCCATTGCATGACGTGAGCTAGTTTGCAGAAAATACTTTACGAATATTCAATAAAATATAAAATTATGCATAATAAAGACACATCTAATCCTGCCACAAAACCAAACGAAAATAATAATCAATCACTACTAAATAAACAGTCAATTCGAAAAAAATATACAAGCCCAAGATAACTTTTTTACTGTAAAAATAGTCGAAATTAAGAATATTTTTTTGAGGAATTTTTAATTAGAATAAATATTATGAATTATTTGTTTAAGATACAATATCTATTAGGATTCAATATGATTACCAATAGATATTTTGGCATAACAAAAAAATTGTTATATTCTGCCATTGCTCTTCTATCATTACCGCTAGCAGCGCAAACCAAAGAGCCAAGACTATGGAAGATGAAAAATGGCAAGACAATGAATGCCATCGGAATAAATGTCAATTTCAGCGGTATGATAGCGCAGGCACCCAAAGGCGATGAGCGCGCATTTATCCCTTATAAAAACCTTGACCCTATAGAGGTCAAATATGCTGCAGAAAATCTTCCGATTAACATGGGTGAAAGCGAAAAATTCAAGCTTGTAGCGAGAACAATTAGCTCCACGCGCAACAACTATAAAGTTGTTACTGGATACGCAATAACATTTCCTTCGGTTACGAATAATTCGTCAGGCTCAGGAAATTCAAACACAACTAGTGCAGGGGGAATTAGAGAGATCACAAAAAGAGCTTCAACTAGCTCAAAATTGATTGAGTTGAGAATGTCTTCTATTTGTGATGGTGTTGCGACATGGGTAGACTTTTTAGTGATTGGTGAAGGAAAAACAATCGTAAAACATGAAAAGGGAGTGTATTACTTCAAGGAATTAGGTGACATCGTGCTATTTGATTTCCCGCCCACCAACAATTATATGGCATGGGCATTTGTGTTTCGTAGTATAGAGACAGGTGAGATTCTTGGAAGCCAGTCATCGATCCAACCTCTCAAGGATTTTGCAGAAGCGACTGTCAAAGCTAGTTCAGTAAGTGCAAAACAAAAACCTGATGAGATTAGAAAGATGCTTTTGAAAGCTGTTATTAAGGAGTAGAAATTATAGAAGATGAATGCAATCCTCAGGGTTTTTACTACTCTAAACTGATTTATAATCGTACCGCAAAAGTTCAAATAAATTTACACGATATTGTATTGTATCACGCCGTGTTTTTGTAACAATATTCATTACAGTATGATTCAGATAGGGCTATTCAATGACTGAGGATCGTTGACACCACCACCCGGGCGTGAACCCGGTAATCCAACATCGCGAATGGCTGATTCAACCTGATGCCCTGCACGCCATCTCTGCCTCGTATCAGGCGCAGGCAGAACGAGCAGGATTTTTCTCCCATCAAAGCCAACAAAATTCACTCCTATCGGTGGAGGATGGAATTGGAGTCGTTGCCATCGAAGGCCCGATCCTTCGCAAAGCTGATCTCTTCGCCAAGATGTTTTATGGAGCGACCAGCTCCGAGGAAATCGCCGATGCTCTTCAAGAAATCGCTGGGCGCGATGACATCAAAGCTGTGCTCCTCAACATCGACTCTCCAGGTGGCACGGTATCCGGAACACCCGAGCTCGCGAATGCCGTTGCCGCACTCGACAAAAAGAAACCGGTCTATGCATTTTCCTCGGGACTCATGTGTTCGGCTGCCTACTGGATAGCAAGCCAAGCACGCGCCATCTATGCCACCCCATCCGCACAGGTCGGATCCATCGGCGTGGTGCAAGCCGTCGTCGATAACAGCGCCGCACTCGATCGCGCAGGCATCAAGGTGGAAGTTTTTTCCGTCGGCAAATACAAGGCGATGGGCGCACCGGGAACACCGCTGACCGAAGACCAACGAGAACTCATTTCTTCCAACCTCGCCGAGATCGCCAGTGACTTCCACACCGCGGTTCTCTCTCGCGGACGCGCCATCCCAGCGGAAGCCATGGAAGGACAAACCTTCAGCGGTCGCCAAGCACAACGTCACAACCTCGCAGGCATGGTGCCGGATCGCAACGAAGCCATGCGGAGGCTCCGCGTCTATCACGCAGCGGTTGACACGAGTTCCCGTGCGATGACTGACACACTCGAAGACCAACTCGCCCAAGCCCGCACCCAGGTGGAAACCATGCAGCGGGATCACCAAGCTCAAACCGAACTTCTCACCGAAGCATCAGCGCATGCCGAACGCCTGACGGGCGAAGTGGAATTGCTGACTGCCGAAATCGATACACTCAAGGCCGAGCGTGATACCGCCAGCGCCGAGGTCACCACGCTGCGCAAACAGGTCACCGACCTTCAGGCATCCCAGTCTGACTTCGACAAGCGTTTGCAAATCGAGGTGGCACGAGTGGTCGCCTCCACTGGTACGACGAAACCCGCGCAAGTGACTCCCGCTGGGGAATCCACACAATCCGCCGACATTCACGCCCAATTCACAGCCATTAAGGACCCTGCGGAGCAAACCGCATTCTGGCGCGGCCTCACTCCTCAACAACAAGCCCTCATCCTCAAACACCAAGCCTAATCACACGCCATGCCCAATACCCT
>JBIIAI010000225.1:0-4290 GCA_044239965.1 Akkermansiaceae bacterium
CCAGCTGGTATGAAGCTCATCTGGATCGCATGAAAAACTTGTTAGAGCGCGATAAAAACCATCCATGCATCATCATGTGGTCGATGGGCAACGAAGCGGGCGATGGCGAAAATTTCGTCAAGATGTCCCAGTGGATCAAGCAACGCGACCCCTCACGCCCTGTGCATTATGAGCGCGCGCAGCGTGCCGCACATGTCGATCTTTTTGCTCCAATGTATGCCAGTGTCACAGAGAGCGAAAAGTATTGCCGAGATGAAGAGAAAAAACCGATTTCTCAACAGCGTCCGATGATCCAGTGTGAATACAATCACACCATGGGCAATTCTAGCGGAAACCTCATCGACTACTGGAACCTCATGCGCAAAGAGCGTCTGCTGCAAGGTGGATTTATCTGGGATTGGAAAGATCAAGGCATTCTGAGCAGCAAGCACAAAATCACGGATTGCGAGGACCGCTCAGGCAACAAGCTCAATGTCCGCATGCTCGGACTCATGGAAGCGAAGGAAGGTCTCTACGCAGGTGGAACGACTGTCGAACATTGTGACGCGCTTAACATGGGGGGCTCACTTACCTTGATCGCCGAGGCTCGTCTCAACAACACCGGCGGCAGCATCGGTGGCCAGCCTCTGATCGCGAAAGGCGACACCTCATACTCGTTAAAAATTTCTGATACTGGTAAGCTGGAGTTTTTCATCTACGGTGATGGCAAATGGCACAGCGTCAGCGCTGATCTTCCAGCAAATGCAGCATCGCAATTCCATACATATGCTGGCATCTACGATGGAAAAACTCTACGCCTTGTGATCGACAAACAAGTCGTTGCTACTGCACCGTGCACCGCAAAGATCGCCGCCAATCGCTACGATCTCGGCATCGCGATCGACACCGAAGAAACCGCGCGCAAGCTTAACGGAGCCATCCGCCGCGCGATTGTTTATGGTCGTGCATTGTCCCCCGATCAAACCACTGCCGCCCCAGAAGGCTCAGTCGTTTTGTTAGACTTTTTTAAAGACGCCGAGAAGCCCAAGACACAGAAATTTTTCGCTTATGGTGGAGATTTCAATGATCGCCCCACAGACCGATCCTTCTGCTGCAATGGACTTGTGCAGCCCAACCTTCGTCCCGCGCCTCACTTTGAAGAGGTCAAGACCATCTATCAAGAAATCCACACCTCAGCCGTGGACATGACCAAGCCAGACTTGCAAATCAAGATCTACAACGAATCCTTTTTCCGCTCATTGAGTTACGTCAAAGCTTCATGGAAACTGTTGAAAAATGGTTATCCTGTTGGACAAGGTGAACTTGCCTTACCCAACCTTGCGCCGCAAGCTTCTCAAACCATCACGGTAGCCACCAATCACACACCAGAAGAAGGTGCCGAGTATTTTTTCCGAGTTCGCTACGATCATGCTGAGCCAACCGCATGGTATGATAAAGGCCAACCAGTGGCATGGAATGAATTCCTATTACCTTGGACCACACGTCAGCCAGCAAAAACACGCGAGGCAAAAGAGCCAGCTTCATTTACCGAGAGTGAACAGGAAATCAAAGTCAAAAGTGGTCGTGTCACTGCCATCATCAGCAAAGCAACAGGTGTGCTCACATCGATCAAAGATCAGGAAGCCGAATGGTTGCGCAGCCCGTTGCACTTAAACTTCTGGCGCCCTACGACGAACAATGATGAAGGAGCAAAGCTTGATCACAATCTCAAGGTTTGGCAATATGCCGGTGTCCGTGCTACTGCAAAAAGTGTCAAGGTTATCAAAGAAGGAAGTGATGTTGTCGTCACGGCAGATATCAACATTCCCGCGGGAAAGAGCAGTGCTACAATTGTCTATCGTTTCACTGGAGCCGAGCAATGCTCGATTCATACGATCTTCCGTGCTGATCAATTGCCCTCGATTCCACGCATTGGTTTCAGCGCCCATGTTTCCTCGCGCAATGGTTCACTCGAGTGGTATGGCAAAGGCCCTCACGAGAATTACATTGATCGCCAGACTGGCTCTTGGACTACACTGCATAGTGGCTACGTGCCAAATCTCTTTTTCCGCTACGTCGACCCGCAAGAATCAGGTCAACGCACGGGCATTCGCTGGGCGAAACTTGGTTCACCCGATTCACCTAAAGGCTTGCGGATCGATGCTCAGGGCGCTGATTTGTTAGAGATTTCCTGCTATCCGTGCTCGGCGCAAGATGTGACCTTAGCCGCTCACCCATCCAGTCTTGCTCAGCGCGATTTTTTCTCTCTCAACATCGACCATAAGCACTCGGGACTAGGCGGCACCGATTCATGGGGAGCCACCGCATTGCCTCACTATCAACTTCACTCCAATCGAGAATACGAATGGTCGTTGCTCCTCAGCTTTGACGAAGTCCCCGTGATCATGCCCAAGGCTCCACTGCGTCGCATCCCTAGCACGCCACCAAGCCTACCACCTGGAACTCGTAATTCACATCCCAACCCCGCTGTGCCTGGTGCTCCAAAAGAGCCCACGAACAATACACCTCCTCAGTAATCATTTCATTTTCTTACCCCATGTCGATTTCCGCTATCATCGTCGCAGCTGGTTCATCCCGCCGAATGGGTTTTGATAAACTCAGTGCCCCTCTCCTTGGGAAAGCTGTTTTGCTACGAACGGTCGAGGCCTTTTGCGCAGCGCCTAGCATTGATGAGGTTTTCGTCGTCTGCCCCAAAGAGCGCTTTGCTGATTTGTTAGAAAAAGATTTTCCGAAACCCGTTCATCAAGTGGAAGGCGGCACGGATCGACAAGACTCCGTAGAGAACGGCTTGCACGCATTGCCGCAGGGAACAACCGTAGTCGCTGTTCACGATGGTGCACGACCGATGGTCAGCGTCGATGCGATTGAAGAATGCATTCAATCGGCTCGACAAAACGGTGCTAGCACCTTGGCGCGACGTGTGACAGAAACATTGAAAAGGTCCGATCCAGAAGGCTTTGTGCGCAGTGGAGTAGATCGTGATAATCTTTGGTTCATGGAGACACCCCAATGCTTTCAGGTGAACGTTTTGCAACGCGCCTACGTGCAAGTTCGTGAGAGAAATCTCCAAGTCACGGATGAAGTATCAGCAGTAGAGCTACTCGGTGTTTCCACTCACATCGTCGAATCACGCAAGCCGAACATCAAAATCACGCTCCCGAGTGATTTGGATATGGCAGCGTATTTTCTCAACCAAGAAAACACTACGCTCTGATCCAACATCATGCATCAACCTTATCATTGGCAACATCTCGCCAACGGCATGCGCCTCGCCACTGCCAGCATGCCCCATTCCGAGTGCGCAACTTTTGCCATCTACATCCCAGCTGGCTCGCGACACGATCCTCCCAAGCAAGCGGGTTTGGCGCATTTCATGGAGCACATGGCATTCAAGGGCACAGCGAGAAGGTCAGCACGTGAATTGACGATGCAACTGGAAAGCTCAGGAGCACAAGCGAATGCCTCGACATCAGAGGATCACATCATTTACGATGCTCGCGGCGATGCCTCATCGTTACCACTCCTTGCCGATATTCTTAGCGACATGGTATGGCACTCATCGTTGCCTCCACGTGAGATCGCACTTGAGCGTGATGTCATTCACGAGGAAATCACCATGTATGAAGAATCTCCCGGTGATCATATTAGCGATCTTATTTCTCAAGCTCTGTGGGCTCCGGATCCGTTAGGTTTACCGATCACTGGGACGCATAAGTCGCTCGATGCCATTACACGTAATCATCTTTTTTCCTTCAGTCAAAAACATCACTTTCGCTCCGATATCGTGATCGCAGCTGCTGGCCCGTATAGTCCTGCGGAATTCGCACAAATCATTGCACCTTACCTTCCGCAGGAAACCACAAAACCTCCAGCGAAAGCCAAACCATTTGTTGTGGGAAAAGCCTCAAAACCTAACATCGTGCAACATCGCGAGACCGAGCAATTGCAACTTGCCATCGCCTATCACACGGCTGGTCGTCATGATCAAACCCGGCATGCCTTGCGTTTGCTCTCAATCATCCTCGGTGAGTCAACCAGCTCTCGATTGTTTCAGCGATTGCGCGAGGAGCAAGGATTTTGCTACCAGATCTCCTGTGATCTCGCTTTATTTGAAGATACAGGATGCCTTGAAATCAGTGCCGGATTAGACCCCGAGTGCCGAGAGCAAGCAATGCTAGCGATCAATGCAGAACTCGAGCAGCTCATCAAAGTAGGCCCTGATGAGGAAGAACTAGACCGCGCTAAAAAAGTCGCGATCACAGCTAACAAGCTCGCCTTGGAATCCACAGG
>JBIIAI010000319.1:0-4370 GCA_044239965.1 Akkermansiaceae bacterium
ATTGCCTTTGCCCAAATCCCTGCCTAGATTCGCGCATGGAGCAACTTCGCATCGAAACCATGGCCGTGATCATGGAAGAACTCTGCCTCACCTTCAATGACGGCGTAGAAATCTACCTACCCCTGCCGATGCTGCGTCGCGCTTGTCCTTGTGCCGCCTGCCAAGGTGAGCCCGACGCTCTTGGCCGCGTCGTGCGCCCTACGAAAGAATACAACGAGCACTCGATGGTCTTGCGACAAATCACCCCCGTCGGCGGCTACGCCGTGCAACTCTTCTGGCAAGATGGTCACTCAACGGGCATTTATTCCCTTCCCTACTTGCGCGAGTTGTATCAATTGACTCAGGCCTGATCCTTTCATTCATGGTGCGATTTGATATAAGCGCAACATCGTCGGCTTCGGCCATGGTTCAGGAATGGCTTGATCACGATTCGCCTGCAACGTTTCCCAACGCAAAATAAAACGAGAATCTTTGCTCGTGACTACGCCCTCGTCTCCCGACATCTTTGCGCGCAGACCAGGAAAATCCCCCTCGATCTTAGAAAAGCTTTTCGGTGAGGTAGGCAGTGTGGCTTTTCCCCGAGCACGCAAGGTTTGTGGATCCAAGTCCCAAACACCCGATCCGAATTCAGGGTGCCGATAATTCATCGTCAAGCTCCCGTTGTCCTGCACCGTCACCTCTCCGAGGCGGACGGCAAAATTCAATGTACCGCCACCCGAAAAATCCCAATGCCACGGCCAGTCAGTCACCTGATGAAACTTCCACACACCATTCTCGCACCGAGCGATCCAGGGTTGAGTGTGTTTTTTCTGATCATTCTTGTGATACGAAATGGTCACCCGCTTCTGTGCATCGAATCCGATCTTGTGATTGCCATTGATGATCCCGCCTTGCACAGGCACCGGATCAATCGTGGCTCCATCATTGAGTCGAATCGGCAACGCCAATACTTTCCCCTCCGCTGTCTCCCATTTCTGCAAATCCTTGCTGCGCGCATAACTCAAGTCGTGATTGGTCGAGGCATCTGGCGTCTCACGCCACACCCACGAAATATGATAGTAACCATCAGGCCCTAAAACCGGCCCACAAAAATACGCATTGCGCTGCCCTTCCCCATCGGTCAGCGGTCGATCTAACAGGCGCTTCCACGTTTGTGTTTTGACATCATAGACGTTGAAAATCTGGTTGCCATCGCCACTACTGCCGTCGCGATACGTGAAGACCAACTGATTGCCCGGGCCCGTAAAAAACTTCGGATAGGTCGTGCGCGATTCTTCCGTTCCCGTCATCTGATCCACCTTCTTCAGCGATGCCGCATCGTGCGGTTTTTCGCTGCGAAAATACTTCAACGGCACGCAATGCAAATCACCACTGAGATGCAAATACCCCGCGGCATCGATCGCCATCGTCACATAGTTGTGGCTATCCCAGCCCGTAGTTACAGGTAGCACCGTATAGGTCCACTTCTCCTCATCAAGCTTGCGCTGCGCCACTGTCATCCGACGTTGCGCATCATAGTAAGCGACATACTGGTGTGGCGGATGCGTCAACAAACAAAAGCCTACTGGATGCGCTGACCAGACAGGCGCAATGTCCAAAGCTCTGATTATTTTAGACTCCTCCGCATTAACAACAACCATGGTGGCGAAAGTCACACTCAACAAGCTAAGAATCTTTCTCCACAATTTCATCAACATAGTTACGCACAAATCAGCTCATTCCTTACACTCACATTCGGATTGAGGAGATTACTCCGCTTTTACAACATGGCAAAAACACTACCTCCTACATCAAAACGACCAACTCAACGAAGCGTGCACTCGCAGAACCATCGGGACTATGATGCCATCGCTGATCTTTGAAAAAAAATCTCACAACTCCCCTCCTTGGCCATGTTCTTTTCGATCAAGGCAATGAATTTCACGACGGTTATCTTACGAAAAAAATGGTTACGCCCTAAGCTCTATAAAAAATACAAAAAATGCGAAAACCTAACAAAAACTCAATATTACACGCTGCATAAATATTAAGAACATCAATGAAAATCAGTCGATGTAATGCGTGAATCCAGAGTATAAAAACCTTGACCAAATCCGACGAAATGCTACTGCTGCATCGCTTCGAATGTGCAGACGAAAGCTGTAGCTAAGTGATCCTAGAAACTTGTCGTCACGTCTGAACCATTCAAGCTTACCGAATTCTGCATGTCGACTTATCCTATTCGCCGATTTACCATTTCCCGCCGCACTGCATTCGTTGTCGCCGTGTTATTCGTTGGGCTAATGGTGGGAGCATGGTATTTTCTAACGCATCACTCGCAAGAACCTAACAAGAAAATGCCAGCAGTGGTGGAAGCAAGTGCTACAGAGAACAATAAGCAAGTTCTTCCATTATCGGAGCCCTCACCAAAACAAGAAGTGAAGCCGATGGTTGTCGATCTCGGTGGCGGACGTTTCTCCATCGGAACGGTATTGTTCGACTCGAAATCACGAACCATCACCATCCCTGCGGAAGTCAACATGCGTGAAGGCGCTGTGGAATATATGCTTGTTGGCAGCAAGGGTAAGGTGCACGAGGCTGTTTTTACAACCCAAGCTGAGGCACAGGACATCCACTTCGCTGCCTTGCTGCTCAAGGTAAAGCCCGCGGCCGATCTCGGACCAGAAAACTCGGCCGCTACCGTGCGTCGCGAATGCGCAGCAGTGATCACGGTCGAGTGGGATCGGAACGGCCCTCCAGAAAAATTTTTCCTCAATGAAACTGTTAATCTGATCGACCCATCGACTAAAGTGGTTTCAGCAACTCTTCCGCCGGGTGCTTGGCTCTACAATGGCTCGAGAATCGAAGCGGACGGAGTCTTTGCCGCCACGCGCAGTGCATCGATCATCTCGATCATTCGCGACGATGACGCCCTCTTGAACAATCCTGGCGCGACTCGCGACAATGATGAAATCCACACACCCAACGCAGCAAAGCTGCCGCAGAAAGGACACCCCGTGAGGATCATCCTGCAATTGAAATGATTTTTGCTAGGGAAAATTGTTAGTCTCCCCTCAACAGAAACGTCATGGAGCGGTCACCCGAAGTCGGGCAAACAAGCGACCAGTGATTGGGCGTGAAACGGTAACCGTAACTGTTTCGACAGCGCCATTGTCGACAATCGAAATCATACCAGCATCCGCCGTTGCCCACGAGCTGCTGGCAAGATCTCCCGAGAGTTCGATGCTCGAAACAAAGCCTGCGGCGCTCGCTGCTTTCACCCGTTCGAATTGGAACACGACATTTGTTGCTCCAACAGTAGAAGTGATCACGTTACCCGCAGTAGGCAGAGAGGGATTATTACCAGTCACAAACTCGATCGAATTAGCCAGCCCGTCATGATCTGGATCCGCATTCAGCTCCCGATCGGCGGGATTGGTGATGAGGGCGAAAGAGTTGATCCACGCATTGTAAGGGTCCATCTCGAAAGTCGCAGTCACGCTGAGGTTGGCTACGAGATTCGTATCTGTGCGTGCTGCCGTAAGAACGCCATCACTCCACGAAACGAAAGAGTAACCAGAATTCGGCACAGCAGTGACAGTGCTGGCGTTAGAGCCGTGGTTGACAGTTTGCGCGGCATTTCCCGTAAGCGTTCCGTTTGCTCCAGCGGTATAATTTACCGCATATTGATTGATCGCAAATGTCGCAGTCACGCTGCGTGCGGCTTGAATATTCGTATCCGTGCGCGCCGCTGTTAGAACACCATCACTCCACGAAACGAAAGAGTAACCAGAATTCGGCACAGCAGTCACAGTGCTGGCGTTAGAGCCGTGGTTGACAGTTTGCGCGGCATTTCCCGTAAGCGTTCCGTTTGCTCCAGCGGTATAATTTACCGCGTATTGATTGATCGCAAATGTAGCAGTCACGCTGCGTGCGGCTTGAATATTCGTATCCGTGCGCGCCGCGGTTAGAACACCATCACTCCAAGAAACGAAGTGATAGCCAGAATGCGGAACCGCAGTGACAGTGATGGCGTCAGAGCCGTGGTTGACTGTTTGCGAGGCATTTCCCGTGAGCGTTCCGTTTGCTCCAGCTGTATAATTAACTGCATATTGATTGATGGCAAAAGTAGCAGTTACGCTGAGATTTGCTACGAGATTCGTATCGGTGCGCGCCGCGGTTAGAACACCATCACTCCACGAAACGAAAGAGTAACCAGAATTCGGCACAGCAGTGACAGTGCTGGCGTTAGAGCCGTGGTTGACAGTTTGCGCGGCATTTCCCGTAAGCGTTCCGTTTGCTCCAGCGGTATAATTTACCGCGTATTGATTGATCGCAAATGTCGCAGTCACGCTGCGTGCGGCTTGAATGTTCGTGTCCGTGCGCGCCGC
>JBIIAI010000116.1:0-9768 GCA_044239965.1 Akkermansiaceae bacterium
CAGTTTGCGCGGCATTTCCCGTAAGCGTTCCGTTTGCTCCAGCGGTATAATTTACCGCGTATTGATTGATCGCAAATGTCGCAGTCACGCTGCGTGCGGCTTGAATGTTCGTGTCCGTGCGCGCCGCCGTAAGAGCACCATCACTCCAAGAAACGAAGCGATACCCAAGATTCGGAACCGCGGTAACTGTGCTGGCGTTAGAGCCGTGGTTGACTATTTGCGAGGCATTTCCCGTGAGCGTTCCGTTTGCTCCAGCGATATAATTTACCGCGTATTGATTGATTGAAAAAGTGGCAGTCACGCTGAGATTTGCTACGATGTTAGAATCCGTTCGCACAGCTGTTAGAACACCATCACTCCACGAAACGAATGAGTAGCCAGCATTAGGTACGGCAGTCACGGTGCTGGCATTTGAGCCATGAGTGATGATTTGAGGAGTGACTCCGGAAATCGTTCCGTTGGCCGCGGCAATGTAGCTCACAGTGTAAGTGGGTGGTGCTATGGCGACAACAGACAGGCGCAATCCGGGGGTCGGACCTCCGTTGTAGGAGCTAGTCCATCCGCGATCGGCGGGAAGAGTGGGTAGACTGATTGTGCTGAAAGTACCGGAGCGCGTCGCGCAGGTGATTACATCGAAAACATTCCCGACAACGGGCACGAAACCTGGTGCCAAGGAAACTTGAAGAGTCCCGTTGAGGGTCGCAGTGCCGACGACGGCAACTTGATCGTGGCTACTTCCTGGATTGATGCCATTGAGAGTAATTTGGGTGCTAGAACCTGCGGCCTGACTCAGCGTGCCGATATTGAGGACTGCGATGCCATCGACGCCTGGGGAAACGATGCCATTCTGTGTGACCGTGCCCTGAATTGTTCCCGTGCCTGAAAGCCTTGTTCCGGATTGGATGGTGAGTCCGCTTGCGAGAGTTCCCGTAACCGCGAGTTCTCCAGCACTCACAGTGAAAGCACCCGTATGCGTGGAGGTGGATGAAACCAACATCCTACCCGCGCCGGATTTCGTGATAGCGCCAGAGCTACCGATCGGACCGCTCATCACAAGATCATGAGAGGCCGCGCCGTTAGCCACATTGATCGACCAGGAACCGACTGCATTGAATGTAGCATCGACCACCGTGGCAGCATCCGCCGCATTGACAGTAAATACGCTATTGTTTCCCGTGCGAGAACGCAGGTCACCACCACCGCCGTCAGTGTTGGCAATGGTGCCAGCCGTGCAAGCAACATCGTCCACATACGTTTCCCCCGCGAGCAGGAAAGTCCCTGCGTTGATTGTTAAATCACGATCAGGATTTTCGCTACTACCAAAACTATGCGAGTTCACGTTGATCGCCGTAGCCCCAGCATTGACCGTAAGCATTCCTGTTCCGCCAACGTTCCCTGCATACCAGCCGCCGCCACTGATGCGCAAGATTCCACCGTTGACAATGATGCCTCCGGTCATCGAGCCCGCAGCTGATAATTCCAATGTTCCAGGCCCAGTTTTGGTTAGGTTAGTTGAGCCTGCCAACGCACCACTAACGAGCAATGTGCGGCCGGTGCCCACCGACCATTCCTGCGCTGCCGAGACAGTGACACCCGAGGAAATTGTTAGATTGGCAACAGCGGGTAGCATTTCAATACCACCAGAGAGAGTGAGGATATTATTTCCTATCGATACATTGCCCGCAGGGTTTAACACAACAACGCGGGAGATGGATTGGTTGCCGTCGAGAGAAGTCGTAAGGTTGGAGAGAGAGTCTCCATTAAAAATGACGGCATCATTCGAATCGGGCACGGCGACTGCATTCCAGTTGCTGGCGCCTGACCAAAGATTGTTTGACAAACCATTCCATATTTTCAAATCGCTAGCGCTTTGCGGGATGAGGGAAAGTGTTACGGTGGCAAGTTCTGAATTGAGCGTTCCGTCGTTGACGAGAAAAGTAAAACTATCAATCCCAGAAGAACCAGAAAATGGGGTATAAACGATGTTCGGCGCTGTGCCGCTGAGCGTGCCCTTGGTAGGATTCGAGATGATCGAGTAACTCAGCGCTGATGATTCAAAATCCTGTGCGGTGAGCGCGATATTCGTGAATGATCCACCAAAAACTACAAGCGTCTGGCTATTCGCAATGGGAGCGTAGTTGGCGGGAGGATGGGCAAGATTATCGAGCGTGCCACCTTCTTGATATTCAAGAATCGCCCCCGGAAGTGGCGCTGATCCGCTGACTGGTGCAGACCAGACACCGGGTGATTTCCAGTTCCAAGTGATCGCCGCATTGTCACCGCCGCCACCTTCCTTGTGGAGGAGTTCAATGTAGTAGCGCTGCCCCCCCACGAGAGAGATCGGCAGCGAGACGCTCTCGTCATTAGTGGTGGTTGGCCAATCGCGAGATGTGCGATAGCTCGTCTCTCTCGCAACCCGCACGCGGCCAGAACGCAGGTCAGTTGTCGAAACCCAGAGTTCTGCTGCATCGTCGCAGGCGATGTAAAAACGATAGTTGCCTGTTTGCGGAGGAGTGATCCACCCGCTCCACCGCTGGCCGTAGTTATCGGCGTAATTGATTGGTGCCTCGGCGCTAGTGATCGCGCCTCCCACTGCAGGAAATGCAGGATAACTTGCGGAAGATGTTAGATTGCTAACCGTGCTACCGCTAATTCCCGTAAACACATCACGCCACAGTCCACCCCAGCGAAAAGTGCCCACGCCATTTACCGTTAGCGTGGCCGCGTCACTAGTCATCGTGCCGGCGGCATTGGTGATGATGCAGTCATACTCACCTGCCGATCCAGCAGCTACCGAGCCGATGGTATAAGAAGAGCTAGTTGATGGCGAGCCCACCGCGACGCCATTTCTACGCCACTGATAGACCAGCGGAGCTGTGCCAGCTGCATTGATAGTCAAGGTCACGGAGTCGCCCTGGTCGGCTGTTTGATCCGTCGGATGGGCGAGAACGTAGGGAGAAACATCTGCCGGAGGAGTGGTATTATTAACTACAATGTCATAGGGTTCATTCAGAACATAGGCGCCGCGAGTGACTTGAAGGTTGACGCGATAGGTGCCAGCCTGACTGACACTTACGGTAGTATCAGCGAGAGAAGGAGAACCGAAACTGACGGGAGAAGGTCCGCTGACATGAGTCCACTGTGCCGTGTAGCCTGCGGGTGCGACGACGGCACCTGCTACATCAGTGATGTCCAAATCGAAAGAGTGACTCAGGCCTCCATTGAGGACCACACGGCGTGCTTCGATCGCGGGCCAAGAGTTGACCGGCGAGCGCATCCACGCATGAATGCGAGCAGCGTTGGGAGCGGGAAATCCAGGAAGGTTCCCCGTGCGAATGGCCACAGGTATCGCAGAATTGATGATGGCGACATTGGCGTTATCCAAATAGCTGTCTCCACCATTGTTCTGACGACCCGGAAAATAAGCGATCGATCCATCTGGTTTGCGTGCGAGAGCTGGATAGAGCCGAGTGTTTTCCTGGAAGAATCGCTCTTGTCGATCACTCAGGAATGGCATAGCAAGTTGCGATAAAGCGACACCACCCAGCGTGTAAGCGTGCGCGTGTTGCTGCCGATACCAGCGACGTGTGAAATAATCCGCCTGCCGCGCGAGCTTGTTGGTATCATCGGCATTGGCCGCCATCCCATAGATATTCCAGCCAGCGAAACAACCAGGAGTACGCCCAGCGCTATCCCAACCGCTTTGCGTTCCAACGTATCCGATGTTACCGTCATCACCTCCGCCATTGGTCGTAGTGGCAGCTTTGACGTAGTCCCAGCAAATGCGAAATTTCTGCTCAATCGTAGGCTGAACAAGACCTGAATTGTAGGTAAAGGCATTGATCGAAAGACCCAAGTTGGTATTCATGTTCGCACCAGCGTTTTTCAGCAGAGCGAGAGCAGGCAGCGCGTGGGCATTGATGATGTTGAGCGCTCCGGTGCCATTATAATGGGAATAGTCACCATGAACACCGCCATGACCCATCCGCCCGATGCCTCCGCCGAGAACATGCGGAATGCCTGGGTCATCGTATTGAACCCAGTGCTGAATCCGATGCGCGATGGCTTCAGCAGCTCGTTGAACCACTGCATTCGTCGTCGTATCGCCCGTTTTGGATCGATAGATGGCCAGAAACATCGCACTAGAACAAACATCCCAATTTTCCAAACCCGGGCTCACATAGGAGGGGTTGGCCACCACATCGGTTCCATTCCAGTAGTATGACTCCGCAGGTTCGAGCACACGGGTGTTGATGTAATTTTCGCAACGAGTCCGGAGTTTATTGATCGAGTTCCGAAATGGATTCGATCCGCTAGTCTGATTCCAATCAGGATGAGCCAGTAAAATCATACCAAACCATCCGCTATTGTATCCAAAGTCGGCGCTGGAACTGGCCTGAACTTTGGCGTGCACCTGATCGCAGTTCCATTCAAACATCGCCGCCGTCTTACCGTTATTCACTGGCCAAGCTGGCCCGAGAGTGCCAGCGGCATTCAAGCTGAGATTCAGATTAATGCCACCGACGCCGCTGCGGATCACCTGAAGATTCAAGGCCCCGCCATTTCCTTCCGCACGATCCACGGCCATTGCGAGATCCTGAATGGCACCCACAAAACCACTACCGTCATCGGTGGATGTAGTAGTAAACGCAATTCCATCAGCCCCCTTGATCAAGTCTCCTGGTTGAAGTCCCGCCACAGCGCCTGGCCCACCAGCCGTGACCGAGGTTACGGAAACGAGTCCAGTCCCCGGAACAATATCACCCACGCCACCGATGCCACCCAGCGGAATATCAATCGCCGCGACCGCCCCAACAGAAAGAAGGGATACCAAAAAAGCAGAAACGACAGGAGAAAAAATTCGGGGGAACCTCATAGCATTCAGTGTTAGTTAAAAGTTCATTAATAAAAGATCAAAATCCTCATGAACGACTTCATAGGTTTAGCGAATCAGATCACTGATGTCAACACTAATACACATGAAATTTGTTTGGTGCTTGAGATCATGATAAAACACACTAGCTCAGGCTAGCCAATCACCAGAGGCATAGCTGCATCTAACCGCAGATTTCATCTCAGTAAGTAGCCCTGCTGGTCCAAGAGATCCCATACCGCATGCCTAACAATCAATAAATCCATCAGCGAAAGACCACTTCCACAAAATTCCTTACACGCTCTTCCTAACTTGGAATATCGCCTTCCTAACTTGGAATATTGCCTTCCTAACTTGGATTATCGCCTTCCTGACTTGGAATATTGCCTTCCTGACTTGGAATATTGCCTTCCTAACTTGGAATATTGCCTTCCTAACTTGGATTATCGCCTTCCTGACTTGGATTATTGCCTTCCTAACTTGGATTATCGCCTTCCTGACTTGGAATATTGCCTTCCTGACTTGAAATATAGTTCCATACGTGAGGAACAGCGTCTCCCAGCGATGGAAAAGAAATCAATTGCAAATCTCCTCTGCTTATTGGATACCGTTACCGATCACACGATCGCCTATTCCCCATGAAAACACTCCAACTTTCCGTTTTTTCTTTAATCTTGTTGCTACCAGGATTTGGTGGGGACATTTTGCTTTCTCCTAATGGCCCCATCCGCACAGTGATTGCAGCGCGTGATGCGGCTCGGGCGGCGCCGAAACCTGTGCGGATTGTCATCGCTGAGGGCACGTATCCGATCACCGAAACTCTCACGCTGGGGGCTGAGGATTCGCAGGTAACGTGGAGCGGCAAGAACGTGATTTTCACAGCGGGAAAATCGATCACCGACTGGACGAAGAGCGAGGGCGAATTGTGGAAAGCGACACTGCCAGACAAGGCTTGGAAATTTGAACAATTGTGGATCGATGGACGTCGCGCCACTCTAGCCCGCTCTCCGAACAAGGGATTTTATCATATCACTGAAGCCGTGGGAGCTGGTGTATTTCCCGATCTCACCAAGGAAATGAACTTCCATGCCTTTAGCATTCCGGCAGCGCAGTACAATATACTCAAAGCACTGCCGCAAGCAGAGCGAGATGATGTTTTGCTAACGGTGACTCATGCGTGGGCGGTGGGGCAGTGTCGCATCAAGGCACTCCACGATGAAACACTAGCGGTGCAAATCAAAGGTCGCTCTCGTTATCCGTTCGTCGAGTTCGAACCCGATCAACGATTCTGGATGGAAAATTTCCGCGCCGCCCTTGATGCGCCAGGCGAATGGTTTCTTGATAAAACAAAAGGCGAGTTGTTCTACTGCCCGCTGCCCGGCGAGGACATGACGAAGGCCACAGTCATTGCACCCGTGGTGGAAAAATTCATCATCGCAAAAGGTGTGAGCGATTTGCGCTTCGAGGGCATTTCCTTTCGCTACAGCCAGCATCTCTATCCAGCCGATGGCTTGCATGATGGCCAAGCGGCGACGACCAGTGATGGCAGCATCGAGATCGAAGACAGTCGCGGCATTCACTTGGAAAACTGTGAGATCGCCCATACTGGGCTGCATGGCATTTGGTTCAAAAATGGCTGTGCGGATTCGTCGGTGAAGCATTGCCACCTCCATGATCTTGGTGGTGGTGGTGTCTATGTCGGCGAAACGGCCCGCCCTGCGGATGCGCGCGTGAATCATCACATCGTCATCGATGACTGCATCATCCAGCACGGCGGGCGCTTGCATCCGAGTGCTTGTGGCGTCGTTTTTACTCACACCCAAAACTGCGCGGTCACACATTGTGACATTGGTGATTTTTACTACACCGGAGTGAGCGCAGGATGGAACTGGGGATATGGCGACACAGCGTCGCGCGAGACATTGGTCGAGAACAATCACATTCATCACCTCGGTTGGGCCTATCTAAGCGACATGGGTGGTTACTACGGCCTCGGCACCTCGCCAGGCACCATTGTTCGCGGCAATCACATTCACCACATCACCAGCCATCGTTACGGCGGATGGGGACTCTACAATGACGAAGGCAGTGCTGATACCTTGATGGAAAACAACCTCGTGCACGATACCTGGAACGCGGGCTTCCACCAGCACTACGGCTACTTTAATACCGTGCGCAACAACATCTTTGCGTTCGGAAAATCAGCGCAGATCCAAGCCTCACGGAACGAAGCACGACTTCGGTTTCGCTACATCAACAACATCGTGATCTGGGAGTCGACATCGCCATTGCTCGATGGCGGTGACTGGAACTGGAAACATTTCGAAAAAACCGAGCGCGGCGATCCCCTAGACAGCTTGGTATTTCGTAGCAACCTCTACTGGACCTCTGATGGAAAAATGCCTGCCAAACTGTGCCAATCATTCTATACTTGGGATGAGTGGCGTGCACTCGGGCGCGATCAAGATAGTCAATTTGCCGACCCAATGTTCGAGAACGTTGCTCAACGCGACTTCCGTCTCAAGCCTGGTTCGCCAGCAGAAAAGCTCGGCTTTAAGCCCTGGGATCTGACTCTAGCAGGTGTGCGCAAATCAGATCCAAGCTGGCAACAAATCGCGGCGAAAGGTCACCACTACCCGACGTGGGAAGCCGATGCCAAACCGTGGCCGGCTCCACTTTATCAAGTTGATCAAAACTTTGAACGCGCCGCTCTAGGCAGCATCGGCATTCGCAATGCCAAATATGCGCAACAAAACAAAGGCGAAAGCATCGGCGTAACTGACGAACTTGGCTCGCCAATCGGCGTGGCCTCACAGCGCTGCCTCAAAGTACAAGACGCACCTGGTTTAAAAAACAGCTTCGATCCCGTGCTCGATATTTACCCGCAGTGGCAAGAGTCTGGCACCTTTCACATCATTTTTGACGTCATGGCTCAGCCCGATGCCGACTGGTTTTTCGAGATGCGCAACAAAGCCGATGAGTTTGCAGCTGGGCCCTATCTGCGTTGGCAAAAAGGAGCACTCGTTGCCAACAATACGGACAGCCAAAAACTTATCGACCTCAAGGCAGGCGAATGGATTCGCGTGGAAATCATCGCCAAGACAGGAGCCAGCAAGTATGATGTCACCATCACCCGTGAGGACGGCAGCAAGAACGAGTTCAAAAACATCCCCTGCAAATCCAATTGGGACAGCGCGCACTACCTACTCTTCAGCGGCATTGGTACCGCCAAGGCAGCATATTTCATCGATAACATCAAGCTTCACCGCAGCGGTGATTGATCCCTGCGATGCATGTTTGGCTCAAAGAAAAACGAACGAACAAATCAAAACAAGAACAATTCACCATAGCCGTCGTCCTCTTTTTGCAGGGCTGCTTGCGGCTCAGATTTTTCTTGATTCTGTGAACTCTCGGTAGGAGTCGGATGAGTAACGAACGAAATCGGCTGTATTTCGTCCGCGCCCATCACGGCGGAAACGACTTCGGCCATTTGGCGTAGTGGAGCAGCAGGCTTGGTTTTGCGTCGTGCCGCAGGAGTTTTTGCAGGACGAACACGCTCAACCAGTCCCTCGTTCGTGGCGAATGATTGAGCGGTAGCATCGAGCCAATACTCGATTGCCTTGGACAACCGGAAGTCAGCTTGTGTCGTAACACCGTGCACTAACAGATGAATCATGGCACCTGTGGCAAAATGCAGACGCCAAGAAATCTCACCCTGCGACATGCCCGGCAAACGTTGCTCCATGCAATGCTGCAATGTAGCATCCACCAATCGATTCGCTGCAGATGCCTCCGTAAAAATATTTGACGCCAGCACATCCATCGCGCGCCCCATGACGCGGCAATAAGACAATTCACTCATGCCAGAGCCGGCAAAAATCGACACCAAGGGACTGCTCCATGCTTTCAAAATTTCTCGCACGCCATCCTCATCACGCAGTGCTTGAAGATTCGCGGCGCGCATATCCATGAGCGGCTTCATGCGATGATCAAGCACCGCAGCAAGCAATCCATCGCGACTGCCAAAGTGATAATTCACCGCCGCCACGTTCGCTTTTGCCAATCCAGTGATATCGCGAACCGATACTGAATCAAATCCTTTTTCAGAAATCCAATGCTCCGTGGCATCCAATAAACGACTTTTCGTCACATCACCTTTTACTCGCAAATCTGTCATGGCCGAGCGAGTTCATCTCACGACCCGTAAGCTGTCAAACAAGCGCATGAAAAAATTTTCAAAGCTCGCAACGACAACCAATTTTTCACACAAACGTTCTTACCAAAAAATCAAGAAAGCCAAAACGAATCGCAATTGCTGTCAGTTCATCACCATGGAGCCATTGATTTTTCAAGGAAATCCCATAACTTTACAAGCGAACGATCCATTCAAGCATACGTTGGCTTTACGGTGTAATCGGCAAGATTTCTTCTGCATCATTTTTGACAGCACGCACATACTGTGCGCCTTTGGCGGCGAGATCTGTGCGCATTTCCAAGAGCATACGATCGCGTTCTTGTGGTTTTTCCGCAGCTAGATTTGTGGTCTCAAAAGGATCATTCGCCAAGTCAAAAAGCTCGCATCGTTTCCCAGCAGGCTTGGTATAGTGGTAGATCAATTTCCACGATCCACGACGATAAACAGTGTAGTAGCTACTACGATGCTCATGCGGGAAGTGCATCAAAAACGCTTGCTCGGCATCGCGCTTTTCTCCACGCAATAATGGAGCAAGATCTGCACCATCAAGCGTTTGTTTAGGCTCGACACCTAACAGATTTGATAATGTTGGCACCACATCAAGGATCGATCCCATTTCACGCGACCAGGCCCCTGCTTGGATGGGGAGTTTTTTTTGCACAGCCACCTGCTTGTTTTCTTTGCCCCATGCCATGATGCA
>JBIIAI010000005.1:0-50565 GCA_044239965.1 Akkermansiaceae bacterium
CCGAAACCATCATCGGTGCCGCATTCGCACGTTGGGTCAATTCCTATCGCGATCTGCCCCTTTTGATCAATCAGTGGGCGAACGTGATGCGCTGGGAAATGCGTCCACGCATGTTCCTGCGCACCGCTGAGTTTCTCTGGCAAGAAGGACATACCGCGCACGAAACCCAAGAGGAAGCCATGGTCGAGACGCGCTTGATCCATCGCGAATACGAGGCATTTCTCCGCGATCACCTTGCCATCCCTGTGATTCCCGGTGAAAAAACCGAGAATGAGCGCTTTCCTGGCGCGGAAATGACGCTCACGGTGGAAGCCATGGTACAGGACAAAAAGGCCATCCAAGCAGGAACCTCGCACTACTTGGGACAGAATTTCTCCAAAGCACAGGACATCAAGTTCACCGGTCGTGACGGCTCGATCCAACACGTCCACACCACCTCTTGGGGTGTTTCCACGCGCATGATCGGCACGCTGATCATGGCTCACTCCGATGACGATGGCCTGATCCTGCCTCCACGCGTCGCCACTCAGCAGATCGTCATCATCCCCGTTACTCCCAAAGAAGACACCAAAGATGCCGTGATCGATGCCTGCCAAGCACTGGCCAGCACCTTGCGCAATCAGCTTTATCACGGCGATCCCCTCCGCGTGCACGTCGATGCCCGCGACATCGGCGGCGGCGTGAAAAAATGGGAGTGGGTGAAAAAAGGCGTGCCCATCCGCATCGAGATTGGCCCCCGCGATCTCGAATCGCGCAAGGTGGCGATTTCTCGTCGCGACCAAGCATCGAACGAAAAATCCTTCATCGACAAAGAAGAATTCATTCGTGAAGCAGTGGAAGTTCTCGCATCGATCCATCAAACCATTCTCGCCCGCGCGACCACACTTCGCGATGAAAACATTCGCTATTGTGACAACATCGATGAGTTTCACGCTCATTGGTCGAGCGAAAACCCTTGCTGGTTGTTGACTCCTTGGATCGGCACCGCCGAGGAAGAAGACACTCTCGCCAAGCAGCACAAAATCACCATTCGCTGCCTACCACTCGAAGATGTTGCTTTGCCGCAAGCACCTGCTTCGGCAAACTGCATCCTCACCGGCAAATCCGGTGCCCGCATGGCGATTTGGGGCCGTAGCTACTAAACCAAATCTATTTACATGACACGTCGCAAGCAACTCCTCTCAGCCTTTCTCATCATCGGATTCATTATGTCCGCATTGGTGGGGCTGTGGGCTGCGCGCTTTTTGCCCGACCCGATCGGAGGGGTTTGCGCGCGCATTTTTCACATCATCACCACGCCGATCATTCTTGAAATCAGCTTCGGGGTGCTGGGAATTTGCATAGTGCTGGCCTTAGCACACTACAATGAAAAGCGTGCGGATGAGTGGGTGGAAATGGATTTTCCGGATGAGAAGTGAAAGCGAAAGCAGATCAAACGCTAAGGTCACAAAGACTCTAAGGTTTGAAGAATGAAGAAGTGTGCTTGAGTCTTATGCTACTTCATCTTGCTGATTTCAATTTCAGTATCTTTCGAAATTTTATGCAGTAAGCCTGGTCCGATGGACTCACCCCTGTGCACAGGAACAACAGTTGCTCTAGCGTCAGGATGCTTCAAGAAATGATGGCTTCCTTTAATCCTCGCAACTTCAAATCCAAACTTACCGAGAATTTTTATCAGCTCGCGTCCAGACATCTTTGGATACTTGTTGCTCATGCCTCTATGCACACTTTTTGAATGCCCATAAACTCGTTAGGTTCAGAAACCATTCCGTATTCCTCCACACACAGTTCCATCGCCTCTTTGATGCGAATCAACAAGGAATCAAGAGTTTTTGCCTGTGTGTGACAACCTGGCAACTGAGGCACACTAGCAACAAAGTATCCTGCCGAATCCTTCTCGATTATAACGTTGAATTCTTTTTTCATAGCGCTACGCTAAATCATCAGCGGACACTGCGCAAGCGATCATTTGCCTAATCCGCATCGAGGGAAATTCCCGTTTTGAGATTCACTCTCAACCCTTGCGCCAGATGAGGGTGAACTCGTGGCGATTGTAGGTGAGATGGGTGTGTGCGATGCTGCGCAGTCCGGCAGCGGTGGCATCTCGTTGCACTTGACGGCGCAACTCTAACCATTCATCGAGCGATCCAGTTTTGTGCGTTTTGAGAGTGAAAATGATCAGCGCTCCGGGTTCTAGATATGGCAGCTTCGCGGCGACGATGGCAAAGGACTCGCGCGCGGGGCCATTCATATCGCAGAGTAGCGCATCATAGCGTTCGCCACGCGGCGGGAAAAATGCAGCGGCATTTTCTGCGTAGCAATTCAATCGCGGATGGGAACTGATGCGTGGATCCATCGGCGCGCGATCGACCGCTGTGACACGATAGCCTCGTTCTAACAATTCTGCCGTCATCCCGCCAGGGCTGGCGCCGAGTTCGAGCCAATGTGTCGTTTCTGGCAAAGCTGGATGATGCAGCCGAAGAAAATGCAAAGCCTCTGCAATCTTCGCACCTGCGCGGCTAATGCTGTGCGCAGCATTGTGGCTGATGTACTTGCTACCGCCGGCATAAAATCCGCTGCAGTCGCGCGGCGTAGTAATGCTGGCGAAGAGTCCTTCTTTGCCTACGAGACAAAACAAGGTGAGGTCCTGCGGATTCTGTTCCTCGGGGTCGATTTTGGCTTTTTTCTCTAACAATGAAGCCATCAAGCGTTGTCGCAGCGCGGTGGCAAGTTTCTTGAAAAACGGATGCGGTGAGCCTGAGATCAGCGGACTGACCATCACTTGCTGCACACCCGCGGCGGCGCATTTTTGCTCCAACGCGTAGCACGCCTTATCGAGAAAATGCTCGGTCTTTTCGGGAGAACAGGGCCAACTGTGATGGATCGGCATTTGCCAACGCACGAACAGCGAAAGCTCCGACGCAGGCATCGGCCCGGGCAAAAGATAGTATTCCGTGCCCAGTTTTTTCGCACCCGCGGCATCGAGACGTTTCAGGATCTCCGCATGATGTTCGGAAAAAACCTCGGAGATGCGGATCAGATCGTGCACGATGCGGGAGCAGATTGTTGCAGGAAATTACGGATCAATTGCAATCCGCTATCTTGGCTTTTTTCCGGGTGAAACTGCACCGCCCACAGGTGATTGCGAATCACAGCGGCAGCAAACGATTCTTCATACTCCGTGACCGCGGCAATGATGCTTGGCTCCTCGGGCACAGGAAAATACGAGTGCACGAAGTAAAAATATGGTTGCGGATCAAGCCCTGCCCAACATGGGTGATCGGGATGGGTGAGTGTCGTGGAATTCCAGCCCATGTGCGGGATTTTTTTGCCCGGCAAAAAGCGCTTCACTTGTCCTTTGAGGATGCCAAGACCGGGAATGCCGGGGCTTTCTTCGCTACCCTCAAAGAGCATTTGGTAGCCGACGCAGATGCCGAGAAATGGCACACCAGTGGCGAGACAACGACGCACAGGCTCATCGAGACCGCGGCGGCAAAGCTCCTCCATGGAATCACCAAAAGAGCCGACACCCGGCAGGATGACACGTGCAGGATTGGCAGGGAAATCCGCAGCGCTGCTGACGATGAGAACATCGGCATCGAGGCTTTGCAAGGCGTTGGCCACGCTGCGCAAATTGCCAGCGCCATAGTCGATCAAAACGGTGGTAGACATGGTCGGCAGATCAGAGAGCTTCTTTCGTCGAGGGCACACCCTTGACACGTGGATCGATGGCTACGGCGCTGCGCAGTGCGCGGGCGATGCCTTTGAAAATCGCTTCCGCAATGTGGTGACCATCACGACCATAGAGCAACTCAACGTGCAGATTGCAGCGCAAGTTCGCAGCCAGAGCACGGCAAAATTCTTCGGTCAATGTCAGCGGAAAATTCGGTGCCGATGCCGTTTGCGGTGGCGTGCGGAATTCGAGAAATGGTCGATTCGAGAGATCGATGACCACGCGGGCAAGCGTCTCGTCCATGGGCAAATACGCATGTCCATAGCGACTGATGCCAGCCTTGGTGCCGAGAGCCTCGCGCAACGCATCACCAAGCACAATCGCCGTATCTTCGACCGTGTGATGCGCATCAATGTGCAAATCACCCACCGTCTTGACCTTGAGGTCAATCAGGCTGTGACGCGAAAAAAGCGTAAGCATGTGATCGAAGAAACCGTGTCCGGTATCGATGGTGGAAACGCCCGAGCCATCGAGATCGAGGCTGAGCTGAATGTCAGTTTCGGCGGTTTTGCGCGATTGTGTGGAGCTGCGTGACATGAGAAAATGTGGTGCGATTATTTCGGCTGATAGAGCGACTTGATGGCGGCGGCATCGGTGATGGTGACATCGTCGGCGCGATGAAGTGAATAGATGACTTTGCCTCCATTGCCCGGCACGACCTTGCGAGTGAAAAGACGCAGGGGCAAGCGTGTGACGGCTTGGCGCAAGTTCTCACCAGCATCGGCAGGCACGCTGAGAATGGCATGATTTTCCTGATAGAGCAAGCCTAACAAGTAATCGGTGTGAACCACGGGAGATTGTTCGATTTTCTCCAGCGACAATTGCGCCGCTTGATACAAGCTCACTGGGATCTCACGCGAGAGTTGCTGCATGCGCGATAAATTTTGTTTGACCAAGCCAACAGTGGACTTGTCAAAAATCATCGTTTGATCAGTAATCGGCAAATTGATGAAGCGCGCGGAGGCTGGCACCTCTTCGAGGTTCCCGTCCACGAGATAATCCTTCACTAACAGCGCAGAGAGAGAATCGGCATACGTCAACGCAGCTTCATCGAGCGTGATGTCATACACATCCAGCGCGGTCTGTTGAGCCAGTGCTATCAAGCCTGCACGCGCCAAAGTGGTGCTGGGATACAGCGAATCTTGGAAAAAATGCATGCCATCCTCGCGATGGAACGCTTGGCGGAAAGCAGCAAAAACCGCGACCGCCTTGGCACGATATTCTTCCTTGCCTGAAGCGGTAAAGAGCGACGCATAGGCACTGGCGGTTTGCAACGTAACTTGCGCTTGTGCCACTTTGGACGGCAACGGGGAGGTTTCCAGCAATTTCTTGCGCGCTACGGAGAGCTTGGCATGCGCGCTATTGAGCAAAGCTTGCGCTTGCTGCGCTGTGATCGATTGATGAGATGCACTATCGGCAAGATCATGCTTGGGCACGAGCAAATTGAGACGAAAGAACTCTCCCTTCGAATCGCTCTCCGGCGGGACATTTCCCATTTCCTGCCAATCATAATGGTGCTTGAGTAGGGCAAATTCAGAGGCATCGAGCGTGGACTTCAAGGTTTCGATGCGCCAGCAATAAGCTTCCTTTGCCATCAACGAAATCGCCGCGATATTGGCATATAGTCCACCTTCGAGCGCGAAGTTCTCTTCATGAAATTGCATCGCTTTTTCCGCAGCCTCAAGAATGCTGGCATCATCGAGTGCTTGTCCGATCATCGCGAAGCTTTGAATCGCCCGCGTTTGCATCAGACCATTGCGATCGAGCGTGACGGTGAACCAATTCGCATCGGTGCGCGAGGTGTAGAATCCGCCATCGATGGCATCCACAGCAGCTGAGTTCAGAAGGGCGCGTGCATTCCCCGAGATCAAAGTGCGAGCTCGCTGCCGCGTCATTTCATCGAGAACTGGGTGCGATGCCACTTGGGTGAAACACTCTTGAATGGAGGTCGGCAACAAGGTGCCCATGCCATCAATGTTGCCGCTGATGCTATCAAACTGCGAATGCAATTGACGAAACATGGCCAGCAGCAACGCTTGATTTTCCGAAGGCAAGGATGTTTTGACTGCGGGAGCCTTGTAGCGCTCGCGACGGTTCGCGTTGTCGAAGGCGGAGTTTTTCTCGATGTAATCACGGTCGCTATTCCACATGTTGATGACTACGCTTTGCGACTGCTGAATGCGGCTAATGGTGGCATCGTCTGCGGCATTCGCGTCGAGCGGAAGCCATGCCACGGGATCTCCCTCGGCGGTCAACCACATCATGAAAGGAAACGACACGGGTTTTTTGATCTCGCTGCACAACATCGAGGCGAGAATTCCCATTTCGCGATTCGCATCACCATCGACGAGTACAGGAACGAACTGATCATTGATTTCGCGCACCGTTTGTGGGTCTCGCAAAATGGCCTCGAAGACCTTGGTAGCCGCCATTTGCTGGGTGGAAGTCACGTAAATGAGCAACATTTTCTGGGCCTCTCGGGCATATTGCATCGTGGTCGGTGTGAGTTGACGCCACGAGATGGCGGATGAGCCAAGACTGAGATGGATCGGCGATGGGCCATCACTAGCAGCTTGAGTGGTAAGCCGAGGTGCCGCGGGCGGTGGCCCTGACGCAGCCGTTTTGTTTTTGCAAGCCGATAGAGTGCCGAAAAGCAGCAATGAGCAGGAGAGCACGAAAATCCCTCGAAGGCTCTGTCCGAACATAGTGGACAGGGGGAAGCTGGCGTTTGAAAACAACATGTTGAGTAAAATATAGATTTTTTTGTGCCTGTCTTCAGCATTTTGAAGAAAAGACTTTCGCTCTCGCGAGACCAAGCTATCATCTCGCCAGATTTTGCCCATCAAATTGTGATCAGTATTGCCGTAACAAGTCAAAAAGGAGGGGTGGGAAAGACCACCGTAGCAATCAATTTGGCGCACGCGTTCGCCAGAGCAGGAGTGCGTACACTTCTCGTTGATGCCGATCCGCAGGGATCTGTGGGGCTCTCGCTGACGCGTCAATCACGCATGTTGCCGGGCTTCTATGATTTTCTTGAAGATCCTGGTTTGCCGCTGGAAAAACTGCTTGTGCCCACCCGTTTGTCGACATTTTCCCTCGTCGCCGCAGGTCAGGCGAGCAACTACGAGGCAGGTGGAGGCATTGCCGGAGCTCACCTCGCTCGCAGCCGTGCCTTTATGCGTGCTGTCGCGGCTCGTGGCTATGAAATTTGCCTGATCGATACCGCTGCAGGGCTTTTCGGCGTCAGTGCTGATGTGATCGCTTGTTCCGATGCCGTGCTCATCCCGCAGCAAGCCGAACCACTGGGCGTACGCTCGGTGCCGAAAATGCTCGAAGGACTGGGCCGCATCCGCATGCTCAATCCCAAGCTATTGGTGCTCGGTGTGGTGCTGACGATGGTGCAAAATGAACTGGCCGAGAGCCGAGAGGCTGCGCAGGCACTGCGCCAACTTTTGCCGTTAGACATGGTCTTACAAACGACCGTACCACGGAATGGAATTTTTGTAAGAGCTAGCGCCAAGGGCTTGCCCGTTGGCGTTCTGGAAGATGGTATGGGCGCACAAGCGGTATTCGACGGCTTGCGAGCGGAAATTGAAGCAAAAATCGAAAAGTCTAACGCGAACGCATAATGGATCCCGTGCATCCATGGGTAGATCCCAGCGAAATGAGACGGCTTGCCGAGGCCCTCATGCTCGCTCCGGCAAAAGCTCCGGAGACACCAGAAGGCGCCGGTTTCGGTGGCGACTTCGTCGGCTATGCTGGCCCAGCTACGTCAACAACTACTGCACCAACAGCCGCTCCCGCACCAACACCCAAAACTCCCAAAGTTCCCGCTGAAACGATTTTCATCCCCTCCAGCATGACGGCTCAGGCATTGGCGATGGCCACAAGACGCGTCGACTCCGAGGACAAGGCGCCGAATCTGGAAATTGTTCGTCCCGCTGTTCGGCCTCCCGCCTCCCTCGTGCCGCCCAATCTAGCCGATCGCCCCGCGCCAATAGCACCGCCCGTTGTTTTTCCTCCTTACCAATCATCGGCAAGCAAAACACTCGCGTCTGAGGCATCGAATGAACCAGAACAAGCCGCAGAAACACCTTCCGCAGCTATTGTCACTGTCGGAGATTCTGCCCCTCAGGTCGAGCCAGTCACTGTGACTCCAGCCACCTTCACTCCAGTAATCCCTCCTCGCAGCGAGGAGAAATCGATGCAGGAACGCATTGCCGAGGCCGCTCTGCGTGCTCAACAAATTACTTCAAGTGCGAATCCACCCCCTCCAGCGCCAGCTCCCGTAGTTTCCGTGCCGCCTCCAGCTCTCACTCCTGAGCCGATCATAGATACAGCATCTTCCGATCATGCCGTGGAGGCCGCGCCGACTCCTGCCGCGCCGTTGCCGCCGCTGCGACCCACTCCTCCGACCCAAGTCCCACCGCCACCTGTTGCGATGCCCCAGGCTGCGCCCGTCAAAGTCCGCGGTCCGTTCATCGAGCGCATGTCACGTTTCCGCGATGGACTCCATTCCCAATTCGGTGCGAAAGGTGTCTTCATCCTCGACAAAGAAGGCTCGGTGATTTTCGACGAATCAGATCACAGCAGACTTCACTTCATGGCACGCAGCCTCGCCATAGCGGCGAAAAAATCCAACGATGGTCCCGGCAATGTTCACGTCAAAGTCGGCTCCACGACCATGCTCGAAGTCATCCCCGTCGATACCGTATTCGGCCGCATGGTGTTAGGGTTGCTTGTTGAACAACCCCTCAGCTCCGAGTCAGTCATTCACATCATTCAGGCGCTCCAAGGTGCTGTAGCCCCACCGCAACACTAACATCTTTTTTTCATGGCTCGCGTACTCGTCGGATTGTCTGGAGGTGTTGACAGCGCCGTCGCCGCAGCCTTATTGCTCGAACAAGGCCACGAAGTCGTCGGTGGCTACATGAAAAACTGGATCAACTCCGAGGGCATTCCCGGAGATTGCCCCTGGGAGCAAGACGTGGAAGACGCACACGCGGTCGCAAAACACCTCGGCATCGAGTTTCGGGTCATCGACCTCATCGATGCCTATCGTGAACGCATCGTCGACTACCTCATCGAAGGCTACCGCAGCGGCATCACGCCCAATCCCGATGTCTGGTGCAATCGCGAAATGAAATTCGGCGTGTTCCTCGACTACGCACTCAGCCAAGGCTTCGAGCATGTTGGCACCGGTCACTATGCGCGACGCCGCATCCTCAGCGATGGCTCCGCCGCCATCCTGCGCGGAGCCGATCCGAACAAAGACCAGAGCTATTTCCTCTCGCTCATGACCCAATTTCAGGTCCGCCACGCCCTTTTTCCCGCAGGCGAAATGCTCAAACCGGAAGTACGCGCCGTCGCCGAACGCTTTGCGCTTCCCGTCGCGGGCAAAAAAGACAGCCAAGGCATCTGCTTCATCGGTGCCGTAAAAATGAGCGACTTCCTCCGACACTACGTTCCCGATCATCCCGGAGACATCGTCGATACCAACGGCAAAAAATTGGGCCGCCACCAAGGACTCCATCTCTACACCCTCGGCCAGCGCAAAGGACACGGCGTTGCCTCCCCTCGCGAAGGCATGGCCTACGTTGTTGTCGCCAAAGATCTCGCCAAAAACCAACTCGTCGTTGGCTGGGATCAAGCCGACTCGCCAGGACTCTACGCCACCGACTGTACCGTGGGCTCCATCAACTGGATTCACCAACCCGTCACCGGCACCACGATGATGGAAGCGCAACCTCGCTACCGCGCCAAAGCCGAACCCTGCCAAGTCACCGCGCTCACCGACGGCAAAGTGCGCGTCGCCTTCCAACGCCCCCAACGCGCCGTTTCTGCCGGCCAAATCTGCGCCTTCTACAACAGCGGCCACCTGCTAGGCGGCGGTGTGTTTGAGGAAATCTTAGCATAGCGTGATCGGAGCGCGGATCTTCAGTCCGCTTCTTCACCGAATCGGATTTTTCACCCAATACAACGAACCTTCCCTCGTATTACGATAGAGAATGTCTGCATCACGATCACCATCGATGTCAGCCATCGCTATAATATCCACATAATACAAATTCCAATCACCAAAAAATCCATAACCCTCGTGCAAGATCGGACCATTTACACTTGGGCTGAGAAATGAATCAACGCCACAGAGATCGATGACTCCATCACCATTAAAATCTGTTAGGAATTGACGCATCACTTCGCTCGATTCCAATCGCAAGCTAGGCCAATTTGACGGATCCTGATTTCCCCGCCCTTGATTAAACAATACCTTTGTATGATATCCAGGGTTTCCAATTTCATCAGCATCATCGGACGCATGAACGAGCACATCGAGATCACCGTCGAGGTCAACATCAAAAAGCGCGTGGCCGTAACCTGTCGTAGGATTCCCCAGCGCATCCGAAAATAACTGATTGATCGAAATTGTTGAGAAATCACTCCACGGAGCGCGCCGATCGCGTTTCGCTTGACCGTAATACAATCGCATTTTGGTAGAACCATAATAATCATAAGGCACTGATGGCGGGACATATTCTACCATTCCCGACAAACAATCCAACAAACCATCGCCATTGAGATCCCCGAATCGATAGTTGCTAACCAATGTCGCAGGATTACCAAAAGCGTCAGGAGCTTGAACTAGCGAATGAAATGGCCGCTCTCGATTTTCCAAAACACCCTTCCGATTCATCCGCCAATGGCCTGCGTAAAAGACATCCAAGTCACCATCATCATCCCAATCTGCGAACTGAATCACCTGATTCACATCATGCTTCCCAAGTGAAGATTTGTTCAATGGTGGCGTGCGAAAACGAGCATTACCCGTATTCTTTGCAATCACATGCGTCGAGAAAACTCTGCCACTCTTCGCAGTCATGCTCACGCCTAACAAAAGATCCATGCGTCCATCGGCATTGAAGTCCGCAAATTGAACGTCGAACATTTTCATGCCTGCCTTGCGCAGGTATTTAGGAATGAGCGAGGGCAATTTTTGTCCCTCTGTAAAATTGCCTTTCCCGTCGTTTCGGAAGATTTCCAATTTCTGCAAAGAAGGCGAAAAGCGGATCACGTCCATGTCGCCATCATCATCGCAATCGGCAACTCCCACGATGCCACGATCTTCGGGATTTGGATTAAAGAAGTCGCCACTCGGTTGCTCCACAACGGTGCCTGGCAAAGCAGTGCCAATGGGAGGACTTTGCGGCACATCTGCCTGCAGCATGCAGCTTAAAAGTAGAAAGATTTTTTTCATGAAATCTGTTCGTTTTCTCCGTTCGTCTCATTCTGATCATTTTCCACCTCATCAACATCTTGCTCAGTGCTTTCTTCTTGAGCTTCGGCAACAAAAAAGCTGCTGAGTGGTGTGACGAGATTGGCAGGGAGTGGGAAGACTTTTTCGTAGATCTGTGGGGCGATCTCGTTGGCGTTGCGGTAGGCGTCTTTGAGCATTTCCATCTTGGCATCGATGTTGTCGATGAAGTGCAGCGCGAAGGCCTCGGGCGTGCGCGGCAATGTCGGAGATCCGAATTCGTATTGCCCGTGATGGCTGGCGATCAAGTGCAGCAGATGCAAGCGCACATCTTCCGAGCGTGGTTCAAGGATCAACCAATCCGTGCCAGCTTCTTCCTCGATCATGTCCGACCACAGCTTATTGACACACTCGATGCCGATGGGGATGTGGCCTAACATTTCGCCACGCAGGCTATGAATTTGTGCGAAGCCATCACGCGGGTAGGAATTTTCCCAAAGCTTTCCACAGTCGTGAAACAACACCCCAGCGAGCAACAGATCGCGATTCCAATCGGCATAGACCTGGCACAGCGCATCGGCAGAGCGCATCATTTGAGCAACGTGTTCGACCAAGCCCCCACGGCGTGCATGATGATTGCGGCGAGCCGCTGCGGTGCGACGAAACATTTCACCAAACTTGTCAAAAAAACGCGCGGTGAGACGTTGCAGTCGCGGGTCATGGATCGAGGAACACAGTGATGTGATTGTTTGCCAATCGATCTGCTGCTTCGCCTGCAAATCGGGATCGCCCGTGAGAAACAATTCACGTTCTTGCTGATTGAGCACGCGGGCGCTGAGATCGTTGCCATCGAGGCCATACTGATTCTGCGTCCACTTGCCCGAGACACGAATCATTACGCCATCGGGCCAACCTTGTGCCACCGAAAAAAGGGGGCGATCTTCCCAGAGTTTGAGCGAAAAATTTCCGGTCGAATCCGCAAAGCCCAGCTCAAGATAGGGCTTATTGGTGCGCGTCATTTTTGATTGGCGGGACTGCAACTGCACATCCACATCCGCATACATCGGGCTATCCCCGGCCATCTCTTTGAGTTGTGCGATGGTTACCAATTCCATAGGCCTAGCATCAAATTTTTCTGTTGGGAGGGAAAGAAAAAAATCGTAGTATTGGGAAATTCGGTTGGGGCAGAGGGGAAGATTAGACGCAATGTTTCAAAAGTCTTTTCTCTCTGCGTCTTTTCTCTCACATCATACATTTACCAAATGCGCGCCGAGAGAGGGGCGAGAGCAAAAAATTTCAGGAACAATCTGCGTTTCGGCTTCATAGCGTTGACGCATCGTGGCCATGATTGATTCGGCTTGTGCGGACTCGCAGAGGGTGACGGTGGAGCCGCCGAAGCCGCCGCCAGTCATGCGCGCGCCGATGACTCCACCTGCGGTGCCGATTTCGGAAGCGATGCGAACCATCCGATCGAGTTCGGCGCAAGATACCTCGAAATCATCGCGCAGGGAGTCGTGCGAGGCATACATCAAGGTGCCGAGACGCGCGAAATCATTGGCTGCGAGAGCCGCAGCAGCTTCTTGGGTGCGAGAAATTTCTCCTACTACGTGACGCGAGCGACGGTTGACGGGATCGCCTAACAAATCCCAGGCTTGTTCGACGTCAGCCATTGTCACATCGCGCCACGAAGCCTTGCCAAGGATCGCGAGACCATCTTCGGTGTGCTTGCGACGAATGGCGTAGCCACCATCGGAGAGTTGATGATGCACATTGGTGTTGGCGATGATCACCGCGAGATCGGGATTTTCAAATGGCACCATTGTTGGTTCACCCGTTTGGCAATCGATCATGACGAGCCGATTTTCTTCGCCGAAGGTGGACGCAAATTGATCCATGATGCCGCAAGGCACGTGCGCGAAATTGTGTTCGGCTTTTTGACAAAGCAACGCCTTTTGTTTTTTTGTCAGGGTAATCCCGAGCAGACCTTCGAGCAAAGTGGCAGTGGCACATTCAAGCGCAGCGGAAGAAGAAAGTCCAGCACCTCCGGGAACCGAAGACACGATGAAGGCATCAAAGCCAGGAATCGTGTAGCCGAGTTGGTGAAAGCCATCGATCACCCCGCGCAGGTAATTGGTCCAAGTTGGCTCACCGATGACTTGCGGCGCGGCTAACGAAATCGTCGCCGTGGGCATGCCGTTGCTGCTGAGTGTCGCGGTGTCCAAGCCATTGCGTGCAGCGGCGATGACGATGTTGCGATCGAGGGCAAAAGGCATGACAAAGCCATCGCAATAGTCGATGTGTTCTCCGATCAAATTGACGCGACCAGGCGCAGCGGCAATGACATCAGGCGTGCGACCAAGCCCAGCAGTGGCTTGCGAAACGAGTGTAGCGAGTGTGTGTGGCATGAAAAATTTGTTAGGTCGCAGGTGCGATTTTTTGGAGGAGTAGTGCGGAGAGGAAACATGTAAAAGGGATAACTATCGAGTAAATAGGATGCAAACCCATCACAAAAAACAGAGATATTAAACAAACTGAATCCACCAAAGGAATACCAGCAAGCAGGCGACTCACTTTTGTGGATACAGAATACTTGCGAAATACTGTTAGAGCTGTCCAGATGACAAAGGGTATCATTGCAACAACGCAAAACAAGATTTGCCCATAGTTACCAAAAGAGCCCGCTAATAGCGAAAGGAGGCAACTATGGGTTAGAGCGGGAAGCAATAGCAACATCACTGCAAATGAATTACTCTGTTGCGATAAATCACTACTCCTTGTTTCATAGCGCGCCAATAGTGATATGCCTGCAATATAAGCAAGTAAACCTAGCATAGGCAAGATTATGATGACGGCAATGATTGCCGCAAAATCCCATCTTTCCGAAGATAGATTATTACTTGATAACGCTAGCATAGTAGCAAAACCTAAAAGATAGAGACCGGCACGACAGGCACCCATGATCCAAATTGAGTAGCTTTGCTTCTTGTGTAAAACGGTGTAAAGATACACGAGGACTGCAATAGCAAGAAAAACAATCGCAGTAGTTTTAGAAACATAAACACTCAGAGATAGCCCTAACAAAAACAGTGCGGATGCAATTAATAAATAGATCCCACGGGGAAATAATCCACTGGGAATGGCGCGCTCAGGACGATTTTTTTTATCCCAAGCAACATCGTGCCAGTCGTTGAGAAAATTGCCCGCAATGTAAAGAAATACTGCTGCGAAGGTCACAGGGATGGTAGTTGTGTTCCAGCCTGGCACCTTGTCGTCTCCGGTCAACAATATCATCCCCGTAATAACATTGCAAACCACGCTCGGCACGTTGGCGATGCGGGCGGTGGCGAGGAGGGCTTTGATTTTTTGGGAAAGCATGTGCAATGATTTGATGCTGAGGCTGGGAGGCAAGACGCCACCGCCACGTTACCAGCCGTTTTTGCTGCCGGTCATGAAGGTCCAGTGGACACCGGAGACACCGACGCCACAGCAGTTCGGGCCCTCGGAGAACATGATGAAGCGGTGACCATCGGAGCCGAACCAACCACCGTAGGCGGAGTTCGGATCGGTGGAGCCCATGAAGATGTTTTCGCCGGAGGCATTGCCATCAAACTGAGCGAGCTTGGCGCGATCCCAGGGAGTTTTTTTGTTAGGCACGGGAGACTCGTGGGCAAAAAATCCACCCGATGCCATATCGGAGCTGTGTCCCTCGGCTGCGGCGCTGAGTTTTTCCTCGATGCGTAGCGGACGGAGTCCCATGACCACACGTTCGCGATTGAGCACGGTGGCGAAAGTTTTCATGCTGGCGTTGCACCATTTGCCGTTATCGGCATTGTGTTTTTCGACGGCGGCGAGATCCGTAATTTCCTTGCGGGATTTTTCGAGTGTCTCGTTCATTTGTTGCAAGTGATCGGCCTCGAGGCTGTCTTTGATGACTCGCTCGCGCAGCTCCTCATCATCGAGCTCTTTGGTGTCCATTTGTGGGTCGAGCTTTTCTTGCTCGCGGGTGAGCTGGCATACGGCATCGACGGAACTATGAAAGGCGGCGAGCAGGGCGGCGAGATCACTCTTGGCGAGTTTTTCGCGTTTGTCGTAGAATTCCGTTAGGGCTTCCATTTCATCGCGCAGCATTTTGATTTTTTTGCCCTCTTTGTGGTAATCGGTGCGGATGAGTGGCATGACGCGCTCGCGACCCTCGGCGAGTTGGCGGGCGATGTCGTCGTGCTCGGCGAGCTTGTTGTCGGATTTATCGATTTGCTCGATGCGATCAAGATGAACTTTGATCGCGGCTTTGAGCGCGGTCTGGTAGTGAGTCATCGCCTTGCCAGGCATGGTGCGGAAGGTGCTGATGGCGGCCTTGCGTTTGGCGGGATCAGCATTTTGCAGCCACGTGGAAGCGGCGCGCACGTGTTGCATGTTCACGGGAGCTTCTTCCTCGGCGTGGAGCGAAGGAAGAAGTGCCAGAAGCAGGAAGGTGAGTTTTTTCATGAGCTGGATGGGATAGGTATTTTGAGGCTGGGCGCTTGAAAAGCGCCGCCACGGTTACATGCCGGGGATGGGGAGGCCGCCGGTGTGCTTTTTCATCTCGGCAGCGGAAATCTCACGGCCTTGGGTGATGGCTTCTTGCACGCCTTTGAGGATGAGGTCTTGGAGGAACTCAACGTCGGAGGGATCGACCACGGAGGGATCGATGCGGATGTTGAGCACATCGCCGGCGCAGGTAGCGGTGACGGTGACTTTGCCGTTAGCGACGGAGCTTTCGACGGTACGTTTGGCGAGTTCTTCTTGTGCAGCGGCAAGCCCGGCTTGCATTTTTTGGGCTTGTTGCATCAATTTGGCAATGTTCATGGTAGTAGTGTTTGGTTAGGGTGTGACGATTTTTGCGGCGAAAATTTCGAGGGCTTTTTGGATGAGAGGATCTTTGTGGAAATCATCGGCGGCGCGCGGGATTTCTTTTTTCGGCTCGGGAACGACGGGCGCAATCACCGGTGCAGGAATGGGAACAGGAGGTTCATCACGAGCAGGATCATCGGTGGCGGAATCGATCATCGCATCAAAGGCGGCCATGATGTCGCCATCGCGTGCGGCTTTGGCAGCAGCCGCTACAGGATCGAAAACAGGCTCTGGCTTGGTCTCATCGGCATCATGCATCGGGGTATCCGAAGCAATGGCAGCTGGGGATGCGACGGGCGCTGGCATTTCCGCTACGGGTGCTGGCTCGATGACTGGCGGGGCAGGGATTTCAAGCACAGCCTCCTCTACAGCTATGGGCGCATCGGGAACAACTGGACTAACAGCCACTGCAGGAGCGGCAGGCATGCTCGGTGTGCTGGATGGAGTAACAGGCGGCGCAGAATTTTCTGGGAAAAATCCGCTGGCAGCAGCGAGGACATTGATGATGTCAGAGACGCGGGCATCGCCGACGACTTGGATCGCCTTGATGATGCCGAGTTCAAGGTGGAGTTTGCGATTGCTGGCCCATTTCATGCGGCCTTCGGTCTCCGCAAAAACGTCGATCACGGCGAGCAGGCGGTCGGGTTTGCAGTGTTTCGCGGCATCGAGAAGCTGTTGCCATGTCGCTTGCGGGATGCCTTCGTTAGGTGCATTCGGGTCCACTTTGGCGACGATGACGGCACGCAGGGCGCCGATGAGCTCGTTGAGCAATTGCGAAACATCGCGCCCGGTGGAGGACTCACGCTGGATGATTTGCAGGGCGGCGGCGGTATTTTTCGAAAAAATCGCATCACAGAGCGAGGCGATTGTTTCCCGCGAGGTGAAGCCGAAAATATTGAGCACATCGGGCTCGGTGATTTGGCTACCACAAAAAGCGACGAGCTGGTCGAGCATCGATTGTGCATCGCGCATGCCGCCATCGGCACCTTTGGCAATCGCCCATGCAGCAGCTTGATCGAGCGTGACACCTTCCAAGGAAGCAATGTGAAGGAGGTGTTGGGCGATGGTTTCGGTAGGAATCGGACGCAAGTCAAAGCGTTGGCAACGCGAGAGAATGGTCGGCAAAATCTTGTGGACCTCGGTGGTGGCGAAGATGAATTTGACGTGCGGCGGTGGTTCTTCGAGCGTCTTGAGCAAGGCGTTGAATGCCTGATTGGTCAGCATGTGGACCTCGTCGATGTAGTAAATTTTAAACTGCCCGCTCATGGGCGCGTAGTTTACGGATTCGCGCAAGGAGCGGACCTCATCGACGCCGTTGTTGGAAGCACCGTCGATCTCGACGACGTCGAGCGACGTGCCCTCGGCGATTTGTTGGCAAACGGGATCATTTGGATCGAAGTCGACCTTGGGACCACCGGGGCCATTGAGCGCCTTGGCGAAAATCCGCGCGGTGGAAGTCTTGCCGGTGCCACGGGGACCTACGAAAAGGTAGGCATGAGCAAGCCGATTCTGCGCGATCGCGTTTTTCAAGGTACGCACCACATGATCCTGCCCGAGGACATCATCGAAGGTAGCGGGGCGGTATTTTCTGGCGAAGACCTGGTAACTCACGAGCGGGATTGTAAAGCATGCGCGAGGATCGACAACTTGATTTATGCACAGAAGGCGGATTTTTTTCGCAAATTCGGGTTGCATCACCATGAACCGAGGCTAAGTTGTGGGTATGAAAAATTTCTTTCTGCTTAGCATCCTTGGTTGTTTCCTCACGGCATCGTGCACAAGTGCTGAAACGACTGGGCATTTGATCGAAGTTCCTGCGGCAAGCCAGTTGATCGCGAAAAACCAATCGCTGCGCATTTTGGATGTTCGCACGGCAGAGGAATACAAAGAAGGTCACTTGGAGGGTGCAGTCTTGGTGCCAGTGCAAGAAAAAGCCTTCGTGGAAGAGGTGAAAAAATCGATCAAGCCCGATGAACCCGTGTTGGTGTATTGCCGCAGCGGTGGTCGCAGTGCCAAAGCAGTCGCAATGTTACGTGAAGCGGGTTACACAAAATTGCAGGAGCTCAAGGGCGGCATAACCGCGTGGGAAGCTGCAAAACAGCCAACGAAAAAATAAACTCTGCGCGGGATCAGACGCCAGAGGAAGGCGCGATGATCAAGAGGCAATCCTCCAAATGCGGCTGAATGCTGAGCAATAAAGGATCCTCTGGATTCGCCATGCGGGCACCGAAGCGTTCTTCGATGCGGCGCAGGGTGTAATCGAGATCAACGCGCAGGCCATCTTGCGGCGTGCCGAGAACCACGGCGACGAGCAGTGATTCTTTGCCCTCGCGAACAACCGCGTGGCGACCCTCAGGCAGATCGAAGAACAAGCGGATGGTGCCTTCCTTGTCGAGCGCTCCATCAGCGAGACGACGAGCTGTGCCGATCACCCGTTTCGCCGTTGCATGACGGGCTGGATCGGAGCTCGCGTAGGAGATCATCGCGAGATTGATTTTCTCTAACAAAAACACTTCCTCCACACGGAAGCGCTTGGTTTTTTCAAAGAAAATTTCTTCGTATGTTCGACTCGAAAAGAGCGCCCGAACACGCCACGCAAAGCGATCGAGGAAACCCGGTTCTTGGAAGGGAACTTGGTGCGGACTGTGCTCGGCGAGCGCGCGGCGAATCGTCGCACGGAGCATTGGTTCGAGGTAAGTATCCATGCCGCCGCCGGGGGCAAAAAGACTGTGTTGCACGGTATCCTGCACCAAGGGGCTAAACACCGCGAGCAAGTCGGCATCCGTGTAGTCGAGTCGAGATTCCTCGCGCTCCAAGGGCGGCAACACATAGGCAGGAGCAACAGATTGCGGCGAGGGTGAAGGTGTGGCAGAAAAGACAGCAGCTGTGGCAATCGGCGGCACCACGGGCACCTGAGCTACCACTTGTTGCAGGGAAGTTGCTTGGACTGCCGTGTAAGGAACTGGCTGCACCACCTCCGCCCCAACGGGAATGGGAGAGAAAGGAGAAGCTATGGCCGGTCCTGTAGATGCTGCAGGGAAAGACGTTGTGCTTGGCACACTCGGCAACGCGGTGGTCCGTGTGGAAGTGACAGCTACCTCGGGCGTGTGAGTCAAAGCTGGCAAGGCAGGCATGGCGGGGCGAGCATTTGCCACCGGAGGCACAGGCGCAGAAGCCGCATCCAAAGAAGGCATTTCCTGCGTCGGCAACGGCGACGCGTAACCAACAGGCGAACTGCCCGCAGTAGGCAACTCGGGCATGACATGCGTCGGAAAGGGTGAAAGGACGGAACTCATGGCAGTGGGGGGAACGGCTCGTGGGTGGAAGGTGCGCTGAGCGTAGCGGCGGACTCGGCAAGGGCACGAGCAGCTTCAGCGATTTGGGCGAGTTTTGCCTGATTGCTCGAAAAGTGTTGCTGCTGCTGCACATCCCAATGCTGCGTCTGACCGTGCAAAGATTGGCGAAATTGCTGCTGCTCTTGCATCAAACGCTGTTGCTCTTGGCGCATTGTTTGCAGTTCCGCACGCAATTGCTGAATCAACCAATTCTCGCGTTGTTCTAAGTGAGATTCGAGACTTTTCTGCCACTGACCGAGCCAATGACCGACACGCTGCTCAAGAACCGCCACCGATTCTGCTTGCGCACGCTCTTCGTTACGAGCTTGCGCGGCGAGCTGAATTTGCTCGGCTAAACGATGCACCTCTTGGCGTCGATTGGCGACCTCGCCACCGAATTCGAGCCGCATTTGGTCGACTTGGTGCTGCATATGATCGCGCACAGCCTCGAACTGAGCTTCCACTGTTTCCACTCGGCAAAGCACATCATCCTCGCTGATGTGCGGTTGTTGCACGAAGGTCTCCAAGCGATCGAGGCGCTGCTCCACTCGAGCGAGTTGGCGACCGACAATAATTTCGCGCATACGCTCGACCTGAGCGGATGGGTGGTAGGGAGATGGGGTGTTGTGAGACATGACGCGCCGTGGGTGTCCTGGGGGTGAGCCAGACGGTTGCAGGTGAAGAGATGATTAGAATAGAGTGAAAAATTTTGCGTTGTAAATAACTACTTTAATCCTTCGCTTTTCGGTAATTTTAGAGCATCCCAATCAAAATCAAAAAGTCCCAAGAAACTGCTTGAGACAAGCCCCCAGTTCTGTGCTATACAAACTGCCGATGAGCGAAGAGGAAAAAGACCCAGAACAAGACGAAGCGCTAGCTGCCATCTGCGCCAAGACGCGCAAGAGCCTGATCGCGCGGCTCGATAACTGGGAAGACCAGAAGACCTGGGATGAGTTTTATCAGACCTACTGGAAGCTGATTTACGCCGTAGCCATCAAGGCTGGCTTGCGCTCCGATGAAGCCTTCGATTGCGTGCAGGAGACCATTTTATCTATCGCCAAACAGAGCAAGAAAAAGCTCTACGATCCCGAGCAAGGATCATTCAAATCGTGGCTCATGAACATGACCCGTTGGCGCATCAACGATCAATTCCGCAAGCGCAAAAAAGACACCTCCATGAACAGCAGCGACTGGGGTGATGAGCGCAAAACCGCGGTGATCGACCGCTTCGAGGACCCCAACGGAATTCCACTCGATCGCGTCTGGGATGCCGAGTGGCGGCGCAACATGGCAAATGCCGCACTCACCCGCGTGAAGGCCCAAGTTTCTCCCAAGCAATACCAAATTTTCGACTACTACGTGCTCCGCGAGTGGGATGCGACCAAGGTGCAAAAACATCTCGGTGTGAGCATGGCGCAGGTCTATCTTGCCAAACACCGCGTCGGTTCGGTATTGAAAAAAGAATTGGAAAAACTCCGTCAAGATGGCGATTAAGCAACGACCACACCCCAGCATACCCGACCATGAAGTGCTCCGCAAAATCGGCGGTGGTGCCTATGGCGAGGTGTGGCTTGCACGCGGCGTGACCGGAGCCATGCGCGCGGTGAAAGTCGTGTGGCGCGAGGACTTCGAGGACGAACGCACCTTCGAGCGCGAGTTCGAGGGTATCCTCCGCTTCGAGCCCATTTCACGCGATCATCCTGGTCTGGTGAACGTGCTGCACGTCGGCCGCAGTCCTGACCGCCACTCCTTTTACTACTATGTGATGGAGTTGGGTGATGACATCCACCGCGGCACGGAAATCCATCCCGTCGAGTATGAACCTCGCACCTTGCGTGCCGACAGCAAAGACACCAAGGCCAAGCAATTTCCCATTGATGAATGCATTGAGGTCGGTCTACGCCTTTCCGACGCACTCGGTCACCTGCACGGAAAAGGCCTCGCCCACCGTGATGTCAAACCCTCGAACGTCATTTTCGTCGGAGGCAAAGCCAAGCTGGCAGACATCGGGCTCGTTGCCGCGCGTGGACAGCGCACCTTTGTCGGCACCGAGGGTTTTGTACCGCCAGAGGGTCCAGGCTCGGCACAGGCCGATGTGTATTCGCTTGGCAAAGTACTTTATGAAATTGCCACGGGCAAGGACAGGCTCGATTTCCCCGAGCTGCCCGATGAACTCCCGCAAGGCGATCAGAAAAAAAAATGGCTCGCCCTGAATCGCATCATTTGTGACGTCTGCGAGCCCCAACTTTCCAAGCGTACGATCAGCACTGCTGCCGAGCTTACCGACGCTCTGCGCCGCATCCAGCGTGGCAAACGCCGACGCCGCAGCCGTGGTGCCAGCGTGATGATGACCCTGCTCATTTTGCTTGCGGGCATCGGCTTTCTCGCCTGGAAGTTCGTGCCCGTCAGCACCGTGCAAACTTGGGCCCAAGGGATCATCGGCAACGTCACTATTCCCACGCAGCCAGTCCAAAAAACGGGGCAGATCAAAATTTTCAGCGATCCCGAAGGTGCCACGGTCTTTGATGAAAATGAACAATACCTCGGCGAGACCCAGACCGCAGTGCTCACCTACCCCGTCGGCACGGCGCTCAAGTTTGTGCTCCGCAAAAATGGCTATCAAGAAATGCTGTTAGAGCACACGGTCGAAGAATCGAGTGAGCCGCATTTGTTAGGGGGCAGTCTGAAAATCTATTCTCCACCGCGCATCGGCGAGTCGTGGAGCGATCACCTCGGCATCCGTTATTTGCCCGAAGACGAAATGCATGTCTCCAAGGACTACCTTCCCGAGCGCGTGTGGCAAAATTATCTCAATGCCGAAAAACGCCCGGCTGACGTGGGGCAAATCATCGAGATTTCGCAAAACGGCAAGCCTTCGCGCATCGTGATCACATCCGCCAGCGAAGCCGAACTTTTTTGCCGCTGGCACCAGCGCGGAGCCACGCCATCTTACCTCACCAACGACCAAGAAATCTTGCCGCGCATCGAGTCCACATTCGATCACCCCAATCTCAACGACGAGGCGCGTGCCAAAAATTTCAAACCCTTCCGCGTCATCGTGCGCCAAGTCCCCTACGGCTCGATCGAGCTCGTCACCCTGCCCGAAGGTGTCGAAGTTTACGTCAATGATGAATCGCGAGGCCGCATCACTGGCTCCACAGTATTAGGGAAAATCCGCCCCGGCCCCGTCGATCTGATGTTTTTGCTCGATGGCTACAAGCCACAAACGCAACAAATCAATCTACAAAATGGCGAGCGTGTGCACCTCAACATCGAGCTCCAGCGCAACCAAAGCGTCTTCTTTGGCCGACCTTGGGAAAATGCACTCGGCATGAAATTCATGCCCGTAGGTGATAGCCTGATGGTGGCAGCATGGGAAACTCGCGTCCGCGATTACGCCCTATTTGTCAAAGAAACCAATCGCCCACCTGGTCCGGTTCCTGATTTCCCGCAGACCGATGATCATCCCGTGGTGTTCATCAGTCGCGATGACGCCAACGCTTTTTGCGAATGGCTCACCCTCCGCGAACGCAAGGAAGAACGCATCCAGTTTTCTCACGAATACCGCTTACCCACCGACCTCGAATGGTCCACGATGGCTGGGCTAGGAAATGATGTGGGCAACACGCCCGCACAACGGGAAGGTCTGGATCAGAAAATTTGGCCATGGGGCAAAACCTGGCCACCACCGCCAGGCTCGGGGAATTTTGCCGACGAGGCCGCCGCCAAGGCAGGCAGCGTCAACAATTCTCGCATCATCGTCGGTTACAATGACGGCTTTGACAAAACCTCACCCGTTGGCACTTTCACCGCAAACCTCCATGGCCTCCACGACATCTCAGGTAATGTGCATGAGTGGGTCTCAGACAACTACAGCAGCACCAGCGAGCAAGGGGTATTGCGTGGCGGAGGCTGGAACAATTACACTGATTATCATCTCTCGATCACCTATCGGAAAACACAGAAAGATCCGAAAAAGCGCGACAACCTCCACGGTTTCCGCGTTGTGCTCGCCAAGGTTGCTAAAGAAACATCACAACTCACACCTCAATCCCATGGTAGAAATCCGCATTGATTACGAAGGCCAACTCCACTGCTCCGCCCTGCACGTTCCTTCGGGAAATACTCTCGTCACCGATGCACCGGTTGATAACAACGGTCGCGGCGAGGCATTTTCCCCCACCGATCTCGTTGCCACCGCCCTTGGTGCCTGCATGGCCACCATCATGGGCATCGTCGCTCAGCGGAAAGAACTGGATCTCACAGGCATGAAAATTGTCGTCCACAAGGAAATGAGCACCGACACCCCGCGTCGCATTGTCAGTTTGCCCGTCGCCATCGCCATGCCGATCGCGGAGGATCATCCCCATGCCGCACTTCTCAAAGCCGCCGTTCATGGCTGCCCCGTGCATCACAGCATCCATCCCGACATCAAAGTCGAGGTAACTTGGACCTGGCAGTAATTTGCCTCATGGCTGAATGATGCCGAAAATTGGCAATTACGCTCATGCACCCTCGATCCTAGGTGTGCTATGTTCCTCATTCCTGTGGCACAACTCCGCAGGAATCGGAACATGAAAAAAACCTCGCTGATTCTATCACTTCTCGCCGCCATGCCCGCTTTTTCCGCGGAGTGGAAAATCGTCGATGACCGCATGCTCACACCCTGGGCGAAGCAAGTTACCCCCGAGAATGCATGGCAGGAATATCCCCGTCCCCAGTTCCAACGGGAATCATGGAAAAATCTCAACGGCCTCTGGGAATACGCTGTCACACCCAAGGATGCCTCCTCCGCCGAAACATGGAATGACAGCATTCTAGTGCCATTTTGCCCTGAGTCGGCTCTCTCTGGCGTGGGACGATTGATCGAACCCTACGAAGCTCTCTGGTACAAACGCGAGCTCCCCCAAGCCAGCGCGGGCAAGCGCAGTTTGCTGCACTTCGAAGCCGTCGACTACCAAACCACCGTGTTTGTGAATGGCAAAAAAGTCGGCACACACATCGGCGGACACACACCATTTTCCTTCGACGTCACCGAATTTCTCACCAGTGAAAAAAATGACCTTGTCTTGCGCATCGATGACGCCACCGAGGGCTACCAACTTCACGGCAAACAAAAACTCCAGAGCGGCGGCATTTGGTACACGCGTGTCACCGGCATTTGGCAAACGGTGTGGATGGAAGAAGTCTCCGCACTGCATCTTACCGATGTCGATTACGCTTGTGATCTCAGCAAAAACACCATCACCGTCACGCCCAAGCTCAGTGCTGAATTGCCCGCAGGCGCAAAAATTCAAGTGCTGATTTCTCACAAGGGCAAAGAGAGCGCTCGCGCTGACCTCAGCAAGGTAGGACCGCACGATTTCACCATCGCCGAGCCCGCTTTGTGGTCACCCGATGCCCCGAATCTCTACGATGTGCAGCTTTCCATCATCGATGCCGCAGGCAAGGTGCTCGACTCGGTGAAATCCTACACCGCCATGCGGGCCTTCGGCAAAGCCAAGGACAGCGGCGGTCACTGGCGCTACACACTCAATGGCAAATCAATTTTCCATTGGGGCCCACTCGATCAAGGTTGGTGGCCCGATGGCCTACTCACACCACCGTCCGATGCCGCGATGCTATCTGACATCGAGTATCTGAAAGCTGCCGGATTCAACATGATCCGCAAGCACATCAAGGTCGAACCCCGCCGCTACTACTACCACTGCGATCGCCTCGGCATGATGATGTGGCAAGATCAAGTCAGCAACAGCTACGGACCACGCCCCGACTACAGTCCCGAATGGACCCGCATGGCACCGAATCCTCAAGACGCCAATTGGCCCGATGCCGCACACGAGCAATATCTCATCGAATACAAGCGCATGGTCGATCATTTGCACGATGCTCCCTGCATCGCCTCCTGGGTCCCCTTCAACGAAGCTTGGGGCCAACACCGCTCCATGGAAGTCGGGAAAATGGCTGTCGCCTATGATTCCACCCGCGCCATCAACATTGCCAGCGGCGGAAATTTCTGGCCCATCGGCGATGTGGCCGATCATCACAATTACCCGCACCCCGATTTTCCGTTAGACGACAAACGTTTCGATGACTACATCAAAGTCGTCGGCGAGTTCGGCGGTCACGGTTGGCCCGTGGATGGGCATTTGTGGAAAAAAGACAACGCCAATTGGGGCTACGGCGGGCTTCCCAAGTCGCTCGATGAATGGAAAGATCGCTACACACAATCGATCAACATTCTTTGCGGCTTGCGCAAACGCGGCATCGCGGCTGGAGTTTACACGCAGACCACCGATGTCGAGATCGAGATCAATGGCCTCCGCACCTACGATCGCGTCAACAAAGTCGAGCCCGCATGGCTCAAGCCCCTTTCCGATAAATTGTTAGGTTCGCCCGATGTTGTGCGCGTGACCTCATTGCTCTCTGACTCCCGTGCCGAGGCGCATCCATGGCGCTTTTCGTTAGAAAAACCCACTCCTGCATGGGAGTCAGAATCTTTTTCCGACAAAGACTGGAAAGAAGGCCCTGGTGGCTTTGGCTCCAAGGGCACGCCCAACAGCGTCGTGCGCACCGAGTGGACCAGCAACGACATCTGGCTGCGCCGCGAATTTTCTCTCACCGAAATTCCCGCTGGTGAATTGCAGCTCGTCATCTACCACGACGAAGACGCAGAGGTATTTCTCAACGGCAAATCCGTAGCTACACTCAAAGGCTTCAATGGCCACTACGCCAGCATTCCCATCGATCGCGCAGCCCTCAAAAAAGGACGCAATGTGTTAGCCATTCACTGCCATCAAAGCACCGGCGGCCAATACATCGACGCCGGCCTCACCATCGAATCCCCTGCTGCCAATCCTGAGTAGGAGTTGGTTGAGAGGTCTCATCGCATTAAAAAATTCCAGCGGCATCGAAAACGCTTTCGCCAGCGCATAACCAAACATCCTTGACTTTCTGCGCGATTTCTTCATGAATTTTTCATGCGAATGATCTCGTTTTTCGGTGCTGCTCTTGTGCTTCCTTTTTCTCTCCTCGCCGCAGAAAATCCTGCGGAAGTTGCGGTGCCACAACGAGGCATGGAAAAACGTCATCAAGAAAAATGTGCGTTGATCGCGAAGGAAAAATTTGATCTTTTGATGGTCGGTGATTCCATCACGCACAATTTTGAGAAGCCCGCATACCAACCCGTGTGGAACCATTATTTTGCTCCGCGCAAGGCGATCAATCTCGGCTACAGTGGTGCCCGCACCGAGAACATCATTTGGAATTTGCAGAACGGTGAACTGGCAGGTCAAAGTCCGAAGGTCATTACATTGATGATCGGCACCAACAATGCCGATGCGAAAAACTACCCGTCACATCACACGGGCGAGCAAATCGCCGGCGGCATCAAGCGCATCGTCGAGGTGATGCGGGAAAAATGCCCCGAGGCCAAAATCCTCCTCTTGCGTTGCTTCCCCGGTGCCTACGGCGGCCCCGGCCCCACCGAGCATCGGGCTGTGCTAGATGCCGCCTCCGCCATCGCTATGGAACTCGCCGATGACAAGCACATCTTTTTCTGCGACGTGAATGGCGTCTATCTCGAATCCGATGGCAAAATCAAAAAACATCTGATGCCCGATTGGCTCCACCCCAACCCCGAAGGTGCCCGCCTCTGGGCCGAGACCATGGAACCCCTCCTCGCCCGCCTGCTCGACGAAACCCCCAAGCCACCGCTTACTCCATTGCCCTGAGCTTTGGTGCCTCCTATCGCCCCAAAAAAGTGACGCGAAAAAGTGTGGGCATGAACGCTCTGCTGTGCTAGCGTCCGCAGGCGCGCGCTGCGTTTCCACCAACAAATCCTCACTTCACACGTTTATGAAAATCGCAAACAGCATGGTCGATACCGTGGGCAACACCCCACTCATTCGCCTCAATCACGTCACCAAGGGTCTCAACGCCGAGATCCTTCTCAAGGCCGAGTTTTTCAACCCGCTCTTCAGCGTGAAGGACCGGATTGGTCGCGCCATGATCGAGGCCGCTGAACGTGATGGATCTCTCAAGCCTGGCGGGTTGATCATCGAACCAACATCGGGCAATACCGGCATCGCGCTGGCATTTGTCGCTCGTGCCAAGGGCTATCGCTGCATTTTGACCATGCCCGAAAGCATGTCCGTCGAGCGCCGCGTTCTTCTGCGTCTGCTGGGTGCCGAAATCGTTCTCACTCCTCGCGCACGCGGCATGGGTGGAGCCATCGCCATGGCGAAAAAAATGCTCGAAGAAACACCCGGCGCTTTTGGTCCCGGACAATTTGATAACCCCGCCAACCCACAAGCGCACCGCGATACCACAGCCGAGGAAATTTGGGCAGCGACCGATGGTCAAATCGATGCCTTCGTGGCAGGGGTCGGCACTGGCGGCACCATCACAGGTGTTTCCGAGGTTCTCAAATCTCGCTGCGCCATGAAAACATTTGCCGTAGAGCCCACCGCCAGCCCCGTGATTTCCGGTGGCGCACCTGGCCCGCACATGATCCAAGGCATCGGCGCTGGTTTTATCCCGAAAAACCTCAATGTCGACATCATCGATGAGGTGATTCAGGTCAGCAACGAAGACGCCTTCGAAACCGCTCGTGCCTTGGCACAAGATGAAGGCATTCCTGCTGGGATCTCGACGGGTGCCAACGTGTGGGCGGCCATGCAGCTCGCCAAGCGCCCCGAATACGCAGGCAAGCGCATCGTCACCGTGGGCTGCTCCAGCTCCGAGCGTTACCTCAGCACCATGCTTGCCGAGAAACTTCGCGAGGAGTGCGCCGCTCTCCCCGTGCAAGAAATTTGAGCCTCATGATTCTCACGGTCGATCAGCCAAGCACGGAACGCATCGATGCCTGGCTGGCCAGTCGTCTCAGCGATCTTTCGCGCTCGCGGATTCAGGAATTGATCCGCGAGAAATTCATTTTGTGCAACGACAAGGCCGTCAAGCCGCGGGATTCCATCAAACTCGGTGATCGCATCACGGTGTTGATCCCCGAGGCTGTGCCTTCGGAGGCGATCGCCCAAGAAATTCCGCTGCAAATTCTTTTCGAGGATGATGACATGATCGTCGTCGATAAAGAACCGGGCATGGTCGTGCACCCCGCCGTAGGCAATCACGATGGCACTCTGGTCAATGCCTTGCTCCACCACTGCAAAGGCCAGCTTTCGGGGATCGGCGGAGTCGAGCGACCAGGCATCGTGCATCGACTCGATAAAGACACCTCCGGCTGTCTGATTGTGGCGAAAAATGACCACGCGCATCAGCACCTCGCCGAGCAATTTTCGAATCGCACCAACGATAAAATCTACCTCTGCGTCACACAACAAACACCTGTGCCCGCGAGCGAAACCATTTTCACACACATTGCACGCGATCCGCGCAATCGACAAAAGATGGCCGTCGTTTCGCCGCCCGCAGGCCGCGCCTCAATCACCGACTACAAGGTGCTTTTCGGCGATGCCTCAAACCGCACCGCGCTCGTCCTGTGCCACCTTCATACGGGACGGACTCATCAAATCCGTGTGCACATGAAACACAAGGGCACGCCGCTCATTGGCGACCCGATCTACGCCCAGCCACAGCGACAAACCGCGCAAACGGGACGCTTGATGCTCCACGCGTGGAAATTGTCCATCGATCATCCGCGCAGTGGCGAAAGGCTCCATTTCACCGCCCCGATCCCTAGCGAATACACTCCCTGGCTGCAAAGCTTAGAGCGGCCGATCGAATCGTATCTCTAACACTTTTTCTCATGTCCGAAATTCTCAACGGCCTGATGCAGGCAATCGACGAACAACTGCAATCGCCACAAACGCCTTACGTCCGCAAGACCTTGGATCGCTTGCTAGCGCTAGGGCTGAGCGAACAACAAGCGCGTGAGGAAATGGCCGACTGCCTCGGAGAAGAGCTCGATGACATGCTCGCCAAGAGCCGTCCCTTTCAGGAAAAATCCTACCGCGCCCTGCTCGATGCCTTGCCTTGGGAAGAAGCCCCCGAGAGCAACAATCCGTTTCAAAATCTGTAACCGTGGCGGTGGCATCCTGCCGCCCAGCCTTTCCGTTTCAAGCAACAGCAGCTCCGCTAGATCAAGAAGCCTCTGCGGTGAGCCAAACTTTTTTGCGCAGTGCCTCAATGGCGGCTCGCACTTCCGCTTCTTTTTTGCTCTTGCCGCGACCTTGTGCCAAAATCAGATCTTGCCACAACACTTGCGCGTGGAAAACTTTGCGATGATCGGGCCCGCTCTCGCCAGTGATGCGATATTTCGGAGCCTCCGTAGCGATTGCTTGCAGAATTTCTTGCAGCGCGCCTTTGGGATTTCCATCCTCAGGATTTTCCGAAATCGTGCCGATTTCTTGTTCGAACAAATGCAGCACCAAATCGCGGGCTGAAGTGTAGCCAGAGTCGAGATAGATCGCTCCAACGAGTGCCTCAAAGGCATCCGCGAGCGTAGAAGAACGTTTGCGTCCGCCGCTGGCCTCTTCGCCTTTTCCTAACAACAGATACTTTCCGAGTTCGAGCGAATTCGCGAACTGTGCCAGCGCCTGACGTGAAACCAACTGCGCACGCAGCTTGGTCATGCGACCTTCGGGGAAATCGGGAAACATGCGGAACAAATGCTCGGTCAGAGCAAGTTGCAATACGGCATCGCCAAGGAATTCGAGGCGTTGGTTATCAAAGTGAGCCTTCTGCGATTCATATGCGAGGCTGGGATGCGTGAGGGCTTCCGCAAGCAAAAGCGGATTACGAAATTTATACCCTAGTCTGACTTCGATGCTATCCATGCTATTCTCTCTTACCTTCTCTCCTCTCCGACTCAATCGGCGTCATCGCCCATGAATGCATCGGTGATTGCTATGTAATACACAAAATCCGAGGGGAAAGATGGGGTGATCGACGGGGCTCGAACCCGCGACAACCAGAATCACAATCTGGGGCTCTACCAACTGAGCTACGACCACCATCTTACGTTGGGGAGGGGAAATTTACCGCAAAAACCCAAAATTGCAAGACGAAAATCAGCGAAATCCACAGAAATTTGTAAAACCCTATACGGATGAGAGGAGTGCCCCCTGCCTTATCACCAAAATCATGGTTATGAGACAGATGCTTGATTGATGCGTATTTTTGCTCAAAAAAACGCCCACCTAGCAAAAAAGCGAGGTGGGCGACTGTTGCACTGCCTGCTGTGCGAGTTAGGGCGTCACAGGAAACTCTTGCGGATTTTTCGCGATGATGAATGCGGTCACTTCAGCGATTTGCTTGGGTGTAAGCATTTGTCCCCAGGCTTGCATGAGGGCGCCGTTGAGACCAGGGGAGCCTGCAGGAGAACCTTGGTTGATCAACTTAAACATGTCCATGGGCTTGCCGCCGTAGGTCCATTCCCCATCAACCAGGGAGCGTCCGGGTAGGGGGATTTTTGTCCCGCCTGCATCCATGGTGGCACTGAGGTCGGCCGCATGGCAGGCGACACAGTTGGTGGTGTAGATGGCTTCACCACTGGCAACGATCGCAGGATCGGCGGCCCATACGTTGATGAGCGTCTGGTCGTCGAGGCTGGCGAGTGTTTTCTCCAATTCAGCGGCTTTTTTCTCCTGAATGGCGGTCATTTCCGCGATGATTTTCTCACGGTCGGTGCGGAAGGTTGGCGTCTGGTAGTAGAGGAACCAGTAAACGGCAAACCAGATGATGGCTCCATAGAACGTGAACAACCACCAGTTGGGCAGTTTTTGGTCATATTCTTGAATGCCGTCGTATTCGTGCTCGCGGAGAATGACTTCACCTTTTTCTTTGGCAAAGTGCCCGCGTTTTGGTTCGGATGATGAGTCTGACATAATCGTTAACGGTTGTTGTGAATGTGGGAAGAAGTGCTTTCCTCATGGGAGTCGAGTGGAAGGGATGCCAAATGGTCTCGACGGGTCTCAGCGATGCGTAGCGCCCGGATCGTGGTGTAGGCGAACACGGTAAACATGAACACAAAGGAGATGATGAGGCCAATGGCAGACCAGTTTTCAAAGATGACTCGTTTAAACATGAGGATAGGCGGTTAGTTAGCGGGCGTTGGGGCAGCAGGTGTTTCAGCGGGTTTCTCAACGGGCATGCTGCCTGGACGATAGGAATCGGGATCGAGCGGACTGGTTTTGACGCCGCCCTCGCGCTTGACTTCCTTGTAAGCACCAAGCTTCTGCATGTAGGCGATGAGCGCTACGACTTTTTGCTCGGAGAGATAGTTGCGGAGTTCGTCTCCTTGCAGCTTGTCATTGCTATCGAGCAAGACACCGCCCTGCACAAGGTTTGTGGCAATCTCCATGGCTTGTTCACGAGCAGATTGCTCGATCTCGTCCTTGGTCATGGCAGGCCATGGCACGCCGATTTTCTGTTGCACCGCGATTTTTTTCGGCAGTGATTTGAAATCGGTCTTCGATTCGTAGAGCCATGGGTAGTTCGGCATGTTCGATCCATCGGACGTCTGACGAGGATTCAAGAAGTGATTGTAGTGCCAGACGTTGTCGCGTTTGCCAATGCGCATGTGTTTCGCGCCTTGAGCGAGAGGACCACCCTCACGTGCAAGGTCAGGACCGGTACGTTTGGAACCCCACTGATAGGGATGATCGTAGATCGATTCGCCAAGGTGAGAGTAATCATCGGCTACACCTGTGCGACCATAGCGCATGACATCGGGCTTGAGTGTGCGGATCATCTGCGAGTGGCAGTTGTAGCAGCCTTCTGCGATGTAAATGTCGCGGCCCGCGAGTTCCAGCGGCGTGTAGAGCTCTTGGAGACGGCCTTCGATGTTTTTATCGCGATTGATCACCAGCGAGGGAATGATTTGCAGAGCGCCACCGATGGCTACGGAGACAAACACCAGCAGGGTGAATGGCAGGTAGTTTTCGATGAGGCGTTCATGCCAATTGGCCCACTGCTCGCCATTGGCGCGGAAGGACATCACAGCTTTGATCGAGAGTAGGATCGCGGCCACAAGTGCGGCAATGTTGGCACCTTTCGGCAAGAAGAACCACAGACAGACAAGTATGATGCCAAGGAAAATGTAGGCGAGCGGATCATTGAAGAGCGACTCTTTCCATTTCATGAAATCTTTTTTCTCGCGATGGAGAATCGCTACTTCTGCCGTATCGTTGGTGGCAACTCCCGAGCGAGCTGTCATCCAAATGTTGATCCCGCACAGAATGAATCCGACGAGATAGAGCGTGCCACCGATCGAGCGCAAGAGATACTCGATGTGGATCGATTTTAGCGTTTCCACAAATTCATACTTCAGCGTAGAACCAGTCTCATCGAGCTGATTGAGCATCAATGCTTGAGAAACACCAGCCGTCCAGAGTGCCGCGACATAGAGAAGAATGCCAACGAGGCCAACCCAGAAGTGCATATTTGCCAAGCTTGTGGACCACAGTTTCGTTTTCCACAAACGAGGGGCAAGCCAATAGAACATCGCAGCGGCCATGAATCCATTCCAGCCTAGCGCACCGGAGTGCACGTGACCAATGGTCCAATCGGTGTAGTGGGAGATCGCATTGACCGCGCGGATCGAGAGCAGCGGGCCTTCAAATGTCGACATACCGTAGAATGTGATGCCTGCGGCAAAAAACTTGATCACCGGATCGGTGCGGAGCTGAGCCCAGCCACCGCGCAGGGTGAGCAGACCATTGAGCATACCACCCCATGAGGGAGCCCAGAGCATGAGGGAGAACAACATGCCAAGCATTTGCAACCAGCGAGGAAGGTCGGTATTAAGCAAGTGGTGAGGACCAGCCCAGATGTAGATGAAGACCAACGACCAGAAGTGGATGATCGAGAGACGATAGGAGTAAACGGGACGATTCGCGGCCTTGGGCAGGAAGTAATACATGATACCCAAAATCGGCGTCGTGAGGAAGAACGCTACCGCATTGTGCCCATACCACCACTGCACCAAACCATCCTGAAGTCCGCCAAAGATTGGATACGAATGAATCCAAGAAGTGGGGATCGAAAGGTGGTTGACGATGTAGAGCATCGCAATCGTCACAATCGTCGCGATGTAGAACCATAGAGCCACATAGAGCGATGGTTCATTGCGTTTCGCAAGAGTGATGAAGAAATTGATTGCAAAAACAACCCAGATGAGAGCGACGGCGATATTGATCGGCCAGATCAACTCGGCATACTCTTTCCCGCGGGTCAAGCCAGCAGGTAGAGTGATGGCTGCGGCGACAATGATCAGCTGCCAGCCCCAAAAGTGGATGCGGGACAGTAGGTCAGAGCCCATACGAGCCTTGCAGAGTCGCTGCGTCGAATAATAGACACCAGCAAACATCATATTGCCCACGAATGCGAAAATCACCGCATTGGTGTGCAGCGGTCTTAGGCGACCGAAGGTGATGTATTGCAGGCCCTCTCCTTGGAATAACCCGAAAGAGATGCTTTCGAGGAATTTTCCGTTCATTTGCCACCATGAGAGTTGGGTGGCGATGATCACCCCGACGAGCATGCCTACGATGCCCCAAATGATGGAGGCGATCATAAACTGACGGACGGAGGTATCGTCGTATGTTATGGTTGTGTTTGTATTTCCTTGGCTCATAAAGAGTGTGGGTTGATTACTTCGTTGACGTGTTGTTTTCCAGAGGTAGCAGGGAATCCCGTTCCGGGGAGGAGCGGCGCGAGGCCCTGACTTGCCCGAGAAAACAGAGAATGAATATGCCCCCAAGACAGGCGCTGATCAGAATGGTGAGGGCGAGAACGTTCATGACAGGTGAATGATGAACAGGGTGCGGCAATTTGTCTCAGCATGGATGACGATAGACTGTGCGTATCTTTTCATGATGCACGGGGCTGGCGATAGGTGCAGTGCAACCATTCGAGATAAACATCACTGATGATCGGAGCGAGACAGCGTTGATTGAATTTATCCGGATTAAGACGCATGTGACAGTCCTTGTTTCCAGGAGCGAGTGACACGTGAAACACTCCATCAAGATCGACAGTAGCAGCTGGGGAATGGATCGAGTCCAGCACCACGTGACCATGCAGGGCCAAGCCCTTGATCACCTTGCGCTGACCACACGGGCCAGTAGGTGGGCACTTGGAACAGGCTTCATCTACACCTAACAATTTCCGCTGTGATGCATCGCCGGCAATGACTTCGATCAAGTCTTGGGAAGGCGCAAGCCAGTTGCCATGTGCATCCGAATCATATTCGTTCAGGTAGTGGGCGATGTCATGCGACAGGCTCGATTGATTTTTTACCCCATGCAGCACAATCACGTGCAAGTACCCTTTGGTATCAGGCGCTCCATCAAGAAGCCAGTGGTGAAATGCCGTAATTGTTTTCGCTGCTGTCATGGGCGGATTGTGGCAAAAGTGATTTTCTGATGCTCCGCGCCACTTGGCGAAAGATGTGCGTATTTTCGCGCCTCGGCCGCACATTGAGCTTGTTGCGGCAGCCATGATCGAGCTAAATCCTTTCATGAGAATTCCCATCGCTACACGCCTATTGCTGCTCACTGCTGCGCTGCTTTCCACAGCATTTGCGCAAGTAGAAACACCTGCAAAGAAACACTACAGCATCATCACATGGAAAAATACCGCCGCAACTAAGGAGTGGAAAGAAGTCATCGATGCCCTTCAAGAAAAACACCAAGCCCAGTTGATTGTGTGCGAGAACTCACTCAACGAAGCTCTTCCCTCATTGCAAAAACAACAACCCCGCTTTGTTGCCATCGTCGGCCAGTCCACACAAATCGGCAGCAAGGTGCTTCAAGACTTACAACCGATGTTACGTCAAATCGATGCCGATCCGTATCTCGATGTGCGTTGGGGCGTGATTACGGGACGCAGTGCCGCGGATGCCATGCGCATCGTGAAAGAAAAAATGCCACTCGTTATCGAACGCACCGTTTCCGCCACTCGACTTCCCACCAGCTTCGGCAAAGAAGTGGAATGCTTCGATGAACTCACCGCACGACGTCATAGCTTGAAAAAAGACGGTGGCATGAATCAAGAAATTCCCTTGCCCGCCGATGACAGCATCGCTGCATTGGCCCAAGCATTTGCCGATCCGCGCACGCAATTCATCGTCACATCAGGCCACGCGACCACACGCGATTGGCAACCCGGATACAGCTACAAAAATGGCGCGTTTCATAGCCGCGATGGTGTTCTCTACGGACTGGACCTCGCAAAAAAAGAACATTCCGTACACAGCGACACTCCCAAAATCTACCTCCCTTGCGGCAATTGCCTGATGGGCCAAGTCGATGGCCCTGATGCCATGGCGCTCGCCTGGATGCATAGCGCAGGTGTGCGACAGATGGCGGGCTATCTCGAACCCACATGGTATGGCTACATGGGCTGGGGCATATTGGATTATTTCTATGAACAACCCGCACGCTTCACCTTTGCCGAGGCCTTTGTCGCCAACCAACACGCCTTAATCCATCGCCTCGCTACGCAAAAAAATCTTAGCGCCATGGATCGCAAGGGCCTACTCTTCGATCGCGACATGGTTGCCTTCTACGGCGACCCCGCATGGTCAGCCACCATGGCCGCACAACCAGATTCTTTGTGGTTTTCGCAAAAACTCACTCAAACAGCAGACACCATTTTGTTAGAAATTGCTCCTCTCAACAAAGAAAGCAGCTACACCACCATCGACACCAACGGCTCCCAACGCGGTGGCCGACCTTTCATCGCATTCTTGCCCAAAGACATCAATCCCGAGGAATACGATTACGTGTCGGATGATCGATACAAGCCCATCCTCGGCGACGACTTTGTTTTGTTTCCTCGTCCTGAGAATGACCCCAAGCCTGTGCCTCTGAGCGCCCAATGGAAACGCCGCTCACCTAACAAAAAATGACACCCTTGCCAAAGACGTAACATTTTGCCATAACTTCTTCCATGAGCGAGACAGCAGCAATCGGCGTCATAGGCGGCAGTGGTTTGTATGAAATGGACGGCTTCACGCAGACCGAAGAGCGCGTAATCGAGACCCCATTCGGCATGCCGAGCGATGCTCTCATCGGCGGTGAAATGTCTGGCCGCCACGTGTGGTTCCTGCCTCGCCATGGCCGCGGCCATCGCCTGCTACCCACAGAAATCAACCATCGCGCCAACATCTGGGCACTGCGCAGTGTCGGCGTCCGCTATCTGATTTGCGTGACCGCCGTAGGCAGCTTGCGTGAGGAATACGCTCCGCGTCACGTCGTTTTGCCCGATCAGTTTTTTGACCGCACCAGCCGCCGCGAACACCACACCTTCTTCGGTGGCGGCATCGTCGGCCATGTCAGCTTTGCTGACCCCATAAGTGAAGGACTACGTCACATCCTACGCGACGCGGCCCTCACCCATCAACTGCAAGTCCACGATGGAGGAACCTATGTCAACATGGATGGCCCAGCCTTTTCCACTCGCTCTGAAAGTGAAGCGAATCGACAACTCGGCTTCGATGTCATCGGCATGACCAATCTGCCCGAAGCCAAACTCGCGCGCGAAGCAGAAATCGCTCTCGCCACCTTGGCCATGATCACAGATTATGATTGCTGGAAAAAAGAAGAAGAACCCGTCAGTGCCGAAGCCGTCATGGGACACCTCCACGCCAACGTCAGCGCGGCGAAAAGCATCATTGCCAGTGCCGTTCCTTCCATTCCTCTGACACCCGATTGGCCCGAGCACCGCTCGCTCGATGGTGCAATCATGACGCCTCGCCCGCTGTGGCCTTCGCAAAAAATCGCCGATCTTGGCAAAATTCTCGAACGTCTCATTTGATTTCTTCCTATCTACCATCATATTACTGTTATGAAAGTTACCTTGCTCAGCACCATCCTCATCGCCATTGGTCTTTTGGTTGCCACTGGCATCGCCCAAGAACAAGGCAAAAAAGAAATCATGAAAACACAAGAACAAGCACCTGAAGCTCCGAAGGCCGAGGTCACCAAGACCGAAGAAGAGTGGAAAAAAAGCCTTACCCCCGAGCAATACCGCGTGCTACGCCAAGCCGGCACCGAGCCAGCGAATTCAGCCACTTACAAGCAATTCAAGGAACAAAAAGAAGGGACCTACTACTGCGCTGGCTGCGGCGCTGAATTGTTTTCCTCCGATCACAAATTTGATTCGCACTGCGGTTGGCCATCATTCTACGATGCGAGCAACAATAAAAATGTCACTCTCAAGCAAGATCTCAGCCACGGCATGATCCGCACCGAGGTCGTATGCACCAAATGCAAAGGTCACCTTGGCCACTTGTTTTCCGGCGAAGGCTTTAATACTCCGAAAGATCAACGCTACTGCATCAACGGTGTCACCCTCATCTACGTACCAAAGGGCGGCAAAAAACCTGAGGTGAAGGCAGCGGAGAAACCATAATCATTTCCTCCACACCTATCAGGAAAAATTTCCCGTTGCCACACAAGGCAATCGCGGCTTAATTGGCGCAGCACTAGAATTTATGACAGTTGACCTCATTCGCGATGCCTTGCGCACGGTACGTTACCCCGGCTTTTCCCGCGACATTGTTTCCTTCGGCCTCGTTAAGGACATCTCCATCGAGAACAAAGTTCTCCATGTCCGCATCGAGATCCAGACGCGCGAGGCTGAGATCCCGCAGCAAATTTTCAAAAGCTGTCACGAGGTCCTCGATCAACTCCCTGGCTTCATTCAGGTCAAGGTGGAGATCGATGTCAAAGATCCGAGCACGCAAACTCCGGGTGCTCAAGCAGGCAGCTCATCCATCCCAGGCATCAAGAAAGTCATCGCCGTAGCTTCCGGCAAAGGCGGCGTCGGCAAGTCCACAGTTGCATCCAATCTCGCACTAGCGCTTGCTGCGACGGGCGCAAAAGTCGGCCTCTGTGATTGCGATCTCTACGGACCATCCATCGCGATGATGTTTGGTTGCCACGAAAAACCGATGGCGAATGAGAAAGATGAAATCATTCCCATCGAGACCCACGGCATTCGTATCATGTCGATGGGGCTTTTGTTAGAAGAACGTTCACCCGTTATCGTTCGCGGTCCCCTTGCCACCCGCTACACCCAACAATTCTTACGCCAAGTCGCGTGGGGTGAGCTCGATTATCTGATCCTCGATCTCCCACCTGGCACCGGAGACATTCAACTCACCATCGTGCAAACGGTATCCCTGCACGGCGCGGTGATCGTTACCACGCCACAAGAAGTCGCACTGATCGATGCCCGCAAAGCCGTTAGCATGTTTGCCAAGGTCAATGTGCCGATCCTTGGACTCATTGAAAACATGTCATGGTTCGAGTGTGATGCGGGGAAAAAATACTACCTCTTCGGCGAAAATGGCGGTGTGCGTGAAGCCGAGCGCCTTCGCGTTCCCTTGCTCGCACAAATCCCCATCCAAGTGCCAATCAGCCAAGGCGGCGACAGCGGCTCACCCGTAGCTCTGCTTTCTCCCTCCACTAGCAAAGCCTCCGCGGCCTTTCATGAAGCAGCCCAGCAGCTTCTTCGTTAGAATCTTGCGCCATGATCACTCGCTTCGCACCGAGTCCCACAGGTCACTTGCACCTCGGCCACGCCTTGGCTGCGACAGTCGCCTACGAGACCGCACGCGCGCTGGGTGGACACATGCTGCTGCGCATGGAAGACATTGATGCGAGTCGCGTGCGCGAAGAATACTACGGCGCAATCGAAGAGGACCTGCATTGGTTAGGCATCGATTGGCAGGATAGTCCTGTGCGACAACTCGAACGCATGCCCGTTTATCACGAGGCTCTCACTCATCTGCAAGAAATGGATCTCGTCTATCCATGCTTTTGCACGCGCAAAGAGATTCAAGCGATGACCACAGCACCACAACAAGGTGATGACGCAGAGGCTGCGCTCTATCCAGGCATTTGTCGCGCGCTAAGTCGTAACGAGCGTGAAGCAAAAATGTGCGAACGACCAGGCTTTGCATGGCGGCTCGATGTTCACAAGGCCTCCAAGTTGCTCGGCGAAGCCTCCTTTCTCGATCTGCGCCATGGCAAAATCCGCATCGATGCCACCTTACTTGGTGATGTAGTACTCGCGCGCAAAGACATCGGCATCGCCTATCACCTCGCCGTAGTGATTGATGACGCAGCGCAAAACATCACGCATGTCACCCGTGGCGATGATCTTTTATCGTCCACCCACGTACATGGACTGCTACAACATTTGCTTGGACTACCTCAACCCCTTTATCTACATCACGAGTTAGTTTGCGATGACCAAGGAAAACGACTGGCCAAAAGGCACGATGCCTTATCGCTGCGCAGCATGCGAGAGGCCGGACTTTGTGCCGATCAAATCATGGAACGTCTGCGGCCCATCTTGGATCGCAATCTCTCGGCACTTCTTTAAAATAAAAAAAGCGAGAGACGCCTGATTGCGTATGCCTTCGGTATGAAAACATCCGCGAGCGACTCTCGCTTATGAAGTGGCTTTCCCCTGCTGTGATCCATGATCGGCATTCACCGATGACGCGACCAAGCAGCAGGAGAGATTCACCACATGTATTAAGGCTTTTTCTTAGCAGCTTTTTTGGCTGGAGCAGCCTTCTTCGCTGGAGCAGCTTTTTTGGCTGGAGCAGCTTTTTTGGCTGGAGCAGCCTTCTTAGCTGGAGCAGCCTTCTTAGCTGGTGCGGCTTTTTTCGCTGGAGCTGCTTTCTTAGCAGGTGCAGCTTTTTTCGCTGGAGCTGCCTTTTTAGCAACGGCTTTCTTAGCTGGAGCTGCTTTCTTAACAGCAGCTTTTTTCGCTGGTGCTTTTTTGGCAGGTGCAGCTTTTTTCACTGCGGCTTTTTTTGCGGCTTTCTTTGCGGCCATATGTGTATTGTGTTGTGGTTTATGTTGTTGGTTTTTCCATCTGACAACCAATTGACAGGGAAAATCTTTGCCATGCTAGAGTTGCAACACCGTGAGTGATGCCTGACATGAAAGGAACAAACATTTGAAGCAACGTGCGAAACGTAGCATCAGAATGAGAAGAAAGTAGCCATGCACGGGATTCGATGCGATTACCATCAACACGAGGAGAGTCATCCAGCATGAAAAAAATCGAATGACATGGCGTCGCAGCCGCAGTGTTTTTTCTAACAAAAAACTTGCAGAGTGTTTGATTTATCAGGCGCAGAACCAGTTGCATAATCAAATTGCGTGCCAGCAATGAGACACACTTAATCAAAGTGCTCTATCATGTCAACATGAAAGTACTAGAATTCTAGGAATTGAGAAAAATATTTTTCTAACAGAAAATTATTTCGCGGGCGATGATGATGGAGGTGGTGGATAGAATTTTTCTAACGCCACATTCAACTCAGGCACCGCGCGCGCTGCATCGTAGATCGCATTGTCTTTCTTCGCGCATCGAATCAAAAAGTGATAGGCACCCAGAGCCTCGAAACATGCATTGAGTGAACCAATCATCGACAAGGCACTCTGATCTTTCAGTGCTACGTTTTCTACCATGCCCAATGGTGTGAATACTTGCTGTTGTTCTAGGCGTTTCATCAGTGCGATGAATGCTTGCGGATCATCAGCTAGTGGTGCCGACATCAAGATGTAATGTGGATGCAACAACATCTGATCAGGAAGATCTACACCACCTACGGCATAGCCTTTGCCATGGTATTGCTCACCAGCAGAAAAGCCGAAGAACTGCAAGGCGCTGAAGGGGTGATCAGGATGATGATCGGGTAGATAGTTTTGCTGATCGATCAATAACTTCTTGCGCGCCTCATTCCAGTTCGCACCTGAGATGGCATCAGGCTGCATCGAGTCAAATTGCGGAAACAACAACGATTGAATTTCCGCAATGAAACCCGTGCCTTGATGTGGACGAGCCGTCGGCAACATTTTTCCCGGCAGATCGGGTGCTGCTACTTTCATCAAGATCAAAGCTAGCGCGCTTTCACCGCCCCAGTCTTTCCACACAAAAGGAATGATAGTTTTTTCGTCAGCCATGACGCCATGTGATAAGAAGCCTTCTCCATTGATCAATGCAGCAAAGGGAATCTCCTTCACATCACGCATCAAGCTCTGGCTCAATGCATCATCGCCTAACATCTCCGCCGCAATGATCAGACTCAAGTAAAACAAACTCGTATCAATGGTGGAAAACTCTGTGCCTTTGTGGCGCTCCAAGGCACCAGCTTCATTGCGACGAACAAAATGTGGCAGTAGTTGATACGGTCCGCGCAATGGCCTCATCACCTCGTAAGCTTTGCGCATCACCGCTCGCGCAAAATCTTTGGTCACGATGCCCTCATCAGCGGCCGCAGCTGTCGCAAGACAAAACAGGCCCGTGGATGATACCGAATCAAAGTCCGCATCATCGATATGTGCACGATCTCGCACCAAGCCTGTGCTAGGCGACCAACACACCAATGCCTTGGCATACGATGCCAGAAAAAACCATGTCTCTGGTGTAACGTCGGGCGTGACAATTCTGAGATCGATGCGATCCACATCAATGTCCGCACCAGGTTCTGCGATCCAGTTGCACATTTTCACTCCTTGCAACTTCGCATAGGGCAGCTCAAACATTTCATCCTGAAAAGTAGGCTGTGAAATCTCGCGCGTCTCACTCCACAAGACTTGATTGCTCGCACTGACCAATTCCATTTTCCACTTCCCCGCACCACGCAAGCGCACGCGGATGCCTGTCATCTTCGGCTGAAATGCCGGCTGAATGGGCGCGGGATAAAAAGCAGAGCAATTCATCACATACTCGGGCATGCGAGCAAGACGAGACATCGAGTGCCACATCCCCGCCCATTCATCAGGCTGATTGCCCAAGGTCACGCCAATTTGACCACTCTGCCAACCGATTTTTTTTTCCGCTGGCCCCACAAATCCAAAGTCGGTGCCGATGTTGGTGTAGGAAAGGAAAGGATTCACCCGCTGTCGATCTTGTCGCCCAGCATCTTGTGGCTCTTCGATCGTATGATAATCATGAAGACACTGCCACAAAATGCGCGATTCCGCATGCGCTACGCAGCAAAGCAAGACCGTGAAACATCCTAGCAACTTCTTCATGAGCAAGCTGACTCTTACGGATGCGGCGTCACGGTTTTATCAAATAGTGATAGGATGAAGTAGAATGCGGCTGTGACCAGCAAAATCACATCAACGCTCACACGCAAAAAATTCGTGGAGAACTGAGCGCGCATGCGATTGATCACATACATCAAGGCCGTTGCAATGAGGATGCAAAGAAAAAAAGGATCGAGGGGATTGTCGGAAATGAACTTCATGAACAGCAAACAAAAGAAGCCCAATACTACCAGCGGTAGGTTCAATGCCATTTCATCTTCCTCCGCATTCAATTCATTGCTGCCTTTCACCCACAAGTCCACCGCAGTGATGTTGATCACACACAGCAGCCCGAAGGCTAACATGTCGGGAGAAAACATCCGCGCGAGAGCAAAGGGCTGCTGCAAGTTTAGCAATCCTGTCAGACCCGCTCCCACACCCCAAGCGAAGGCATAGCCTGCTAACAAATTTTTGGAATAGGAGACACGTTGCTGAGAGGGACTAAAAATCGACAACAGGAAAAAACCAGCAGTAGCCGCTAGGGGTAATGTCGCATTGATGATGATCGCCATTTGCAACACAGACAGCGACAACACCGCAATCATCAAAACGGCAGCGCAGATCGCAATGATGAATTTTTTCTTATACTTGCGATGGAACTCATGACGCAAGCTTCCCACTTCATTGCTATTCATCTGGCAGTCAAGCAATCGGTCCACAGCATAGACCACCCACACCACCAATGCCAGCACCCATGGCAAAATTGGTTCGACATAACTCACGTTCCACTCACGTGCAAAAATATACAACCAAGTCACCGCGACTACGGGGGCATCCAAGCTCAACACATTCGGCCACATCCACCATGGGATGCGAGAATCGTTCGGAGAGATCACACGCTCATTGCTCAAAGCAAGAAAACCATCCGCGACATTCCCGAAATGCGCAAGTGCGATCTTTCATGATTCATCACAAAATCAACGTTTTCTCACTTGGCAGGCCGCTTTTGCTAGATCATAGTGCTTGCATGTCCGCCACCGTCGTCCCTGCCCTGCGCCGTTTGATTCACGAAGTCGGACCTGTGGACCACATCGGCATTGAAGAACGCGTGGCCAAATACACGACCCGCAGCATCAAGAAAAACGCGAAACAATTCGCGCTGCGTCTCGCTGTTACGATGGTCGATCTCACCACCTTAGAAGGCAAAGACACACCAGGCAAAGTTGCGTCACTCTGCCAAAAAGCACTTCATCCTTACGATGAAGCACAAGTGCCCTCGACCGCGGCCGTCTGCGTCTATCCGGCCATGGTTCGCCACGCGCATCGCATACTTCAAGGCAGCTCGGTGAAGATCGCATCGGTCGCCACCGCCTTTCCTTCAGGACAAGCACCCTTGAAAACTCGACTCGCCGAGGTGCGCAGTGCGGTAGCCGACGGTGCCGATGAAATCGACATGGTCATCAATCGCGGTGCCTTTCTCTGCGGCGAACTGAATTTGGTGCAAGATGAAATTTCTGCCGTCATCGAGGCCTGCGGTGATGCCACCTTAAAAGTCATCTTCGAGACCAGTGAGCTCGAAACCTATGACAACATCCGCGCGGCATCATTTCTCGCAATGCGTGTCTTGCGCCCTGGTGACTTCATCAAAACCAGCACCGGCAAGACCTCTACCAACGCCACTCTCGGCAACAACCAAGTGATGCTTGAGGCGATCCGCGATCATTTTCTCGCCACCGGAGTCGAGATCGCGATGAAACCCGCTGGCGGCATTCGCACGGCCAAGCAAGCCATTCAATTTCTGATCGCCGTCAAAGAAACACTCGGCGATGCTTGGCTGAATAACGCGCGTTACCGCTTCGGTGCCTCTGCATTGCTCAATGATTTGGTGCGCCAACTCGCCAAAGAAGCCACTGGCCACTACCAAGCGCCCTACCATTTCAGCGAAGCTTCCGGCAGCTACTGAAACATAGCAACTGTCTCCATTGCCCAATCGCTCTCTGCGGTTTTTTGATAAATGCTAGGTGGCTTTGACGTATTTGGGGTTCCTATGAACTCATGCATTTCCCGAATCGTTCGTTGCTTGCCCGTCGCCGTCTCGCTGCTCTGCGCGAGCCAACTTGAAGCTGCCGAAAAAATCAAAGCGCTCATCGTTGATGGGCAAAACAATCACCAAGTGTGGCCTAAGTCCACAGTGATGATGAAGCAATACCTCGAAGAAACCGGGCAGTATGAAGTAAGCGTCGAGCGCGTACGTTTTTTATGGAATTCGGGCCGAGAAAAAGAATGGTTGCCACGTGCGGGAGCGCGTGAAGGCGAGGAAAAAAAAGATCCCATTGCCGATCCTGATTTTAGTCCTGATTTCTCCAAGTATGCTGTAGTGGTCAGTAATTTCGGCTGGAATGCCGCGGGCTGGCCCGAAGCGACACGCAAGAATTTTGAAAAATACATGACCGAGGGTGGTGCTTTGGTTGTGGTGCACGCCGCAAACAACAGCTGGCCCGAGTGGCCCGAGTTCAACAAAATGATCGGCCTCGGCGGCTGGGGCAATCGCAGCGCCAAAGACGGACCTTATGTATACATCAATGACAAAGGTGAAGTCGTGCGCGATCCGCAGCCCGGCCCCTGCGGCAAGCATGGTCCGCAAAACGAATTTGTTGTGACCATCCGTGACAAAGAGCACCCCATCACCAAGGGCCTGCCCGATTTCTGGATGCACTCAAAAGATGAATGCTATTCCCATCTGCGTGGCCCCGCCGAAAATCTCACGGTGCTCGCCACTGCTTGTGACACGCCCGAGCTCCAAAAAGCCGGACGCCACGAACCAATCCTCATGGTCATTCAATACGGCAAAGGTCGCGTCTTTCACACCACGCTCGGCCACGATACCGATGCCTTCGAGGGCGTAGGCTTCATCGAGACCTTCCTGCGCGGCACCGAGTGGGCAGCCACTGGAAAAGTCACCCGCCCTGTGCCACAAAATTTTCCCACCGCCGAGAAACCCTTGGCTCAAAAATTCGAATACAAAGAAAAATCACAGCCCGCGAAGTAACAGCCACTCCGGCTTTTGGAGCGCGAACAGAGCATCCCAATCGAACGAATGGGAACTCAGTCAATGAAGTGAAATTCATTCGCCGCCCACAGCATTTGGATCACGTCAGCCCACGGTGAGACGGATGCTGGGGCCGCGGGCACTTCAGAACTGCGAGGAAATTGTTTCTCAAAGTTGCCGATTTCCCGCTCATCTCCCTCAGCATGCTCTTTGCCGATGATGCGGATTTGCCAATGCGTGCCCCCGTTGTTTTGACCGTTTGGCGCACGATATACGAAATCTATCGCCTCACCCGCTTGCACGGGAACCCACTCGGTGTTGATCGCTTGATGTTGTTTCGGCGCAAGCATACCGCCGCTGAGCTTACGCTGATCTTTTGCATAAACTTCCCAAGCGAGCACATCACCACCATCTTGTGGTTTGCTGATTTCCCCTTGCATGCGCACCAAACCCGCACCGCTGGCACGCCAACGAATGATCAGAGCATGACCTTGACAAGGGTGACCATGACCAGGGCCAACGCTCAGCCAAGGAATCGGAGCTTTGGAAAGGTCTGCGCCCGTTTTCCATGCATTGCCCTCAAACATCGGAAACGCTTGCTCGGCACCCAGCACGCCATTTTGATCAGGGGCATGGCGGATTTCCCAATGCCCGCCGAGCGGAGCTTGGTAGCTCGCAGCATCGGCCTCACGCACCCAAGCTAGCACGCGCTGAGCTTCTGCCTCGCTCGGTTGGCGCTGGTAGAGTTGTTGGTAGATCCAGTTCACCCGCGCGGCATCGTCCGCACAGGCAACGAAGCCTGGACTCTGCGAAAGGCGTTGCGCTTGACGCTGCACCAGTGGTCCGTTGAGAAAATACAGCGCCTGCTGCGGCACGATGGTTTCCACGCGTTTGCCGCTGTGATGATCGGGATGCGGGAGATCAAAGGAGACCAATGTCGTGGGCATGTCGTAGCGATCGATGAAGGAATAAAGACTGCGTCGCGCATCCATCGCGGGGTCTTCGAGTTTGCGTGCTCGACCACCGCGCTGGTCTGTTTGCAAAGAACCAGCGGTAGCGAGGACTCGATCACGCATCGATTCAAAGTCAGCACGGCGGCGATTCCATTTCCAAACAAGTTCGTTCGCTTCATCGATGCTGCGATTTTTTTCTGCACCGTCGGCTTTGAGTCGATAGGCGCGGGAGGTGAGCAGAAGACGGTGGAGTTCTTTAAACGATGATCCGCGTTGGCGGAAAAGAATTGCCATACCGTCAAGCAATTCGTGGAGGACTGGCTGCGGAGTTTGATAGCCAAAGTCGCTCGGCTCCACCAAGGCTTGACCGAAGTGCCAGGCCCAGACGCGATTGACGATGACTCGATCCGTCAGCGGATTGGCGGGATCGATGATTTTTTCTGCTAGAGACAGGCGTGGGCTTTTCCCTTCGGGATATTTTTCGCCGCCAAGGAAGGAAATCCATTGCCGATCAATGAAGTCGCCGCGCGTCGCCGGATTGCCACGCAGAAAAATTTGTGCCTTCTGCCATTGTGCTTTGTCCTTGATCACCATGGCGCGCGGGGGTGAGCCATCGTGATCTGCTTGAAGTCGGCTAAGAGCGCTTTGCCGTTCGCGGCGCTTGGTGTCATCTTCGCGGTCAAACAATGCGGAAATACGATGAACATCGTAGTTCAGCGGACAATTGCCTTGGGTTTTCAATTGAGCAAGTTCGCTGCCATCGGCGGCGCTTGTCCATTCTTGAGAGAGTTCTTGGCACAGCGCATTGCGTTTTGCCTCATCTGCTTGCTCCATCGCAGCGGCCCATGCGGACAGGCGTGGTGAGCTCTTGGCGTCCCAGGCTTTGCCTTGCAAAAAGTCTCGCCAATGCAATACGCCATCGGGTCGATAGCGACCACGTTTGAACGCCTCGCTGGTGGCCTTTGGATGATCCCATTGCTCTTTTTTTGCGATCCATGCGAGAGAGAGGTAAACGGCGAGGTGTTCGGGCGCGCGAATGTGGTTGACCAACTCTTGCCGCACGGCTTGGTCCTGCTGTTCCCACTTCGCAACCTCAGCCAAAAAGGCTGCTTCCGCGGCAGGATCCGCCGCTTTTCCGATCACGGGCTTTTCCGGCGGCTCTTCGATGTTTTCGAAAATCGAATACATCGAGTAGTAATCTTCCATCACGATGGGATCGGTCTTGTGCTTATGGCATCGCGCACAGGCGACGGTGGTGGCAAGAAATCCACGCGTTACCACATCCACGCGATCATCGATGGTTTCGACAGGTCCACTGCGCGGTCCGACAGTGATGAAACCAAGTGCGGCGAGGTTTGGATGATCGGGCCGATCTGCGATGAGGTCACCAGCAAGTTGCCAACGGATGAAATCGGGATACGCCATGTCCTCATTAAACGCTCGCACCAACCAATCGCGATAGGTGTAGGCAAAGGGAAAACGATTGTCCTGCTCGAAGGCGTAGCCGCTGGTATCCGCATAGCGTGCCACATCCATCCAATGCCGCGCCCAACGTTCGCCATAGGCTGGGGACGCCAGCATTTCATCAATGATGCTGCGCCATGTGGCATCATCGGGCTGCGCCTCGATTTTGCGAATCTGCTCAGGAGTTGCTGGCAAGCCTAACAAAGTGTATGCCGCGCGTTCCACCCAATCGCGCGGCGCTGAAAGCTCACCGGGCACGACGCCGCGATCCTTCTGCGCCTTAGCAAGCCATTGATCCACCGGATGCCCGTCCGTCCCCAAAGCCGGCATGACCGGTGGCACATACGCCCAATGATCCTCAGCCTGCACGGCCATCACCATCCAGCTCAATCCCCATGCCATTTGATGCAACTTCACATCCGCAGATACGCAGAGAATCAAGTGTTGCTTTCAGGAAATGAATTGATGCCGAATCGTCAACAGCGCATGGCGCGCCGCTTGAGCATCGGGCATTTCAGGTAGCTTGCATGTGGCGAAGGCTGCTTCGACGCAGAGGAGTTGTTGCTCGGCGCGCGCTAACAATTCTTCATAGGAAAATTCACCCGCCCGCACCGCAAGGAGTTCTTGGCGGTTTTCACGCCGCACGCGAAGTTCTCCATGCACCGCGATGTCCTCGGCCATCTCTAATAAGCGCAGGGTGTGCATGAGGTTTTTTGAATCGTAGCCGCGACCATGTTCGATGTTGGTCAAATAGCGATCTTCATTGCGCTGAGCGACCCAGTCCCAGTATTCGCGATGCGCCTTGCAGTGGGCGGTGAAGGCATCGTGATTGCAGTGCATCCATGTCACGGGCATTGCTTCACGGGGCACGGAACTATAAATCAGCGCGTCAGGATTTTTCGGCGATACCAAGCCGCGATAAGGATGGGCTTCGTCAAAATACACCGCATGAATGCCCGGAGCGTGCGCCACAGCCGTGAGGCCGCAGTGCGCGGGATCGTAGCCCCGCTCATGCAGCCAATCAAGCAAAGGCACCGAGCCCTGGCCCTGAGGGACGTGACAAAAATCGAGCACATGCCGCACTTGCTCGGGCTGCGGGTTGACGATTTTTTTCTTGAGCCCACGCGCCTTGCGGATCTGCCCCATGGCATACTCTCCATAAGTGCGGGCACAAAGTTTCGAGAGAAAAATGCTCGGCTCGAGCAGAGAAAAAAGCGGGTGCTGGAATTTCAAGCAATCCTCAGGCATCGCCAGCATTTCCAGAGCATTCGGGTTATTCTTGAGAAGTAGGGACACAAAACGACCAAGCTCGTAATACACTTCGTCGCCGCGAGAATCGCTAACTTGCTCGATTTCACCGCCACCTAACAAAAAATCGCGATGTGCCACAAATACACCACGCCGATCTTCGTCCGATCCCTCTCGCGCCGTGCCATACGCATGACTGCCCGCCACCGAGTCAAACAACAAGCAATCGGCCTGCCTTACACGATCCAACGTGAAATCCGCCGCCTGCCAGCATTGCGGCCGGTAAATTTCACCACGCAGCAGCTGATTCAGCCTAGCACTGACCTGTTCGCGCTCGTCTTTCTGCTCATGAGTCGCATCGCGCGATGTGAGAAATTGCTCAAGAAACGCATCGATCACCGGCTGCCGCGCCATGCGTTCACCTTCGCCACTCTGGGCTTTATGGGCGAGTAAAGCAGGAATTTCTGCACGCAGCGCGACGGGCGCGATTTCTAACAATTGCGCAAATTCCACCGGCGGTATGCCTCGACCCGCCGCCACCCACTGCGCCGCCAAGGTCGCACGCAAGGCATAAAGATAGTCCTTCGCCCTCACCGCATCAGACTGCAATTTTCCCAGCACCATTTGCTTGGTAAGACCGCGGTAGTGATCACACGAAGCACGCGGGAAGAATACCTCGCGAGCAGCCAATTGCCAGCGCTCGCGAAAACCTGGTTCGGCTCGATAGACAATCGGCGAGTGCAACCACTCCACCAAAGCACCGTTGGATTTTCCCAACAACTTAGCAGCTTTCCGCAGATCCCAGCCCCCAGCATCGAGCAATCCTTGCTCCAAGGGCAGATCGATCGATTCGATGCCATCCTGCACACTTACATAATCAGCCTCGGGTTTTGCGAATAAAAAACGAATGTCATAATCACTGTCTGGCGAGGCAAACCCCCAAGCCCTACTGCCAGACTCACAGGCATACAAAATCCGCACCCCATGCTGGCGCTCGATCCGCTGCAGCAATTCCTCTATATCCCGACGCATTTGCTCTCCGACCATATTCTTGCACCACTCTTATCGAAAAATGCCCAGACACACCAGATCATTTCCCCATCACCCATTTGGGTAGTCGTTTTTCCACAGAAAATCTGCCATTCTACCCACGCATTTACGTATTTCATGTGTAAGTTAAACTTTTTTCTTGTGTTCACTTCGTAAATGCATTAGTAATACAGCCCGAACCCAAGCCAGACCCTCAATGACTACCCATCTTCCAAAATCCACTTCGCATAAGAAAGGATTCACTCTGATCATTACGATCTCGTTACTGGTTCTCTTGACCATGGTAGCGATCGGCGTGCTATCCCTTTCATCCGTCACCCTGCGTTCTTCCAGCCAAGGCCTCGCCCAGCAGGAAGCTCGCGCCAATGCCCGCATGGCACTGATGATGGCCATTGGCCAAATTCAGAAAAACCTCGGCCCCGATCAGCGCATTACCACCGAGGCTGATCAACTGTCTGCAGGAGCCAGCGGCGAACAGAGCTCTGCGGCCACCGGCCAGAAAAACTGGATGGGCGTTTACCGTTCATGGCTCTCCACCGAGACCAATCGCCCCGCCCCCAATTT
>JBIIAI010000101.1:0-10943 GCA_044239965.1 Akkermansiaceae bacterium
GATTTTGCAACCTCGGCATAGAAAATGCCATCGTCTGCGAGGCGGGGCAGCAACAACTCAGAATTCAGCAGTTTGCCGATGTGCTCGGTGTCGAGTGGATGTTTGGCGTAAGGAGGGTCGGCAAAAATGAGATCGTAGCTCTGGGTGTCTTTTTTCAGAAAGGAAAGCACTTCGGCATGGATGATGCGGTGACCTTGGAGTCGCGTGGCATCACAGTTTTGGCGGATGACTTTGACTGATTGGTGGCTTTCGTCGACGAAAGTACAGGAACTGGAGCCGCGGCTGAGAGCTTCCAAGCCGAGGGCTCCAGAGCCGGCGAAAAGATCGGCGACGCGCGCACCGATGATGCGCTCGCCGAGAATCGAGAACATGGCTTGGCGCACGAAGTCGGTGGTGGGGCGGGCGACTGCTTGTGGGACTTTGATGGCCATGCGGCCTGCGCTTCCTGCGATGATTCTCATGGTTTGTGTGAGTTGCGTGTGTTCCAGAGGGAAATCATTTTTTTCAAATCGAGCAAGTGTTTTCCTTGGTCGGCAGAGATCCAAGGCTGCGTGATGCTGCCGCCTAGCAAAACGTCAATCACGCGGCGATCTTCGTTGTAGAGCGGCGCGAGCTTGACACTGAGCTCGGGGAATGTCGCTTGGATCTTTTCCTCAAGCGCAGTGGCATGTCGGCGCGATGCCAGAAAGCGGTTGTTGATCAAAAAATTCCCATTCCCTTGCAAACTGCCCTGAGCGAGGAGGGCAGTATCATCGCCAAGAGCACGAAACTCCACCAAGTGCAGCGCGGATTTTGCGAGGATGAGGCGTTGGCGGACGTGAAAAAAATCTTGGGCTTGTCCGCGCAGCGTGCGCAATTGGACTTTTCGTGCTTGTGCGATCGACTCGCCGCTCCAGGTTGCGGGGGCGAGTAGCAGGCCAGCAGCGCGGTGCAAGGATTCCATTTCCTCGGCACTGGCAAAGTATGGTTGCGAGGACTGGATTGCTGGAGATTGCCAAGGCTGTTGCTTTTGCTGCACTCCGATCGAGAAGGGCAGGCCCGGGAGTTTCGCCAATTGGGCGCGGATTTCGAGGGAAAAGCCTGCGATCTCCAGCGGTAGATTCGGTGTCTCCAGTATAGGCGACTTCCATTGCAAGGGGATCTTAATGTTTTTACCAACTGGTTGGTTTAAAATCGAAAGGGTTTCGAAGGTGATGGAGCCATCGGCCTGATCTCCTTCAAACGGAATGTTGCATTCGAGGTTTTTGCATTCACTCAAAGATCGACCCGAGGCAGCGTGAAAAAGTGTGACCTGCGCCTTACTCGCATAAAACATACCAGTTGGTTTTTTTTGTGGCTGGTGATGAAGCTTGTGCGTTTTGCTGCGGACCTGGAGCCTGTTTTGTTACTGGGCTGGTGTTTTTTGGCTCTTGTGCAATGGCATCTTTGGCTGCTGAGATAGGCGGAGCCTGCTGTGCTATTACTACAGGTGATGCGATGGATGGGGATGCGTTGCTTTGTTGGCGGGCGGCGAGTGAAGCGATGAGCTCGATGGGAATGTGCAGGGTGGGTCCCGTAACTTTGACAGATGTGAACTCGCGTTTGCCGCGTATCAGCTCGCGCCACTCGGGTTGGATGGCGATTTCCTCGATGAAAGCCAAGTCGTAGGTCGACGATGAGCTTGCTTCGCTGGCATTCGGTAGGCCTGAGGGCTGGGCAAAACGAAGATTTTTGATCCAGAATTTTCCGCCCGGCATCCATCCTGCGGACTCGATGCTGGTGGCTAGCCCGATGCGGGACTCGATCTTTTTTGAGAGCCAGCCGCTTCCCCAAGGGCTTTGCATCCAGAGGTTGCTCAATACTACGAGGAGGAGCGGCAGGAGAAAAAGCGTGATTGCGCTACGAAGTAAGAGGCGGCGTAGAGAGCGCCGTGGGTGCCTTGGATCATCAGTGGCATCAGTCAAGGGCAGTTCCTCCATGAATGGGGCGTCAGCTTACTTGGATTTCGCCTTGGTGGCTGCGGTGGCTTTAGGAATGCGGATGACCAAACTCTTATCGAGCAGTCGGGTGCCAGCACTGGTGTTCTCTTGGGCTCGATAAACAATGAGGTGGTATTTTCCGTCATTAGTGGCGCCGATGGCAACGTTTTCCTTGAGCTTGGAGAGAGTGGTTTCTTCCTCGAATTTCCATTCCTTGCCTTTCCATCCACCGAGGATGCTCATGGGGTCAGCATCGATATCTGGCAAGCGCTTGAGAATGCCATTGGAGGACTTCCAGTTGTCTTCTTTTTCCGAAAATCGGAGCGATGAGATCGCCGAAGCAGGACCCGCGCCTAGGAGGTTCCAGCGTCCATCGCTTGTGAGACGCAGCATCATGCCAATTTCATGTGCAACCTTGAACTCGCGTTTGTTCCAAAGTGCAATGTATTCATCATACTCAGCTTGGGTAAGTCCGAGCTTTTCATGAAACGGCAGCGGTACGCCGGGCTTGGAGCTCTTGGCGTGCTCAGCAAACCAAGCAGGATCTTTTTTCGAGTTCTCCTCGACCTTGCTGATGTATTTTTCGATTTCGGGCGGAGGTACTACGACGACAAGTTCTGCTTTCGTCGGTTCATTGGGCTTGAACAAGCCTTTGAAAATGGCAGGAACCTCTTGGGCGAGGGCTTGGGTGCAGAATGCGAGAGCGAAAAGCGGACGGAGCAGACGGTGTTTCATGGGAGTGCATCCGCTGTAGCGGACGGACAGAGCTTGGCCGAGGAACTGCTTGAGTTCAAGACGCAAATCATGGGCCTTTGTGAGAATCTTGAATCGGCCACATTTATGGTCCATGGTGAAATTATGCCATTGAGTTTTTCCCTGATTCCGATTTACTTGCGCTGCTATGAATAAGTCCCACTATTTCGCTCTTTGCGCTTTGTTTCCCGTTGCCGGATATGTCTTTGCTGATGGGTTCGGTGTGAAATCGGGCAACCCGATGATTCCGGGGACACCTTATGAAGTGCATGATGGCACTCGTCCCCAGCCGCGGATTGTGGAAAATGCCGGCGCGGTATCGGTGAAGCCGCCCGCTGATGCGATTGTTTTGTTCGATGGGAAAAACCTCGATGCGTGGAGTTCGAACAATGGTCCTGCGGCATGGGAAGTAAAAGATGGAGCCATGGTTGCAGCCAAAGCTGATGTGGTGAGCAAGCAATCATTCGGCGCGATCCAACTGCATGCTGAGTGGCGTGCGCCAGCAGGGCGTCCTGTGAACGGGCAATCTGGCGGTAATAGCGGTATTTTCCTGATGGGCATGTATGAGGTGCAAGTCCTGCAAAGTCACAATAACAAAACTTACCCCGATGGCCAGGCTGGCTCGCTTTATGGTCAGTGCCCGCCGCTGGTGAATGCCACCACACCCCAGGGCGAGTGGCAAAGCTACGATGTGATCTTTACCCCACCCGTATACGAAGGGGAAAAGGTCAAGGAGCCCGCATACGTTACGATCATTCACAACGGTGTAGTGGTGCAAAATCATCGCCCGTATCTTGGCCCATCGTCTCACAAAACCCTCGCTAGCTATCCCAAAAATCACCCAGAAACTGGTCCGATTCGCTTGCAATTCCATGGCGACCCGATGGAGTTTCGCAACTTCTGGGTGCGCCCTTTGGGTGAATACGATACTGAGAAGTAATAAGAAAATCACCGACTCATTGTAATCGTCATCATTCCCGAAATTGCTATCATCAACCCTCTACGCCATCATGAAAAACAAATTATCCCTCATCGCCTATCCTATTGCCGCCGCACTGGTCGTTTCCTCTTGCAGAAAAACGCCACCAGCACCTGCTACAGCCCCCGTCAATACTGCAGCGAGTGATGCCGAGGTTGCCGTGCCCGAGCAGCCTGTCACTCCACCCGTGGCACCTGCGGACCGCGCGAGCAAATTAGGCTTTGCACAAATGCTGCCCAAGGATACGGAGACTCTAGTGCTTGTGCAAAATGGCAAGGAAGTGGTGAAGCGCGTTAAGGCTTCGAAAATTTTCGGCTTTGCCAAATCGCAGAACCCTTCCCTCGATGATTCGATCTCTGGCGACGGCACTGGTGGCATGACTGCGCTGGATTTTCTCGGTGATGAGTTGTTTCTCGCTACTGGTAAGTCCACGGATGCGCAGACGGGGCACTTGATGAAGACCTCGAATCGAAGCAATTATTTTCAATTCCGCAGCCTGTTAGAAATGATCATTTCTTCGGCAAAAGGAGAGGAACCAGACCTTGAGTCGCTTGATCCCATCTATTCACAGATTGCGCTGGTGCAGGATGCTGAAACGGGACTGGCTTTGCTCAAGGCCTCGGAAATGCCACCTTCCTACCTCGGAGTAAAATGCACCAAGGAAAATCAGGAAAAAATCCAGCAGGCATTTTCGGGCTTGATCGGAAATCTTGCTGCGCAAAATGAACTCGGTGATGCGTTGGAGGAAATCACGGTTGAAAAAGACGGACGTAGTTTCAAGGGCAGCAAGCTAGTTGGCAAAAAATTGGTCGCCCAATGGCGTAGCAATGAGGGCCTGATGGGCATGCTTGAAGAGAAACTGGATCAAGCCTCTTTGGATGAATTGTTCACCCTTCTCGGTGAGAAAAACGTGATCGCGGTCACAGGCACCGTCAATGACTACGTGGTAGGTTTTGTCGGCAGTCGTGAGGAAGATCTGAAACTAGCAGCTACCCCCGCTGACTCTTTCGCGACCTCTGACTCACTGAAATTTGTGGATTCCTTCCTCGAGAAAAATCCTGTGTTTGTGAGTTATGCAAAGGGTTCGGTCCTATCGGCGATCACCAACAATAGCGGCATTTCTTATCTCACTGATGCCTTCCGTGATGCCCTCGCATCGAGCGGCGAGGTCGATACTCGCGAGATCGAGGCCTTGCTTGATGTGGTCAAAGAGCGCGAGCGCGAAATGAGTAGCTCTCTGAAGATCAGCGATCTGGGCATGGTTGGTTACTTTGAAGAAGGTTTCAAGTTGGAGACCTTCGGTGGCAGCAATATGCCTTCGATCATTGCATCTGCGAACAATAAACTAGGTGCCATCGGCGATAGCAAAGATGTAGCTATCTTTGCCAACTGGACAACGGATCCTGCCAATTCCATCAAGACTAATGAATATTTCGAATCACTTGCGGAAACCGTCTATGCGATGGCGAAAAATGTCAGCACATGGGAGCTTGGTGCCGAGAATCAAAGCTTTGCTGCCTATAAGCAATACATGACCTTGTTTGACGAGAGCTTTAGTGATCATGTTGTCACCGCATGGGATTCCATGAGCTCTGATTTCCCTGCTGGCTTGGGTAATGAGACGGCATTTGTGATCGACCTTAATGGTGAGATGCCGCCCATCCCGAACGTGCCGCAAGAGCTCGTGAAGTCTGGAAAATTTCCGCGCATTTCCTATCTGAAGCCCGTTAAAGATCGCAGCAAATTGGTCAGCGCTTGGGAGAAAATCAACCAGAGCGGCGAAGGCATCATGGGTGAGGTCAGCAAAATGATGGAGCAAGAACAAGCCATGCCGAAGCCGATGAGCTCTAAGGACAATGGCTTGATTACTTGGTTCTTCGCGGGGCCGCTTTTCACCGATGACTTCGCACCATCAGTCACTCTCGATGATAAGTGGTTTGTCGCCTCTACCTCTAAGAATCACGCCGTAGATCTAGCCAAGCAGGCTGGTAGCTCCGCATCGGGCAAAACAGGTGCGTTTATGCGCGTTGACTTCGATGCTCTTCGCGCCTGCGCCGAGCATTGGGTCAAAGCTGTTGACGAAAACAAAGATGCGATCTTTGAAAGCAATCCGAGCGCGGCAGAAGATTTTACCGAAAACAAAAAAATGATCATGGACGGCCTCAAGGCCTTTGGCGAAATGGACGAACTCACACTGCACAGTCGTGATGAAGGCGCTACCTCGCGCTCGAGCATTCACTTCAAAACTCGTTAATCAGCGAAGTTTTTTGCGAATCTAACATCAGGCCATCGGATTCACTTCGATGGCCTGAATTTTTTATGAGAAAATGGGAACCACGAAAGACACCAAAGACACGAAAGGAGAGGGATGAAGTTCCTAAATTCAAATTTTCGTGTGCTTCGTGTTTTTCGTGGTTCCAAAAACTCAGAGGCATATCGAATGAACCGACCGTGAGTATTTCCATCTGAGAAGTGAGCGGGACTGTGTCGGATTTGCGGAATGGTCGGCATATTTCATCATCCGCTTTGCAGGGAACTCTGGTTGGGCTAGGAAATGGCGCATGAGTTCGATGATTGTTACCGATTCGCGCGAGGCCACGTTGTTAGGAAAATTGCAGGAACGCATTCCGTGTGTGGATTCGCCGTTTGCCGAATTGGGTGCGGCTTGTTATTTGAGCGAAGAGGAGGTGATGGAGAAAATCCGTCAGTGGAAAGCAGATCGCGTGATTCGCCAGATTAGTGCGATTTTTGATACGCGCAGTCTCGGCTATGCTTCCAGTCTGGTCGCAGCGAAAGTGGCGGCAGAGCATGTCGATGAGGCCGCGCGCATCATTTCGGAGCATCCGGGTGTGAGTCACAATTATTTGCGCAATCACGAATTCAATCTGTGGTATACCATCGCGGTGCCGCCATCCAGCACTCTCGGTCTCGAAAAAACGGTGGCGCTTTTGCATGAACAGTCGAGTGCGATTTCTACGCGCTTGTTGCCCACGCTAAAGTTGCACAAAATCGGAGTGCGATTCGATGTGGAAGGGGAATCTCGGCCCTCGGATCAAGTGGCTCCGGCCTATTCGGAAAAAAATCGCGGTGAGCAATCGGCCATGGGCGCTGCGGATATCGCCTTTGTGCGTGCGATGCAGCGCGATCTGATCATAGAGCCCCAACCTTTCGTGACGATGGCGGCAGAGCTAGGAATCGAATTTGCGGAGCTACAACGCATGCATGAGACCTACTTGGCGAATGGTCGGATGCGACGCTTTGCGGCGGTGTTGCATCATCGCAAGGCGGGCTTCGGTGCGAATGCGATGGGTGTATGGGCGGGACCGCAGGGTGATCAGGCTGAGTTGGATCGCATCGGCGCGCAGATGGCGGGCTTTCGCGCGGTGAGTCATTGTTATGAGCGACCCAGTTATGCCGACTGGGGGTACAACTTGTTTACGATGGTACACGGCAAGAGTGAAGAGGAGTGCCGAGAAACACTGCGCGCCATCAGTGAGGCAACAGGATTGACCGATTGGCAGGCTCTTTTTTCCACCAAGGAGTATAAAAAAGTTCGTGTCCGTTATTTCACCGATGCCGAAATGGAGTGGGAAAAACGCTTCGTCTAACAGGTTTTTTTCTTGTAGACGGCGTGGGCGGTGGCGAGGTCGCCGAGTGCTGCGCCGACGGATTTGAATAAAGTGATGTCGCTTGCTGATTGTCGAGCATGGCAACGACCGGCACAGAGATCTGCGAGTTCACCACGGATGTCATCGCGATGAAAGACACCTTCTGCGATGGGGATGAGGACTTCGCCCGCTTCCTTGAGGCAGTTCAGGTAAGTATCGACGTAAACTTGGGCGGAGGTGACGAGGGCGGAATCGCACTCGCGGTGGTCGGCATGATGATTCCCTAACAGATCAACGTGAGTGCCTGGCTGGATCCAAGATCCGTGCAGTAGAACTTCGTGTGAGCCTGTGGCGCTGACGATGACATCGGCGCTGGCGCAGGCTTCGCGGAGATCGGCAGCGACAGAGAAGTGAAGGTGTGGCATTTCACTCGCGATGGAATCGAGACATGCTTGGGCTTTCTGTGCATTGCGCCCCCACAGAACGACGCGTTTGATGGGGCGCACGCTACAATGAGCGCGGATGATGTAGGGCGCGAGGTTGCCGGTGCCGAGAACCAGCAGGGTTGATGAGTCCTCGCGCGAGAGTAACTGCGATGCGAGGGCAGAAATACCAGCGGTGCGCCAAAAGGTAACGCTGCGGCCTTCGACCAAGGCGAGCGGTTCGCCGTGTAGCCGATCAAAGAGGAGAATCTGCGAATAGAGTGATGAGTGGGGCGCGGTGTTTTGCGGGAAATATGTAAAGGCTTTCAGCGCGATAACTTCATCGTTCCACGAGGGAAGAAGCGCAAATGCATCGTGGTTGCCAGCATCCGCAGAGAGGCGCATGACTTGGCGCTGCGGCATGGTGAACTCGCTGGCGTAGGTGTGGCGCAGGTGGGGGATAAGTGTGCCCCAGCAAAGCTGAGATTGGACGTCGGTAGCCGTGATGATTTGCATAGCAAGCGAAAGACAGGAGCGGCTTATTTGCGCAACCACGATTTCGTATCGTTGATCTGGAGCGCGCGTTGCTCTCGCCAGTCGATGATATCGGGTTCTTGGTAAACCTTGCGTCGCAGATCCGTTTCTGCATCGCTGGGGCGGGTAAGTCCGGATGCAGACTCTTCGAGAGCGCCTTGGCGTGCGATGCGATTGGCATCAACTTTTTTCCCGGAGAAAAAGGAGGAATTGCCAGCCTCGGCAGCGCTTTTTCCTGAATCGCGTGCGGTGGTGGCGAAGCGGCTGGCATCGGTATTACCCGTATACTGCTGCGGTTTGTATTCGCGGTTTCCCCACCACGATTTCTTCTCGTAGTTACCGGGATTGAATTTTTTGGTATTGAAGTCTTTTTTGCCCATGGACGCTTGTCCGGCAGACTCAAAGCTGCTGCGCTTGTTGCTATTCGATTTCCAGTTGCCCTCGGAGTCCTTGAAATATCCTTGTTTTTCCTTGCTGTTGAGTCTCTCGGTGAGTGTGCGCGGACGGGATGTCTCGGATGCCTCATTGGTAACTTTTTTCTCAGCGCACTGACTTGTGATTAAGCACAAAGCCAGCAACGAGGCAAAGCGAGTGACAAGGTTGGAGCGTGAGAGATTCATGAGCAAGTAAAGTGTTAGACCATGCCAAGGATCATGCGGCCTTCTTCAGAGATCATGTCTTGGTTCCAGGCGGGATCCCAAACGAGATCGACGCGGGCTTCATCAATGTCTGGCAGCGACATCAGGCGTGCTTGCGCGTCTGCAGCAATCACAGGGCCCATGCCGCAACCGGGAGCGGTCAGCGTCATTTTTACAAGGGCAACGGTTTTGCCATCATGTTTTTCGAGAGCGCAATCATAGACGAGGCCGAGGTTGACGATGTCGACGGGGATTTCTGGATCGAAGACGCCTTTGAGTTGAGCCCAAACTTGCTCTTCGAGTGGGGCGTCCTTGAGTCGTTCGATTTCTTCTGATTTTTTCTGTTCAGCCTCGGGATTGATGCCGAGAGCGTCGGCATCTTTTGAGGAAATGCGCGCTAGACCGGCCGAGGTGGCTACGGTGTAGGTGCCGCCGAGGCGCTGTGTGATGTAAACGACGGTGCCGATGGGCAGGGTGAGGCTGTCACCGCTGGGAATCTGGATGGCATCGACGTCGCGTGCGAGTGTGATTTCTTCGTGCATGGCGGTAGCTTCGCTAGATCGGGATGTTTGTCAATAGAGGGAGGAATTATTCTTCTTCAGCTTTGTCTTCCTTGGCAGATTTGAGCTTCTCCATTGCACGGTCTGAGATATCGATGACGCGGTCATACTCGGAGGTCTCATAGAAATTTTTGATGATGTCGAGCGCCCAAGCTGTAGGATGGTGGGTGACCAGACCGCGGACAATGGACTCTTGTTCTTCGGCTGTTTTCGCGACTTTGCTGAGTGCGGTCCAGAGAGGCTGAACGTCTTTATCTGAGCGATCGGAATCCTGGGCGAGAAATTCTCTTGCGGCTTGGAACATACGAGTGCGTACGTTTTCGTCATCGCTGCTGGAAATTTGCTCAATGATGGAGCTAAACATTTCATCGTTAGGCCAGTTCTTGAAAGCGGAGGCAGCGGCGATCTGCATGGTTTGGTCAGATGACTTCAGTGCCTCTTCGATTGCGGTTTTGGCATTCTCAGTGCCCGTGGCGCTGTAGACACGGAGCAGGGCTTGTTTGATTTCAGGGCTGGTGGCGGCTTGTAAGGAGGTGCCTACGTATTCACCCATGGCTTTGCGATCACTGGATTTATTCAAGACCGTGACAACGGCTTCTTCGGCTTTTTTGCGGAGGTTGCTGTCTTGGGAGAATTCCAAAATGGTGAGCAATTGTTTGAAATGAGCATCAGAGGCCATGCCGCGAATCGCTTCAAGTGCGGCGCTAGCACTCTCGGGCTTGGGATTGGAATTGATGAAGGCGATGAGTGGATCGACACTTGCCTCGTGCTTTCTGCCGCCGATGACGCGACGGAGGAGGTTGATGCGGATTTCTTCAGGCATGGCGGCGGTAGTGGCATACTTGATCAGCATCTCATCGACGTCGGTGCTATCGGTAGCTTTGGCAATATAGAGTGCTTTGTAAACGGTCTCGCGCGAGGTATTCGAGGCGATACTGGTGACGCTGTTAAGCAGGATTTGAAGATCTTTTTCGTTTACGGCTAGCTCGGAAGTTCCTGGTGTAGCGGCAAGAGATACAAGCTCGTTGTAGCGTTTGTTGATTTTTCCTTCGCTGCGTTTGGCTAGAAACACAAATGCGAGAATGATCGTGATGAGGCCGAGTGTGACGGCTAGAGAGGCTTTGGCGCCATTACTGAGGCCTTTTTTCTCCTTGGGAGCGGTGACACTGAGCTGTGTCGCAGGCGCTTCGCCGATGTTGGGTGCTTGGTTTGCGGCGGAGGGGCTTGCAATCGGCGCTTTCGTCGCAAGACTCGGCACGGTGGCCTTGATTGCTGATGTTTGTGGACCTTGAGCGGTAGGTGTAGCGGTGGCAATGGGCCGCGCGATGGCAATCGGATTGGGACCAGCTTGCAAGACGGGTTTTGCAACGGCAGCAGCTGGGGGTGTAGGTACTGCTCGATTGATGATCGGAGGGGGCGCAACAGGGACGACCGGAGTTGCGGCAGGCACTACGGGATCTGCGACGGGTATTGCTGGTGCGGCGACGGGTA
>JBIIAI010000279.1:0-3157 GCA_044239965.1 Akkermansiaceae bacterium
ACGGCTGCGGCGACTGGTATAGCCGCTGCTGCAACGGGGACAGCTGTTGCTGGATCTTTGGCTGTTGGTGTGATATCGGCAGCTGCTGGTTTAGCGCCTGGAATGAGAAGTCGTGGTTTTGGTTTGGGTGTACCTTGGTCCATGATGAGAGAGTTTGGGGCTTTGGTGGGAGTTTCTGCTGCTGACGTAGCAACAACGGTTGCTGGAATCGCTTCGGAGATGACACCTGCTGGTGGGGCCACTGCTGTTTGAGTGGAAACGGTATCTTCAGGTGAGGAAATTTCCACATCAGGAGCTGATGTGGGCGAGGTCGGAGGCTCGGTAGTTGATACTGCGGCAGCAACGATCTCGTTAGGTGTGGTTTCTAGAGGTTGAGGTGCCGCCTCGGCAACTTTGAGAATCTGTGATAAATCAGGCGTAGGCTCAGGATTAGATGGTGCAACAGGAACCGGCGCAGCTGTCGGTGTGACGACTGCGGCTGGAGCGGGAGCATTGGGAGCTGCTGTAAAATCGCCCGCTTGTTGTAAATTGGGCTGAGAAGCTGTATGAACGCTGGGTCTGCCAAACCCTTCAGGTGGCAAAATCGGTTGTGGCGCAGTTTTAATCAACGCTGCAATCGCGGGGTTGGCCGCCGCAGGAGTGTTTTGTGCAACTGGAGCGCCTGGGGTGACCAATTTGGGCTTGGCAATGACGGGCTGAGCCTCAGCTTGGAATGCCTGCGGGCCAGCATTGAGGTCGCTCTGCAGAAAGAGTCCGAGGGCTTCTCGTGCATTTTTCGGGCGGTGGTCGGGAAGACGATTGATGTGCCACATGACCCAGTCACAAACCCACCGTGGGAGATCGGGACGGATTTCGTGCAGAGGATACACTCGGTGATCGAGGTGAGCAACCATGACCTGCGGTCCTGTTTCTCCATTGAAGGGGTGGACACCGGTGAGAGCATAGTAGTAGACGCAACCGATGGAATACATGTCGGTGCGAACATCGAGCTCGGTGCGCTCAAATTGCTCGGGCGACATGAAAAAGATCGAGCCGAAGATGGAGTCCTTTTGATCGATGGTTTGCAGAGATGGCTTAGGGCTGAATTTTGCCAATCCAAAGTCGACGATTTTCACCTGAAACTTACCGGAGGGGAGCCAGGTGAGCATCACATTGGTGGGCTTAAGATCGCGGTGAACCAAACTCATGTCTTGAGCGGCGATGAGGGCTTCTTGTGTTTGCAAAGCAAATTCACGGAAATCCTGCCAAGTGAAGCTGGCCTTCTCGACAACTTCGTCAATCGTTTTGCCGTGCAACAGTTCCATGACCACGTAAGGACCATCTTCATCGATGCCGACATCGTAAATGGTCACAATGTGTGGATGCTGTAGTGCGGAAAGAGCTCCAGCTTCTTTGGTCAATTGGCGGGTTGCTTCTTTCTCCAAATCAGCGCCACCTTCGGGAAGGATGCGTTTGACTGCAACTTCGCGGCTCAAGTTTTTGTCATAGGCACGGTAAACCGCTCCAATTCCACCTTGGCCAATTTTTCCTCGTATTTCGTATCGATCATACATGCGGGCAGGGATATCTTGCATGATATTTTCCTGAGGAAAAGCAGGAAATGAGTGGAATTGACGATTCTTTTTGGAGGCTCAGCGGAACATCAGTTGGCGTGAAGGTTCACGTCCGAAGCCTTGGATGAGCATGTGATCTGCAAAAAGCGTAATCACCGCGGCAGCATGGATTTTTGGTTCATGGAGAACTGAGCAAAAAGTAACACAGTGAATTCCTTCATGGATCACATAGCTACCGGCGTGATTGTGTCCATTGAACCAGGCTTTGACGCAGGAAAATGGGCGCAAAAGTGCGAGCATTTCAGTGGAATCCCACAGCTGATGTGGGTCGGCGGGAAGTAGTGGGTGATGTCCACAGAGAATCACTTTGTCTCCTTGTGCTTGCGCGGCATTCAGTTCACGAGTGAGCCAAGCCATTTGCGTTTTACCACAAGCTCCGCCCCAAGGCACAGCATTGGCAAGCTGTTGTTGACGAGCCTTTTCCAAAAAGGCCGTAGCTTGCTGCGTTTCAGGGGAGAGTGCTGGGTTTTTGTATGTGCTGATCGCATTGGTATCGAGCATGAATATACGCCAACCGGGCCGATAGAGCACGTAGTAGTCGTGTGGCATTCGCAAGCGCGAAGTAACATGGCATTTTTCCGACTCCTCGAGTGAGTAATCGTGATTGCCCAAAAGATGGTGACAAGGGTGAGGTAGGCGGTCTAGCACCTTGAGGACGGGTGCAAAGCTTGCTGCAGATCGATCAATCAAATCGCCAAGATGCAGCGTAAAAGACAGATTTTGTGAACGAAGATGAGCGACGATGGCATCGAGTTTATTCAGTGAGCTGCGATAGTGCCGTTCACCCTCTGGGTCAACATCGGCGTATTGAATGTCGGTGATGACACCAAAACTCCAGTCCGAGGAGTCCTCTCTTGCTAAGATAGGGACGATCAAGCTGGAGGTGCTAGCCAGAAAAGAGCGACGTTTCATGAATGGGCGATTCTAAGGCGATATCTCAACGTGGACTCGAAGAAATTCTTTGTTTCTTGACGCGTAGGGATGACTACTGCGGAAAGTGACAGTCTCCGTTCCATCACCATTGGCGACTGGGGCGCCGACGGCAATTAGTTCGGTTGCCTGATGATTCCATTGATCTAGTGACGTGGCCACTTCCGCGCGAGTGATGATCTCGGCTGCATGTATGCGGCGGCGGAACCGTAAGGTTTGGTAGGTTTGTCCCGAGACAATTGTTGTCCCTGCGACTACGGGTGGGTTGGCTTGATTAGAGGTCCATGGGTTTGTGGCCATGGCGTACTCGATGAGATTGCAAAAACCATCTCGATCCGGATCGGCTTGGTCACCAGAAATCGCAGGATTGGCGCGTTGTTCTGACGTGAAGTGAGCATTCCGCCACTGGCTGTCGGCAAAGGAATGGGTTACAGTGAAGCTGCGTTCCACAGGGATGGCAGCGAGATGATTGTCGTCGCCATTCTGGGTAGCAACAACTCGAACTTGGCCACTTGCAAGCGGGGTGAGAATCGCCGCATCGATAGACGCTGGTCCTTGGGCGATTGAGAAACTGACAGGCAAATTACGATCACTAGTTGCACTTAAAATCACAG
>JBIIAI010000327.1:0-14168 GCA_044239965.1 Akkermansiaceae bacterium
TAGCTTGGATTTTTTTGTTCCAGGGTTTGGTAATTGACGCCGTGGAGCCCAGCAAAACGGGGCGCACTCATGCCACTGGTGAGATAGGATTCGATGATGGGGCTTTTATTCGGCGGTATAGCGAAGGCGACCGCGGCAGACGGTTTTCATGTTGGATTCGTTCACTGTTGTCATAACCAGCAAACTATGACGGCGATGATCTGACTAAGCTGGAATCATCGGATGGTGGTTGGGAACACACTTACGTTTTTACCACTGATTTTGTTTCAACCAAACCAGTAAGTCTTTTGCCCAAGGATGCACTTCGCCATCAGCGGCACCATTTTTACCGATGCTCAAGCCGATGCCGTGGGGGCCTTTTTGATAGACGTGAAGGTCAAATTTCACACCCTTCGCGCGCAATGCGTTGGCGAAATCGAGAGAGTTTTCCACTTTCACCGCTTGGTCTTCCCAGGTGTGCCAGATGAAGCAAGGAGGCGTTTCGGCGGTGACTTGCTTTTCATTCGATAACAAATTGATCAATTCAGGGGAGGGGGTAGCGCCTAACAGATTGTTGCGTGAGCCAGCGTGTGTGTGTTCGCCCATGGTGATCACAGCGTAGCAAAGAATGCCGAAATCGGGGCGCGAACTTTGTCCCTCGATCGCGTCCGTAGCGCTGGGGTTGCCGAGATCGAAGTGTGTGAGCAATGTTGATGCCAGATGGCCACCAGCGCTCGATCCCATGATTCCACAACGTTTTGCATCGATGTTCCACGTTTTTGCGAGACTACGCATCAGACGCATGCCGCGTGCTGCATCGTTGAGCATGGTGGGATGTTTGTAGCCTGCGGAGCCAAGGCGATATTTGAGCACCACGCCAGCGATGCCATGCTCGGCAAGCCAAGTGGCATAGCCCGCGCCTTCGTGATCTGCGAGACCACCGTAACCACCACCTGGGCAAATCAAAATCGCAGTCGTCGGCTGCGTAGCTCCTACAGGAAGATACGCAGTGAGTGTCGGGACATCGCGGTCAGCGGTTCCAAGAGCGTCAGCGGCGCCTTTTTCATACAAGGGTATGGAGGGAAGGGGAGCAGCGTGGGTTGTGATTGACATGAGAAGTGTTGCAAGACCTAGCAGTGTGCGCATAGGCCCATGCTAAGCGGAACGACTGGGGCGTCAAGTTTGCATTTCACGAGTGCATTTCACGAGCCACGATCGCGCTTTTATGAAGATCAACAGCCTTTAAGATCAACAGCCAAAAAAGCGTCGGAGATTTTCGCGAGAATCTTTTGCGATCGCTTCTGGCGTCGGCGTGTAATCAAAAACCTCGACGCTTACCCAACCCGTGTATGCAGTTTCGCGCAGAGCCTCGACAATCGGATCATAGGGCACGTCTCCCATGCCTGGACCGCGCAAATTGGGGTCGTTTGCATGAAAATGCACCGTGTAGTTTTTGCTATCGCGGATCACTTGGGCGATCGATTTTTCCTCGTAACTCATCGCTTTCACATCGAGGTGCAATCGGCAATTGGGGTGATCGACCAAATCGATGAGCTCGATGGTTTCGCCGGCACTTGTTAGGAAATTCGTTTCCACATGTCCCAGTGGTTCGAGGGCGAGAGTGACGTTCAGCGGAGCGCAATGCTCGGACGCTTGTCGAAAGACATCGGCCGCGCGGTTGCGTGCATCTTCACGATTCCACTCGGGTTCAATATTGCGTTGCTTCGGTGAACCCCAGACCATGATCGAACCACCCATCGCATGGCAAAGGTCGGCCAAGTGCTTGCTGAAATCAATGGTTTTCTGGCGAATCGAGGCGTCGAGAGTCGTTAAGTGCAGTCCGGCAGGTTTGACCAGAAGCCAGTGCAAGCCGACGACCTCCATGCCTTCATCTCGCACCTGACGAGCCAAGTCAGCGGCCTCTGTGATCGTCAGATCCCACGGGTTCTCAGCGAGGGTAAAAGGCGCGATTTCCAGTCCCGTATAGCCAGCCTCACGGCCTTTGCGTGCTGCCTCAGCGAGCGATACCGCTCCAAATGTCTCGTTGCAAATGGCGAATTTCATCGGGATGAAACTAGCAGCTTTTTTCACGATGGCACGCGAAACTCATGACATGACGAAAATTTAAATCTCCATTCCATCTTGCCAGCTGGGGCAATTGCTTGGCAGTTTGCAGGTTGGAATCGAATTCTTTCTCAATTTGAAATGGGATGAAATCATGTTGTGAAGTTCCTTTGCGCTAAGGCAATCTAAATGTTTCATGTGCTTGAAGTTCAGTAAGGCTGCAATAAATTGGCGGCGGCCAAATTTTCCATTCGCAAATCAAGAAAAGCGCTTGTGAATCAATGGTTTTATTTCTATTTGGGGCAGAGGTTAAAAAAAAATGCAAAACGAGTGATATTTTTTTTGACAGACTGGAAATAAGTGTTAATTTCCCGCCCCGCTTTTCCCGGGCGGCTGACAGTCACCACTGCCACCACTGGGGGACAGCATGCAGCGAAAGTTGCTCGTGTAGCTCAGGGGTAGAGCGCATCCTTGGTAAGGATGAGGTCGGGGGTTCAATTCCCCCCACGAGCTCCATCGCAGTGATGCGGTTCAGCAGCCCAATTCAACAACATCTACAAACAGCAACAAGCACTCAACAGCTCAAGCGAACCACTACATATTATGGCAAAAGAAGCATTCCAACGCAACAAGCCCCACGTTAACATCGGAACCATCGGGCACGTCGACCACGGCAAAACAACACTCACTGCTGCGATCACCAACACTCTCGCCGAGAAAGGTTTCGCACAAGCAAAAGGCTATGCAGACATCGACGCTGCACCCGAAGAGCGTGAGCGTGGTATTACCATCAACACCGCACACGTGGAGTATGAAACCGAAAATCGTCACTATGCACACGTTGACTGCCCAGGTCACGCCGACTACGTGAAAAACATGATCACCGGTGCTGCCCAGATGGACGGCGCGATCCTCGTTGTTTCCGCAGCTGACGGTCCAATGCCGCAAACTCGTGAGCACATCCTTCTTGCTCGTCAGGTTGGTGTTCCTGCTCTTGTTGTGTTCATGAACAAGTGCGACATGGTGGACGACGAAGAGCTTCTCGATCTCGTTGAGATGGAAGTTCGCGACCTCCTTTCCACATACGAATTCCCAGGCGACGACATTCCTGTTGTTCGTGGTTCCGCTCTCCGTGCTCTTGAAGGTGACGCCACCTACAAAGATGCCATCAACAAATTGATGGATGCCGTTGACAGCTACATCCCGCTTCCTGAGCGTCCGATTGACAAAACTTTCCTCATGCCTGTTGAAGACGTGTTCTCGATCGAAGGTCGCGGAACCGTTTGCACCGGCCGTGTTGAGCGTGGTATCGTTAAGAAGATGGAGGAAGTGGAAATCGTTGGTATCCGCGACACGCAAAAAACCACCGTTACGGACATCGAAATGTTCCGTAAGTTGCTCGACGAAGGTCGTGCAGGTGACAACGTAGGTCTCTTGGTCCGCGGACTTAAGAAGAACGACGTTGAGCGTGGTCAAGTGATCGCCAAACCAGGTTCCGTGAAAGGTCACAAAAACTTCAAAGGTGAGATCTACGTTCTCTCCAAAGAAGAAGGTGGTCGTCACACACCATTCTTCTCCAACTATCGTCCACAGTTCTATTTCCGTACTACAGACGTAACTGGCAGCATCAAGCTTCCAGACGGCGTGGAAATGGTGATGCCTGGTGACAACGTTGAGTTGACCATCGAGTTGATCATGCCGATCGCCCTTGAGAAAACCATGCGCTTCGCGATCCGCGAAGGTGGTCGTACCGTAGGTGCTGGTCGTGTGGCTGACATCATCGACTAATTTGAAAGATTTGCTTTGCATATCGCGATTTTCACGATATGCTCTGCGCGTCAGGGGGCACTTGGATCAGTCTGGGTGCCTCCGATTTAGCTAAACATTGCAGTAACGTAACACGGCGGTAGTTCAATTGGTAGAGCATCGGTCTCCAAAACCGAGTGTTGGGGGTTCGAGTCCCTCCCGCCGTGCCACTGCATTTCCAACTTGGAAAGTGAAAGCTAAATTGCTTACCATGTCTCAACTTGTCATCGTCTCACTCTCATAATCACGTGAACATTTCCAAATTTATCAGCGAAGTAACTGGAGAACTCAAAAAAGCCAGTTGGCCTTGGGAATCTGATCCGAAGATCAAAGGTCTGAAAAAATACAAAGAATTGGTCGACTCCACCGTTGTGGTTCTGATCGCCATGATTTTGCTCGCAGGTTTTGTGAATTTCTGGGATCTAATTCAGATGAAAGTCGTTTCTTTCTTGACAAGTTACCTCGCCGGATAACAATTTCCGCCCGCGCGACCCGACTATCTGTGTATTTGTGGTTGCTCATCCCTTTCTTGCTTGACTTTCTCCTTTTCTCTCATGTCCGCTGTCTCCGAAAATAAAAATCAATGGTATGTCGTTCACGTCCTTTCCGGTCAGGAAAATAAGGTGCGTGAGCGCATCATTCGTGAAGCACGCGAGCAAGAATTGAGCGACTGCGTATTTGATGCTTTAGTGCCGATGGAGACTGTCTCCGAGGTCCGTAAAGGCAAAAAAACGGAGTCCCGTCGCAAGTTTTTCCCTGGTTACATCATTGTTAACATGAACTTGTTTGATGAAACCAATCAATTGATCGATAAGGCTTGGTATTTCCTCAAGGAAATGGATGGCGTTATTGGTTTCGCAGGAACGAAAGATCGTCCTGTGCCGATGCGTGCTCGCGAAGTCGAGGCGCTCCTTGCGCAAATGCGTGAGCGGGAGGACAGTGTTCGTCCCTCAATCAGCTTTGAAGTTGGTGATACCGTGCGTGTTGCTGATGGTCCCTTTGAAAGCCAAAACGGCATCGTCGAGGAAATTGATGCGGAGCGCGGCAAATTGCGCGTCGCAGTCACAATCTTCGGCCGCTCCACACCCGTGGATTTGGAGTTCTGGCAGGTCGAGCGTGCCTGATGAAACGCTGCCGCCCCGTTCGGCGCATCACTGCAAGTAACGGCCTCACCTATTTCAATCAATACTTAAATATTCCTCGTCATGGCTAAAGAAATTACTGGATTCATCAAACTTCAAATTCCCGCAGGTTCCGCAAACCCATCACCACCCGTTGGTCCCGCTCTCGGTCAGCGCGGCGTGAACATCATGGCGTTCTGTAAGGAGTTCAATGCCGCTACCCAGTCGCAAGCTGGTGACGTGCTTCCCGTCGTAATCACCGTCTATAAAGATAAATCCTTTAGCTTTGTGACCAAGCAGCCACCAGCTGGCAACTTGCTCAAGAAAGCCGCAGGCATTGCGTCCGGTTCTAAGGAGCCGCACAAAATCAAAGTAGCAAAATTGACCAAAGAAAAACTCATGGAAGTGGTCAATCGCAAGATGCCCGATCTTAACACCAAGAACCCAGAAGCTGCTGCTCGCATTCTCGCAGGCACGGCTCGTCAGATGGGTATCGAAGTGGAAGGAATGTAAGAATTTTGTCACCACGGTTCGCCATGGTGACAATGCAGGAGGGTTTCGCATTCGGAATCCGCCATCACTGCTAACCAAAAAAAGTATATGTCGAAACATCGTAGTAAAAGATACCTCAAAGCCGTTGCTCTGGTTGACAAAACCAAATCTTACGGTCTCAATGCCGCAGTGGAAACGATTAAATCATTTCCCGCTCCTAAGTTTGACCCAGCTGTCACCGTTTCCATTCACCTCGGTGTGGACCCACGGAAAAGTGACCAAATGGTTCGTGGCTCCGTAGCCCTTCCACACGGCACTGGTCGTAACGTGCGTGTTGCTGTGTTCGCCCAAGGTGACGCCGCAAAAGCAGCCCTCGAAGCAGGTGCTGACCATGTTGGTTACGAAGACCTGATTGCCAAAGTGCAAGGCGGATTCACCGACTTCGACGTCGCTATCGCTACTCCAGACGCCATGACCGAAGTTCGTAAGATCGCTCGTGTTCTTGGTCCACGTGGCCTGATGCCAAACCCTAAAACTGGAACTGTTACTGACGACACCGCAAAAGCGATCAAGGAAGTCAAAGCTGGCCGTATCGATTACAAACTCGACAAAAATGGCAACATCGCGGCTTCTATTGGCAAGCTTTCCTTCTCGAACGAAGCAATCGCCGAAAATGCTAGTGCATTCATCGACAGCGTTGTTCGCGCTAAGCCACCAACAGCCAAAGGCAACTACATGCGCAGCGTAACGATCGCCGCCACCATGCTGCCTGGTCTCCCTCTTGAATCTTCTGTTTACTCCAAAGTAACTGCCTAATACCTAGCCACGCACACACATATGAATCCAGATAAGAAAATCATCATCGACGCATTGCAGGAGCAGGTAAACAATTCTCCTTATGTGATCGTAATCGATTACACCGGTATGACGGTGCCTCAGTTCTCTGAGCTCCGCAATCGCTTGAGTGCCGCTGGCGCTGAGTGCCATGTCGCCAAGAACAGCTACCTCCGCAAGGCTATGGCCGATGCAGGTTTGCCAGACATCGGTGACAGTCTCGTTGGTCAAACCGCTTTCGTCAGCGGTCAGAGCGAAATTTTTGCCGCAGCCAAAGCGATCAGTAACTTCGAGAAAGAGTTCAAGAAGCCATCGATGAAAATCGGTGTTCTCGATGGAACAATTCTCGATGCCGACAAGCTGAAAGCAATCTCCAGCATCATTTCTCGCGAGTCCGTTCTTTCCCAACTTTTGGGCACGATCAACGAGCCTGCTGCTCGTATCGCTCGCGTCATCAAGAAAAAATTCAACCCCGAAGATTAATTCTCCTCGGAAACACTTTGAACTGATAGGGGCGGCGTTCCAACAAAACCCCTTGAACACGAACAATGGTTCCTCGTCGGATTGGTGGCTGCCAATCTGAAATGCTCGGATGCTTCTGAGTGCGACGATACCGCACAAACACAATACAATGGCTGACCTAGATAAAATCGTTGAAGAACTCGGCAAACTTTCCGTTTTGGAAGCTGCTGACCTCGTTAAAAAATTGGAAGAAGCATGGGGCGTTTCCGCCGCTGCTCCAACTGCAGTAGCTGGCCCTGCTGGTCCTGCTGAAGCTGTAGAAGAGAAAACTGAATTCGACGTCGTGATCACCGACGGCGGAGCCAACAAGATTGCTGTCATTAAGGCAGTGCGCGAAGTTGCTCCTGGCCTCGGTCTTGCTGACGCCAAGAAATTGGTCGAAAGCGCTCCTACCAAGGTGCTCGAAGGTGTCTCCAAAGACGCTGCCGAAGCTGCCAAGAAGAAGCTCGAAGAAGCAGGCGCAAAAATCGAACTCAAGTAATTCCACTTATCGGATTTCTCCTCGTGGTCGGTATCCGACCACGGGGAATTTCCCTGACCGACACCGGCGAGAGTTGTCACTCTGTTACATTTATCTTACAACATGCGACAATTCCCGCCGATCTCGATCTACCCAACCATCTCCTGAATCTGTCCTCGCCCGAGCCGTTTCCACGGATCGGGCTCAACTTGCTAGCACCACCAACTGAATATTATTATGTCTGAACGTCTCTATTTTGGAAAATTTGAGGAAGTTATCGAACCACCCAACCTGATCGAGGTGCAGAGTCGCTCCTACGAGGAATTCATGCAAAAAGAGATCCCCCTCTCCGAGCGCTCCAATACCGGTCTGCAAGCTGTTTTTAACGAAGTTTTCCCGATCAAATCATACGATGAGTCGATCACTCTCGATTTCATCTCTTACGATATCGAGGACCCGAAAGTTACTTCACTCGATTCTCTGCGTCACAGCGAAACTTTTAGCGCGGCACTTTACGTGACCTTCCGCCTGAAAGATGAATCCGGCAGCAAAAAAGAGCGTGTCTACATGGGCGAACTCCCTATGATGACTCGTCGTGGCACTTTCATCATCAACGGTGCTGAGAGGGTAATCGTATCTCAGTTGCATCGTTCTCCAGGTATCTGCTTCGAGACCTCGCAACACTTGAATGGCAAAACTCTTCATTCGTTCCGTATCATTCCTGACCGTGGTTCATGGTTGGAAGTGCAATTCGATACCAACGACTTGCTTTACGTTTATCTCGACCGTCGTCGCCGCCGTCGTAAGTTCCTTGCGACAACATTCTTGCGCGCTTTGGGTTACTCGACGGACCGTGAGATCATCAACGAATTTTATTCTCCTGAAACACTCAAACTCAACGATAATCTCGACGAGCATGAGCTTGGCCACAAAGTTCCTTTCGAGGACATTATGGATGGCGAATTGGTTGTTGCCAAAGCATATGAGCCACTCACGATTGGTATCGTTCGCCAGTTGATCGCCCTTGGCCACAAGCAAGTGGAAGTGATCGATGCTCGTGAAGACGAGATTTTGATCAAATCGCTTCGCAAAGACCCTGCGCACGATGAAGATTCAGCTCTCAAGGACATCTATCGCAAATTGCGCCCTGGTGATCCACCAACCGCTTCGAACTCGAAAGCACTTCTCAAGCGCTTGTTCTTCGATGCGAAAAAATATGACCTCACACGCGTGGGTCGTTACAAGATCAACCAAAAGCTCGATCTCGGTGTTCCTGGCGACACCCGCATCATGGTTCCCGAGGACTTCCTCGGTGCAGTGAAATACATTCTCAAACTGAAGAAAGGCGACGGCGTAATCGACGATATTGATCACCTTGGTTCACGTCGCGTTCGGGCCGTCGGCGAATTGCTCGCTAATCAGTGCCGTATCGGACTTGCTCGTACGGAGCGTCTGGTGAAAGAGCGCATGACTTTGTTCGATGTCAACATCGAGGGCATGATGCCATCCAAATTGATCAATCCCAAGGCGCTCAGTGCTGTGGTTCGCGATTTCTTTGGTCGTAGCCAGCTTTCCCAGTTCATGGACCAAACCAACCCGCTCGCAGAGCTGACGCACAAACGTCGTCTTTCCGCTCTTGGACCTGGTGGTCTGAACCGCGACCGCGCAGGTTTCGAAGTTCGTGACGTTCATCCTTCGCACTATGGCCGTATGTGCCCGATTGAGACTCCTGAGGGTCCAAACATTGGTCTGATCAACTCGATGTGTACCTACGCTCGCATCAACGAGTTCGGTTTCATCGAAACACCATACCGCAAGGTGAAAAGTGGCAAAGTCACCAACGAGATCGAATATCTCTCGGCTGACCAAGAAGAGAAATTCCACATCGCTCAGGCGAACAACCCGATTGATAAATCCGGTAAGTTCCAGAACGAGCGCATCACCGCTCGTGAAAAAGGCGGCGAGTTCATCGAGGTCGGACCAAACGACGTCGAATACATGGACGTTTCTCCCAAGCAGTTGGTTTCCGTTGCTGCTGGTCTGATTCCTTTCCTTGAGCACGACGACGCCAACCGCGCTCTGATGGGCTCGAACATGCAACGCCAAGGTGTGCCGCTTCTCGTTTCTGAGGCTCCGCTCGTAGGAACTGGTCTCGAAGCCAAAGCGGCTCGCGACTCCCGCGCTGTGGTGGTTGCTGAGCTTGATGGTATCGTAGCTGCGGCAACGGCTGAAATCATTGTCACCACCTTGGATGGCAAGCTTCCCGTTGCTGACGAGAAGTTCCTTTCCGATGCTGAATGCGTGAAGACCAATGTGGAAAAAGGCATTATGGCCTATCCATTGCGCAAGTTCATGCGCTCGAACGCCAGCACCTGCATCAACCAAAAGCCGATCGTTCGCTGTGGTCAGAAGATCAAAAAAGGCGACGTGCTTGCTGACGGTCCTAACACCGACAAAGGCGAACTCGCCATCGGTCGCAACGTTCTCGTAGCGTTCATGCCTTGGAACGGTTACAACTTCGAGGATGCTATCGTTATCTCCGAAAAAGTCGCCAAAGAGGACATCTACACTTCGATCCACATCACCGAATTTGATGTCGCCGCTCGCGATACCAAACTGGGGCCTGAGGAAATCACTCGTGATATTCCGAACGTAGGCGAAGAGGCTCTGAAAAACCTCGACCACGATGGCATCATCCGCATTGGTGCAGAAGTGAAGCCTGGCGACATTCTGGTTGGTAAAATCACACCGAAATCGGAAACCGAACTCGCTCCTGAAGAGCGTTTGCTCCGTGCGATCTTCGGTGAAAAAGCAGCCGACGTCAAAGACACCTCGCTGCGCGTTCCTTCGGGCGTGACCGGCATCGTGCAAGATGTTCGCGTTTCCAGCCATGGCAGCGCTGCTCGCCGCGACAACAAGATCGACCCGAACGAGATCAAGAAGCAACTCAAGAAGGTCAACGACGAGCACAAGAAGAAAAAAGATTCCTTGTATGACCAGTTGACGGAAAAACTCTCCGACATTTTGCTCGGCGAAAAAATTCCTCTCGATGTTGTCAACGCACAGTCCGGCGAAATCATCATTCCTTCGAATCGCAAGATCACCAAAACCTTGCTGCGCAAGCTGGCATCGGTTTACGATCACATCGAAATCGATCCAAGCCCGATCCGCAACAAGATCATCGAAATTATCACTTCCTTCGAACCACGCTTTGCCGAGGTTGACAGCGAGCGTGAGCGTCGTCTCGACCAAATGGAAGCCGGTGACGAAGTCGAATCTGGTTTGATCAAAGAAGTGAAAGTCTTCATCGCCGCGAAACGCAAGCTTTCGATTGGTGACAAGATGGCTGGTCGTCACGGAAACAAAGGAGTTGTTGCTACCATCGTTCCCGAGGAAGACATGCCCTACCTTCATGACGGCACTCCCGTCGAGATCTGCCTTAACCCTCTCGGCGTGCCATCGCGGATGAACGTCGGTCAGGTGTTGGAAACTCACCTTGGTGTTGCAGCGAAAGCTCTCGGTTTCACCGTTGCTACGCCGATTTTCGACGGCATCAAAGAAGAGCGGATTTGGGAATTCATGTCCGAGGCCAAGCGCGTCGACGGTGTGGAATATATCGCCGAAAAAGGCAAAGTGCGTAAGCGTTTGCCACACGAGCCAGAGAGCCGCGGCTTCACCTGGATCGGCGACGGTAAAGACGGCACCATGGGTGGTAAATCCACACTGTATGACGGTCGTACTGGCGAAGCATTCCATAACCCTGTCGTGGTCGGTTACATTTACATGCTGAAACTCGGTCACTTGGTTGCCGATAAGATTCACGCACGTGCCGTTGGACCATACAGCCTTGTTACCCAGCAGCCGCTTGGTGGTAAAGCGCAATACGGTGGTCAGCGTTTCGGTGAGATGGAGGTCTGGGCCCTTGAGGCCTACGGCGCCGCCTACACCTTGCAAGAACTGCTTACGGTGAAATCTGACGATGTCATGGGCCGTACCCGCATCTATGAAGCCATCGTAAAAGGTGATAACAACTTGGAAGCTGGAACTCCAGAATCCTTCAACGTTCTCATCAAGGAAATGCAATCCCTCGGACTTGACGTGCGCCCCGGCAAACGCGGCAGCAATCAAGGTTCCGGCGTCACTGGTGGCGTGGATGATTTCTCCCTCGATGACCTTACTCTCTAATCCTAACCCCAATCTATAACCATCTAACGAAATTTGATCTATGAGCGTTGAAAATAACTTGCGTGAACTTTTTGGAGTCGAGGAGAAGACCGAACAATTTGACCAAATCGCCATTACCGTGGCAGCACCGGACATCATCCGGTCTTGGTCCAAAGGGGAAGTGAAAAACCCTGAAACAATTAACTACCGTACCTTCAAGCCTGAAAAAGGTGGCTTGTTCTGTGAGCGGATTTTCGGTCCTACACGGGACTGGGAGTGTGCTTGCGGAAAATACAAGCGCATCAAGCATAAGGGCGTAGTCTGCGACCGTTGCGGCGTGGAAGTGACTCTGTCTCGCGTTCGTCGCGAGCGTATGGGCCACATCGAACTTGCCGTTCCTGTCTCTCACATTTGGTATTACAAGTGCATGCCTTCCCGCATCGGCCTGATGCTCGACATCACGGCCCGTCAGCTGGAGCGCATCATCTATTATGAAGACTTCGTAGTGACCGACGTCGGCACCACCAACTTGACTCTGGGTCAGTTGTTGACTGAGACGGAATTGCGTGAAGCTGAGGATGCCTACGGCGAATCCGCCTTCCGTGCCCGCATGGGTGCTGAGGCGATTCAAGACCTGCTCAGCCAAGTCGATCTTCCATCGTTGATGGTCGACCTGCAACAGCAATTGGCCGCGACTCGCTCCAAGCAAAATCGCAAAAAATTGGCCAAGCGCCTCAAAATCACTCAAGGCTTTCACGGCTCGCGCAGCCGCCCTGAGTGGATGGTGCTCAATGTATTGCCCGTCATTCCTCCGGATCTCCGTCCGCTGGTGCCGCTCGAAGGTGGACGTTTCGCGACCTCCGACCTCAATGACCTGTATCGCCGCGTGATCAACCGGAACAATCGTCTGAAGAACTTGCTTCAGTTGAAAACTCCTGACGTGATCATCCGCAACGAGAAGCGCATGTTGCAAGAGGCTGTTGACGCCTTGTTCGACAACGGTCGTCACGGCCGTGCTGTGACTGGTGCTGGCAACCGTCCGCTCAAGTCGCTCTCCGACATGCTCAAGGGCAAAGGTGGACGTTTCCGTCAAAACTTGCTCGGTAAGCGCGTCGACTACTCCGGTCGTTCGGTTATTGTGATCGGTCCTGACTTGAAACTCAATCAGTGCGGTCTGCCGAAGAAAATGGCTCTCGCTCTGTTCGAACCCTTCATCATTCGTCGCCTGAAAGAACTCGGCTATTGCCATACCGTTCGTTCTGCGAAGAAGATGATCGATCGCAAGACCAAAGAAGTTTGGGACATTCTCGCGGACGTTACCAAAGGTCACCCAATTCTCCTCAACCGTGCTCCTACGTTGCACCGCTTGTCGATCCAAGGCTTCGAACCGAAGCTCATCGAAGGTGAGGCCATCCGTGTTCACCCCCTCGTTTGTACCGCTTTCAACGCGGACTTCGACGGTGACCAAATGGCCGTGCACGTTCCACTCTCGGTGGAAGCACAAATGGAGTGCCGCCAGCTGATGCTTGCGCCTAACAACATCTTCTCGCCAGCCAGCGGTCGCCCCATCACCGTTCCTTCCCAGGACATTATTTTGGGATCGTACTACCTGACATGGGCTCCGATCCGCACGGAGAAAGATCGCGAGAAAAAAGAGCATTTGCCCTTGTTCGAAAGCACCGACGAAGTCGAATTCGCGATTGCTTCGAAGAAGCTTAGCTACCACTCTTGGATTCGCATCCGCAACAATGACTTCGGCAAGGACACTCACTACGGCATCAAAGATGCGAAAATCATCGAGACTACCCCAGGCCGCGTTCGTTTCAACGAGATCTGGCCTGACGGCATGGGCTTCATCAACCACACGGTTGGTAAGAAGCAGATGTCCGACGTCATCTGGCGTTGCTACCAGGTTGCCGGTCAAAAAGGCACTGTCGAAACTCTCGATGCACTGAAAAACCTCGGTTTCCGCGAAGCTTCGCGTTCCGGTTGCTCCGTTGGTATTGTTGACATGGTGATCCCTGAGGAAAAACCAGCGATCATCGCCAATGCCTACGTGGAAGTAGAAAAAGTCACCAAGCAGTATCGCAACGGTATCATCACCGATGGCGAGCGCTACCAGAAAGTCATCGACATCTGGACTCAAGCCACCGACCAAATCGCCAACCACCTCTATCGCAAGATCGAGCACAATGAAGGCAAAGCTGGTATTTCGCCATTGTTCATGATGGTAGACTCCGGTGCTCGGGGTAACAAATCCCAGATCAAACAGCTCGGTGGTATGCGCGGTCTGATGGCCAAGCCCTCCGGTGAGATTATTGAACGCCCGATTACCGCGAACTTCCGCGAAGGTCTTTCGGTGTTGGAGTATTTCATCTCCACTCACGGTGCTCGTAAAGGTCTCTCCGATACCGCTCTGAAAACAGCTGACTCCGGATACATGACTCGTAAGCTCGTCGATGTGGCTCAGGACGTGATCATCTTCGAAGAGGATTGCGGCACGGTCAGCGGCATCAGCGTTGCGCCGATCTATGATGGTGACGAAGAAGTAGCGACTCTGGCGATGCGCATCTACGGTCGTGTGGCGCTGCAAAAAGTTACCGATCCAGTCACCGGCGATATCATCATCGATGTTGACCAAATCATTTCCGAGAAAGCAGCCAAGGCTCTCGAAAACCTCAACTTTGACAAGTTCCGCATCCGTTCGGTTCTCACCTGTGAGTCGA
>JBIIAI010000076.1:0-14158 GCA_044239965.1 Akkermansiaceae bacterium
CCAGCACCTGTAAGTTCGACTTGGTAGATTGGCTCTTTCATTTGTTTTCAGGATATTGAATCGGTGGCATCAAGGATGATGTGAGAGTCAGAGTGCCGCTGAGCACGCCCTTGCAGGTGATGAGTTCATTGGCAATCTGCCGCAAGCGCTTGGCTTTTCCTTGCACCAAAACGACTTCAAGCGTGTGTTGATTTTCTAACAAAATATGAAGTGATCCGATGACTTCATTGAGATACTCATACTGAATGTCCGAGAGCTTACGCTTCAACTCACCACGCGCGTGGTCATACACCAGCGTGATCGTCCCCGTCATCACACCCTGCGATTTGTTGACCGCATGTCGATCGAGCTCGCGGGTCATCATTTCGGCCACAGCTTGCGACCGACTCTCAAATCCACGCTCCACCACCAATTGCTCAAACCGACCCAGCAAGCCACTGGGCAACGATAGACTGATCCGTTCTACATGTTCTCGTTCCGCCATAATTGTGGCGTGATTTTCTAAATTTATCATATTTGGTCAACCTCAATCGTAATATTTTTTTGTCAATTCGTATTACTGCTAAATTTTTAGATTCTCATTTTTTCAACAAATCTTCACTCCACATCATCTCCGACCAAGGTCATGCGTCCCATGGGGAGTTTATCAAAAGCAGGTTTTTCCTGCGCATCCTCGGGATGAATGATCGTGGCGAGATGAGCTTTTGTCGCCATGAATTCGGCAGAACTCATCTGCTGATGATCACGCGGTCGCGGCACGGGAACTTCGATCAATTCGCGCACGCGACCAGGCCGCGGATCGAGCACCAGAATGCGATCCGATAGGAAAATGGCTTCGTCGAGATCATGGGTGATGAAAAAAACCGTAATGTCGACATTTCGCCAGATCTGCAAAAGATAAGCCTGCATCTGCTGACGCGTTTGTGGGTCGAGCGCTCCGAATGGTTCATCCATCAGCAAAATCCGTGGCTCATTTGCCAGCGCGCGGGCAATTGCAGCACGTTGTTTCATGCCGCCACTGAGCTGATGCGGGTATGCGTTCTCGAATTTTTCCAAGCCCACCATCGCTAGCCATTGTCGGGCCTCGGCAGCATTCGTCAACGCATCCTTGCCTGACATCTTTGGTCCGAACATCACATTTTCCTTCACCGTTAACCAAGGAAACAAGGTGTAGCTTTGAAACACCATTCCGCGATCACGACCGGGGCCATTGACCGGTTGACCATCAACCAGCACATGCCCCGATGTTGGTGTCTCAAGGCCGGCTAAGATGCGAATCAATGTCGATTTGCCACAGCCTGACTGACCGAGCACACACATAAATTCACGACGATGCACCGTCAAGTTGATGTCCTGTAGCGCGATCACCTCGCCGTCTTTCGAGTCGAAACTTTTGTTCAATTCTGAAATCTCCAAAAGCTTCGGACGTTTTTTCAATTGATCAAAACGTGATCGAACAGCTTCGGATTGATCTTTGTAGGAAATGCCAGCGATCATGATTCTGTAAGTTCGGGTTGTGGGGTTCGACGGGATTGACGTTTAACCCATTTCTTTGCGAGAGAGGACAGCAACTTGCCGATCAAACCTTTGCGTGCAGGCTCGGCCCAAGGGAAAAGATATCGTGCGACATAGGCGAGAATTTGATCCATGAAGAAACCCGAAAGACCGATCATGAGAATGGCAGGGTAAACGATTTCAAACTGAAAACGACGTCCATGTGTATCGATCACCTCGGACAAACCACTCTTGAAACCTAACAGTTCTGCAATTACCAACCATGTCCAGGCCGTGCCAAATAGTAGCCGGAGATCTTTGTAAAGAGAAGGAAGGATGCCGGGCACAACCACAGAGAAAATCAATTGCCGTTGATTTGCGCCAAGTGTTTGTGCAGCCTCAATGAGAGAAATATCCAAGCTGCGCGTGGTCTTGGCAATGGTTAGGATCGCTGGAGGCAAGGTGCCCAAGAACACTAACATAATTTTCGGTCCCGAGTCCAAACCGAAGATAGCCATTAACACAACACCAAAAGCCGGCGCGGGCATGTAGCTGAAAAAATTAACAAAAGGCTCGGCCAACTTCGAAACAAAGTCGTAACTACCTGCCATGATCCCTAACGGAATAGCAACGCCAATCGCCAGCAAAAATCCTAACACAATCGTGCGCCATGATTCGCCGTAACGTTGCAGCAAACTTTTCGAAGGAGCGCCTGACTCGGCTTCCACGGCTTTTGTCGAAGTGATGCCTTTCCAAAATGATGACGCAACAGCTGATGGCGTGACGAGATACACGGGCCGGGCGACTTCCATTTGCGCTTGCGGAAGAAATTTTAACAGCGATTCCTGCGGCCATTCTGGCGCTGCTTTTGCAAGCATTGCCGCATTTTCCTTGGCGATTGTTTTGTTTTCATCCGAGAACGCTTCTTTGCTGTCATCGAGCTTGCCTGCCGCGTAGGCCAGCAGGGTTTCGCGCAAGGCTTGGTCATCGATCTCTTGATCACGACTGAGCCAACCGTTGCTTAATGCCAGTGGGAAAATCATGCGCACGATTTTTTTATTCTGGCGCCCACTGCTTTCGAGGGGAGTCTTCGATTGTCGAGCGGCAATGATTTTCGCATTGTCGATGACGATCTGTTCTTGGAACTGTTTCCAACTCTCTGGTGTCAACACATCGCCCGGAGTGAACACACTTTGCAGGCCTTCGCTCTCCGCGGAAATGGTCACCTGGTATGCCGTTTTCCACCATGGCCCGTAGCAGGCGATCAACCAAATCAGCAGCGGGATCAAGAACGACAACACCATCAACATCGTGCCTCGCGATTGATCCAACTGCTTGCGGAACGTCCACCACTTTTCGAGCGAAGAAAATTTCATGGTGTTCGTTCCGAGAGAAAAGGACCAAGCTGATTATTTTGCGACAACTTCTTTGAACAATGACGAATCAAAGTAGGAGTCGATCTCCAAGGGTTTTTCGTAGACCTCAAACTTGACGTTAAACTCATCGACAATTTTCGACGAACCATAAACCGAACCAAGACCATCGGCTTTTTCCCAGGCTTTCAGAGCTTCGGCTGTGGTGAGGATTTTGGTGCCTTTAAGCAGTGGCTCGTATTCGGCAGGTTTCACGCCAACGCGCTCGGATAGGATCGCTAGGGCATCGTCGAGATTGTCTTCATCGGCGAGATATTCGGAAATCTTCACCCACACACCGATGATTTTTTTCCAATCTTCTTTTTTGGCGACAACACTCTCCCGATCGCAGAAAAGGCCATCATAAATCAGACCGGGAACGTCTTTGGAAGTGAACACTGGAGTGGAACCTGGCACGAGTTTCAATGCTTGGCCCGAGTTCGGTTGCCATGCGCCAATGGCATCGACACCTTCTGATGTGAAAACCTGAGGCGTATTGTTTGTCGGCGTGTTTTTGATGGTAACATCGCTAGGTGTCATGCCATTCATTTCTAGGCCTTTGAGCAAGAGCAAATGTTCCACGAAGCCTTCTTCCAGCGCCACCGTTTTCCCTTTGAGATCCTTCAGTGTCTTAATACCGGGTTTGGCGACGATCATGTCGTTGCCGTTCGAATAATCATTCAGCAAAATGCACACCGATGGCTTGCCTGTAGCTCCGGTGACGAGAGCATCGCCATTGGTTACACAAACGGCGTCGAGTTTTCCTGCTGCGTAGGCTTCCATCGATTTGACGTAATCCATCCACACAAACTCAACATCCACACCAGCCTCCTTGAACCAGCCTTTTTTGATGCCGATTTCCCAAGCAACCCAACCGGGCCAGTCGCTGTAGCCGATTTTCAGCGGCGCCGCTTGGGCCATGCTGAACATGGTAGACGAGATGACTGCTAGCAGTCCCGAGAAGAATTTAATCTTGGTTTTCATGGATTCGATCAGATTTGGGATTTGTCTCGTTCTAAGCGCCAGTATGACGAATTGCTCGAAACAGTAACATTTACTCAAGCAACGACTGTGCCAAATCCCCTCACCTACCCGTAAATCAATGATTCCCATTCATCATTCCCATTCGCCAACAACGCATCATACAGCGTGCAACGCCCATCAGATGGACGATCCAAACTATACAGCGCTGAGGCTTTTCCCGATTTTCGCTGATACTCTCCATCAAACTCCTCGCATCAGAGAAATTTCTGCGAGGCTGATCAAGCGAGAGCAAAGGTCGTCTCGATCGAGTGTTTTGAGTTCGGGAATGGTCACTGCGCGGTCCAGTGTGAACTTGCCCGAACGAGTACGGCGCAATGCGCTAAGATGTGCTCCACAACCGAGAGCTTCGCCAATGTCGTTTGCATAGGTGCGAACGTAGAAGCCTTTGGTGCAGCGCACGGTGAAGTCGATTTCAGGTAGCTCGATGCGATGGATGTCATATCCACTTACTGTCACAGCACGGCGCTTGCGTTCCACCTCTTGTCCTTTGCGGGCCATTTTGTAAAGTGGCACTCCATTGATTTTGATCGCAGAAACCATCGGCGGCAATTGTTCAAAATCACCTAACAAACCATCGAATACTGCACGAATCTGTGCTTCATCATAATCGCCGACGGGACGTTCTTCGAGCACTTCGCCCTCTTTGTCCTGTGAACTGGTGGTTTTTCCCAAAGTCATCGTGCCCATGTATTCCTTGTCCTCGCTCATGAGCAGGTCTTGAATTTTCGTAGCACGACCGACCACGAGCATCAACAAGCCTGTAGCCATCGGATCGAGAGTGCCGCAATGACCGATTTTCTTCGTATTGAGTGCACGACGAGCCACAGCCACGACATCATGGGAGGTGAAATCCTGCGCCTTATCGATGAGGAGCACGCCGCTTGGGCCTTCGGGAAGTGGTGAGTGATTCATGGCTTTGTGGTATCGAGAGCTTGTTGCAGTGCTGCTAACACTTTTTGTTTAGCATCAGCCAATGGCCCGGCCATGCGAATGCCTGCGGCGAGAGCGTGACCGCCGCCGCCGAAGATCGATGCGACATCGCAAACGTTCAGGCTACGATCTTTGGAACGCATCGAGACGCGAATTTTTCCTACGGGCAATTCTTCAAAAAACACGGCGACTTGCACGCCTTGGATCGCCCGAATCATATCGATCAATCCTTCGCTGTCTTCGGGCTGAAGAGCGAGCTGCTCGCGTGTGGCATCGAGCATTTCCCAATGAGCAATTTTCCCCTCCGCTTTCAATTCCAAGGTGTTGAGCAGCGCGCGCATCAGCTCGATGCGACGATACGGATGATTGTCGTAGGTTTTGGCATTGATCTCACCAACGAGCAAACCGCGATCAACAAGATCTGCTGCCATGCGGTAGGTCTTGGCGGTGGTGGAATCATACTGAAATGATCCGGTATCGGTGGAAACCGCGACGTAGATGGAATCGCGTGAGCCAGCAGTCAAAGGCAGGCCAAGCTCCTGGATGATTTCGTAAACGATCTGCCCCGTAGCAGGGCTAGTGGCGTCGACATAATTCATGTCGCCGTAACGTGGATTGGAAATGTGGTGGTCGATGTTGATCCACAATGGCGCGAGTGATGCGGCGTGCAGATTGCTTTCGCCGAGCCGAACTTTCGTGGCGGTATCAAGAGCGATCGCGACATCAATCGCAAGCGGCTCCACGGGTGGACGCTGGATTTTTTCCGATTGCGGCAAAAAGGCAAGATTGTCTGGCAAACCATCTTCATTCCAGTAGTGGACCGTTTTGCCCATCGCTTCCAGAGCAAGGCCGAGACCGAGCACGGAGCCAATCGCATCTCCATCGGGACGCACGTGACTCATCAGCGCAAAGGTCTGGTATTGCTGAAAAATTTCGCCTAAGGCCTGGATGGTCACATTTTCACTCATAGTTGCGTTGGGAAGCAATGCCTCAGGTTAGGCATGTTGCGCAAGCACAAAGCGCGGGGATTTGAATAGGAACACCGGATTTGCTCTTGCTTGCACGGAGCGAAATCATCATGCTCGATGCGTGCCTACCGCCAAAACACTATCTGTCACGCAATTGCTCCGACGCATCAAAAATGTGATCGAGATCGATGTCGGCGAGGTATGGGTCGAAGGCGAGGTCAGCAATTTGAAAAAGCAAGGCAGTGGTCATTGGTATTTCACGTTGAAAGACGACAACGCGCAGATCCAGTGTGCGATGTTTGGCGCACGCAAACGCGAGGGCCATCAAGCCTTGCAGGACGGTGCCAAGGTCAAGGTTTTCGCTGAAGCAACGATTTACGAGCAACGGGGAAGTTTGCAAATCATCGTTTTGCGTGCAGAAGCCGCTGGCCTAGGTGATCTGCAAGCGCGCTTTGAGGCGCTCAAACGCAAATTGCAGGAAGAAGGCTTATTCGATCAATCACGCAAGCAAGCGTTGCCGCGCTTTCCGCGAACGATCGGCATTGTAACTTCAGAAACGGGCGCGGTGATCCAGGACATCATGAACGTGATCGGCAGACGCGCGCCGTGGGTGCGTCCGGTGCTGATTCCCGTTCGGGTACAAGGCAGAGGATCGGAGCGCGAAATCGCCACAGCCATCCGTGTTTTTTCGGAGCCCGAACGATTTTCCGTGCCTCGCTGCGATCTCTTGATCGTCGGGCGCGGTGGTGGATCACTAGAAGATTTGTGGAGTTTCAATGAGGAAATCGTCGCCCGCGCCATCGCGGATTGCCCGATTCCGCTGATTTCGGCAGTCGGCCATGAAATCGATTTTACCATCGCCGATTTCGTTGCGGACTTACGGGCTCCTACGCCCAGTGCCGCAGCCGAAATTGCCGTGCCGGATGGACAGGAACTCAGCTCACGCCTGCAAGCTTTGCACCGTAGATTGCAGCAAAACACTTACGCTAAGTTGAACCATTTTCAAGTGCTGCTCGACTCCATGCGCCGTGGTCCGCTCCAACGTAATGGTGCGAGACTTCTGCGTGAACCAATCATGCGCTTGGATGCCTTACGTGATCGCTTGGCATTCGCATCACAACGCAATCTGCAAAAGCGTACTGAACAAGTCCAGCGCCTCAAAACACTTCATCGAGCGCTCCACCCCCTACTGATTCTTCAGCGCAAGCAAGACCTCTGCCAAAATTTGCGCCAGCGCTTGCAACAAATCATGATGCAAAAACTCCAAAGTCATCAGCAACATCTGGCCCATCTTGATTCACTACTGCGCACTCTCGGTCCCGAATCTTCGTTGCAACGTGGTTACTCGATTACCTTTGATGAAAGCGGCAATGTCATACGCTCGCGAAAAGATGTGAGCCCTGGAAAAAAACTCATCACCCGCCTTAGCGATGGTGAGATCCATAGCGTTGTCGAGTGAATACATGAAAAAATCCACGCACTAGAGTTTTCCAGCCGCCTTGATATCGAGATAGCGATTCGCCAAGCCAATCGCCAATTGATCCGCGGTAACATCCATCGTCATGATGCCGTGAGCGACCAAGGTGGCAAGCACTTCACGCCGTTCATCCATGTATTGTCGCGCTGCTACATGCTTCAACGCCATCGCAAAATCTTCTACAGGTTTCTCTAAGGCATCGCGCACGACACCCTCGTGCAGGCTGGCTAACAAAACCAAATGCCGTGATTGCAAGGTGCGCAAGGCCGGTATGATTTCGTGACTATCTTCGCCGCGAAGATTGGTCATGACAATCACCAGAGCACGACGTCGATTGCGCATCATCACTTTTTCAACAGCTTCCGAAAAATCGCTCGGCGAGGTTGTTGTTTCAGCATCATACAAATGATTCAAAATCGTAGCCATCGCATGATTCCCCCTCACCGGAGCCAACCACCGATCGGTTCCGCCAAATGACTGCACCGCTACGTGATCGCCCTGCCGCAAGGCCACGTATGCCACCAACAGCAACGCATTCAAGCAATGATCAAAGTGAGGTAAATCACCATCGATCGAACGCATTCTACGACCACTGTCTAACAAAAAAACAATTTGTTGATTGCGCTGTTCTTGATAATCGCGGCTGATCAATTGCAGACGTCGCGATGTCGATTTCCAATCGATCTGCGAGAGACTGTCACCTTGCCGATAGTCGCGCAATTGATGGAAGTCTTTGCTACTGCCCGCTCGCGATTTCCGCACAATGCCCATCTGCTCTTGCCGACTCTTTGTTGCCATCAAGGACAATCGCAACACGGGAGCATAATTCGGATAGACTTTACCCTCTGTCCGCATCGGCATCACAACACTCCGTTTCCACAAACGTAACAACCCACTGACTCGCAGGAAAAGATTGCCAAATTCACAAATCCCCCGCTCTTTGATCACCACATCATAGCGCACGATGGCATGCTTACCTCGCGGGATCACCCCCTCCCACGGCAATGATAATGCTTCAGCTCCTTGAGGAATCCCGTCGAACATTTCCCAGTAAAGATCAAAGCGCGATCGATTCACGATCTTCAATTTGACCTCTCCCTTTTCGCCAAGAGCAAAACGCCCAGGCAATGTTCGATCGGCAATCGGCACACGCAATCCTAACAAAAAAATGATTTCCATCAATGCCAAGCACAAGATTACGACACCTGAAATCAACCATGACGTCAAAGCAACAGAAAAAAATGCGGTTAAGACTGAGGCCAGAGCCCAAGCCAAAATACACCACATCAATCGATTTGTCGGTACTATCATGCTTGCATCCGCGGGGCGGGAACCGATTCAATGATACCACGCAAAACTTCATCGATTTCTTGACCTGTGATCGCCACCTCAGGGGTTAACTGCACACGATGGCGCAGCACGGGCAGCGAAACTGCTTTGATATCGTCAGGAATAACATAGTTGCGACCATGCATCATCGCCAATGCCTTTCCGACACGCAACAAGCTAATCGCGCCACGCGTTCCCGCGCCTAACGAGACTGCGCGAGATTCGCGCGTAGCTCGCACCAGCGCCACACAGTAATTCACAACTTCCGGCACTGCTTGCACTTGCGCCGTTTGCTCTTGCGCGCGCACGATATCATCCACCGAGCATACCACACGCAATGAAGCAAGTGAAGCCGATTGCTGCATACCCGCTGCCATCGCGACGATCTGCGCTTCTTCCTGCACACCAGGATAGTCAATAAGGATTTTCATTAGAAAGCGGTCCAACTGGGCTTCGGGCAGCGGATAGGTCCCCTCATGTTCTACTGGATTTTGGGTCGCCAATGTCATGAATGGAGCGCCCAAAGCAATGCTTTCACCATCAATCGTTACCTGACGCTCCTGCATCACCTCTAACAAAGATGCCTGTGTTTTTGCGGGAGCACGATTAATTTCATCAGCAAGCAAAAGATTGGTAAAAACGGGCCCTTTGCGTAATTCAAATGATTGACTCTTCATGTCATAGAGCCGAAAACCCGTAACATCTGACGGCATCAAGTCAGGTGTAAACTGAATACGACCAAAGGCACCGCCAAAGGTCTTCGCTAAGGCTAAAACCAGATGCGTTTTCCCCAATCCTGGCTTGCCCTCCAATAAAACGTGCCCCCCTGCTAAAAGCGCCGCTAGCACCTGCCCAGCCACCTCATCTTGCCCAAAAAAAACCTTGCATAATTCACCACGCATCGCTTGGAAAATCTGTGTGGCATGCGCGGCCTGAGGCGGAGCCACCGCGGCAACCAAATCATCGGAATTCATTGTTTCGTCACTCATATCTTGTTCCATTATCTAAATGCCTTTCGTATCAATTGTAAATCTGCAACTGTGTTAGTAAATGTCAGCGAATCCTTGATTTTCCATTCAGTCATGGCCCGCTGTACTTGCTCAAGCGATAGATTCGTCTGCATCGCCATCACCTCGAACAATCCCTCATCAATCCGACCCGTTTTCATCTGCCAATGATGACACAACTCCTGCGCCTCCATGCGCAATGGCTCCAACAAGCTACGCCCCCGATCCAAACGCCAGTGAAAATCCCCAATCATTTCCAAATGATGATCATAAGCACGCATTTGAGTATCCTCTGCATCATGATCCAGCGGACCAAACCGAGGCATGTGACGGAGCAGCCAAAAAAGCACCAAAACTACCACGCCCACGATTACCATCCACCCCCGATCCCACAGCATGCCGAAAAAAGATATCCCGACACCACGCATAAAAATCATCCTGCCTTCGCGACTCATATCCAACAAACTCGCAACCACCTCGATGTGCTGTTCCTGATCGATCGTGCGATTGCGCATCAAGTTTCCATCCACCAAAAATGTCACGGCCCCATCCCCCCAGTCAGCGGTCGCTAACGGTAGCTCCGAATCCCCATCATACGCTAACTGGTATGATGAGCTAAGCTTCACACGATACTCCTCTTCACCAAGCTTCAGCTTCTGAAATTGATTCTCTTGAGCCGATTCATCCAGCGTCATCCCCACATCCCTGCATAGCCCCTGCACCACATCAGGCACATCCACGTCGATCATAGAATCGCTCCACTCATTCGCTCGCATTTCAGCATGATCAATGATGAAGACTGCATGCCCGCCACCAGCCACCCAGCTTTTCAATTGCTTTACATACTCCTTCGATGTCAACATCGTCGCCGGTAAAATCACCAGCGCAGCATCCTCATCCATCTCCTGCCAACGCTCGCGCGTCTCGAGGGGCAGCCCTGTTTCCATTTCCACAAAACGCTCAAATGCCAGAAAAGGGTTCACTCGCGCTTTCCCTTTGTAGCCCGTCTCGCGCTCCTTCTCCACATAATCTTGGCAACCGGAAAACAGTAGCATGAACACCCATAGCAATACCAATCGCTTACTCATGCTCCTCTCCTTTCCGCATATGGCCATTTTCGACACAATTCATCCCACTCCCCATCCAGCGGAACGTCCATGTTGTAGGCTGCTTTCATCCACAAATCGGTAAGATCCTGAAAATACCCTACTTCGCCTCTTGCCGTATTTTTCACCCGTTGCAGACAATCTCCCTCCGTATCGGATTCGACAATGTCCACACCCGCCCGATCGATCCACCAAGCTAGCGAACCTCGATACAACAAACTCATCGCCTGTAAATTTTCACCCGCACTCCACAGACCTCGCGCCACACTCATCAGATCATCTGGCAGCGATGCCGCGGTCACTTCCATGCCCATTACCACTCGGGCTTTTTCCCTCACTACATTCACTGGACTACTGCCTCGCAGCGTGCGCGCGCGCATGATCAACCAAACAATTGCCCCTAACAAAATGAAAAGTAAAATTCCCAGCAACGCATAACCCAGCGCGGTAAAAACTTCAGCCAAGCCGCCCATCGGCGCAGAACTAGGCAAGGAGCTAGCCTTCGACTCTTTGTATTTCTCTTTGTAGACCTTGAAGTCCTCGTGCTTCTTAATTTCCTCGATCTTCTCCTTCGGTTCCTTGTATTTCTCGTGATAAGCCTCAAAATCCTTACTGCTTTTGTTGTCTACAATCGAGCCATCGACTGATTCATCAAGCGCCTGCACAGGAGCTGTCTGCATGATCAAAAGTCCTAACAAAAAAACACCGACCACACTACGAATGCGATTCGCCATACGCTTGAATGCCAATTCCACATCCCACCCCTCTACCCAAGTTCGACTATTCACATAGAGACCAAATCCTGCCGCAGTGATGAAAACATCCACCCATGATGCCGCCAACACCAAGGCCGCCACGACCAACCAATGATACTCAGCCTGAACAAAAAAACCCTGCATCTCTAACACTTCCGTCCACTGTTCCTCCATCCCACGTGGCAAAAACAAAATGCCAAAAACCAACAAACATGCGCCCAGCCACAACACGGCACAGGCCGAGGCGACGGTCAGAAACATGCACATTCCCTCACCTCGCCGCGTCACCATCGTCATGCGTGTGCGGTATTTCGAGCCTCGAAGCCCCTCCAAATCTTCCACCACCATCGCCATCAATTTCCAAGGAGAGAATCTGGCTAAAAGCATCCGATATCCAAATCTCCTTGTCCATGCCCGCATCGACTCTCGCCACAGTGCCGACCACCGAGGATTCTCACCAAACAATTTTCGACTTAACTGAAACACCACCATCCGGCAACCGGTCAGCTTCCACCAAAAAAAGATTACCGCCCACCAACCTGGTTGCTCGCGCAGTGGATAGATCAACAATAACACCGGCCACACCGCCATCCACCATGCCGCCCAACTACGCCAAAAATCGCGACGCGCCATCGCTAAGCCCGCGTCCACCGCCTCCCAATCTGAGCGCGGCCGGATCTCCATGGTAACATCTTCCAATTTCATCCGCGCACCTCCTCTGATGCTTGATGACGATCACCATGACTCCTCCCCGATCGGCCTGCGTAGAGAAAATAAACCGCATGCAAAACCCAAAAGAAAATCCCCACCCCATATTTCAAATTGTGGGGTAAATCCTGCGCCGACCAAAATCCCTCCACCACCGCCGCAAGAGCTGTCATCACAGCTCCTCCGTAAAGCAACGGCAAGGCCTTTGCCGTGGATTCCCGCAGTGCTCGCGCCCGCGGTAATCGACCAGGCTTCAAGATGCCTAAGCCCATCCGCAAACCTGCCATTCCCACCACACACATCCCCAACAACTCAAACGACGAGTGTCCACTGACAAAGGTCCAAAACGATGTCGGATTGCACGCATACTGCACATAGCCCGCAGCAGCCCCAATCATCACACCATTCGCCACTAGAAAAAATATCGTCCCCAGCCCCGCCAACACTCCACCCGCAAACAACTGAAAGTCAATTCCTACATTGTTCTGAATGTAATGGGCAAACATCATGAAATTTGAACCAAATTCCGAACGCAAATGCAGCACCTGGGATTGTGAATCACCACCATACATTTGCTCCATCGAGCTCATTCCATCCTGACCAATCACACTCTGCACCCATGCAACATCAGCCCACACAGAGACGAACATCGCAAAAAATGGCAGCCAAAAAAATGCGTTGCTCAGCCAGAACAAACGCCACTCCTTGCGAATCGTTTGCGGAAATGTCTGCACCGCAAAGCGAACCACACTCTCCAGCCCCGAGCGCCGACCTCGATACAACAATTTGTAACCACGGATCACCGCATCGTTCAATCGATTGACCACCCGCGTTTCGTACATGCGATGATTCGCCAAAGCCAAATCTGCGCAAAGCTGACGAAACATCTTCGGGAAATGTTTCACCTCTTCGCTATCGTGCTTTTTCTCCAACGCCGTCATCACCACGTCAGTCTCACACCAACGCGGTGCATTCTTTTTTTCAAAATTGTTACCAAAATTTCCCGACGACATATTCGACCAGCCTTACACAATTGCGGCTACACCAACTCACCACATCAATCCGCCCGCGTCGATGCCAAAATTCTGCCATTTGTTAGACAAAAATCACCAAAAGGAATCCGTGAAATCCGTAAAATCAATTCGTAAAAATGCCGATCACACAAGAATCAATGGATTCTGTATCTTCACAGCCCTCAACCGCTTCTTGATTGACCTCTTGCCGATCCATCGTATCATCTCCTCATGCGCACCGCAGTTTACGCAGGCTCTTTCGATCCACCCACCAATGGCCACCTCTGGATGATCCAGCGCGGCCTCGAACTCTTCGACCGCCTCATCGTCGCCATCGGCAACAACCCGCAGAAATCCTACAGCTTCTCCGTCGAGCAACGCATCGAGTTCCTCCGCTCATCCACAGCCTCCTGTGAACGACTCACCATCGCCCATTTTGATAACCGCTATTTGGTCGACTATGCCAAACGCATGCAGGCCAACTTCATCCTCCGCGGCATTCGCTCCCCGCACGACTACGAATACGAACGCGTGATGCGCCACATCAACTCCGATATGGCGCCCGAGATCGACACGGTTTTTCTCATGCCCCCGCGCGATATCGCAGAGCTCTCGTCTTCGATGATCAAAGGTCTCATCGGCCCCACTGGATGGGAAGACATCGTCCGCCGCTACGTCCCCCACCCCGTGTTCGAGGCTCTCACCGCTGAGCCTCAATCCTAAGTCCCAGAAATATTTCCCCTGCGACATTTTGCCAAGTTGACAAAAATTACAACCATGTCTACTTTGCTCCCGACACTAAATAGTCACTCCACCATCATGAAATACGCGACACTACTTACCTCTCTCCTTCTGACTCCTGCCATTTCCTTTGCTGACGATGCAGCAAAAGCTAAGCTCATGGAAACCGGCAAA
>JBIIAI010000320.1:0-4233 GCA_044239965.1 Akkermansiaceae bacterium
CATTACACCCCTACCGAGTGGCAGGGATTAAAATACAACTCCAGCCAACTTTTTTAATTCCTCAAAATATCCCTATGGGATGGCTGTGAAATGCATTACAAACTCTGGAGTCAGAATAAGCTGGTGCAGGTCAGCACGATTCACGCCCATGCCCGCTTGCAAGCTTGCCCATGGCGCTCCTTCCCTTTATTGTTCCTCTGAAATGAAATGCATCGATGAAAATCAGATCGCGGAGTGGTTGCAACAGCGATCCATCCACAAGGACCCGTATCACGGCGATGCGGCGCCTGCATTTTATCTTCAATTCTACGCGCCCAAAGGTAATTCCTTGATCGATGGATTGATTCGTCACTACTACGATCAGATTCTACACAGAGCCGATTCCATGATTCACATGACCGATTGGGAGACAATTGAGCAAAGCCAGATGATGACGATTTCCAAGATTCGCTCAAGTCACGGCGAAGAACGCTGTCTCATCGATGCTCCGGGGCACATTCTAACATGGAAAGAGAAAGAGCTGGGGATTTCACTTTTTCATCTTTCCGCTTCGTTCGGATGGAGTTCCTACCTTTATTCTCCGCAAGATCACTCGACACTTTTCAATTGGGAAGGTGAAATCTTTGATTTCTGGACGGACCGCATCGACGCAATCACAGAGATGAAGCTCATGCTGCACCATTGGGATCTCACGGAAACGAGTATGCGAAAATCATAAGACTCCTAGCGTTGCACTCGTTTATCCTTGGCTGTCCAATTGATTTCCGATTGGGAAATTTGAATTTTCTGTTAGATGAGTAATCTTATGGTGTGCGTTTGGCAGCTCTTCCGTTTGGTTTTTGCGGATTGTATCGGGGATTAGGCGTAGGAAATTTCGCGCCAACAGATTTTTGCCAGGCGCTGAGATCTTGAAACATCGCAGCCACGCGTTCGGGATGCTCTGCCGCGAGATCTTTGGATTCGCCGATATCGTTGCGCACATCAAACAATTCCTTCCGATCGTTTTCGAACCAATGAATCAACTTCCAGTCACCCATGCGCACGGCAGCGGCAGGTGCGCCCCCTTGATTGCCGTAGTGAGGATAGTGCCAGTAAAGCGATCTCTTGGGCAGTGCTTCACCTTTCAATAACGGCAACAAGTTGACGCCATCAGCATGAGGCAAAGCTGTCGATTTTTTTCCTGTAGCTTGCATGAGTGTCGGGAAAAAGTCGGTGCTGATGACGGGAGCATCGATGTTCGTGCCCGCCTTGGTCACACCAGGCCAGCGGATGAGAAGTGGCACGCGGATGCCACCTTCATACATCCAGCCTTTTCCTCCACGAAGCGGCAGATTGCTCGTAGGCCAACCTTCGCTCGTAGAGAGCCCCCCGTTATCGCTCGTAAAAATGATAATGGTGTTTTTTGTTAGATTCAAGGCGTCTAGCTTGGCGAGCACTTTTCCGACCGCAAGATCCATGGCCTCAACCATCGCAGCATAAACCACATGCTCTTGTGTGAGTCGAACATCGCGTTCGCCTTCGCGACCCCATTGATCTTTCAGACCAAGACGTTTACGCTTTTCCTCATACTTCTTTTTGAGATCGGGTCGTGCCATCAGCGGTGTATGTACATCATAGAAACAATAGCAGGCGAAAAAGGGTCGATCTTTGTTTGCCTCGATAAACTGCGTGGTTTCGTTCGCAAGACGATCGGTGAGATGCTCACCATCAGGACCGTTCGTCAGGCGTGGGTTTTCATAGGGAGAAAAATAAAACTTCCCGCCATAAGGTCCTCCTTTATCAACGCCGCCCTTGTTGTGATCAAAGCCATGGTGCTCTGGCCAAAATGCTTCGGGCCCCAGATGCCATTTTCCTGCAAAGAATGTCGCATAGCCGGTCTCACGCAATGCCGTGGCGATGGTCTTGTTTTCTAACGACAAGCGATCAGCATAAGGAGCTGGCAACAACACGGTATTGCGCTTCCATTGTTGCGGTTGCATCGGTGCGCCAATGTAGTCGGTGATGCCACAGCGTTGCGGCCATTGGCCTGTAAACAAAGCCGCACGACTCGGTGAACACACGGGACAAGCTGCATAAGCATCGTTGAACTTTGCTCCAGAGCTTGCTAATGCATCGATGTTCGGTGTTTCGTAAAACGAACTGCCATAGCAATGCAAATCGCGTTGTCCGAGATCATCAACGACAAACATCACAATATTTGGCTGCTCTGCGTGGCAGATTCCGAACAAGGATAAAACAAGTAGCGCAAATTTCATGAACAAGCCTCTACCCGAATCTGTTGCCGAGGACGAGAGATTTCGTTCATGAAGGAAAGTGTTTTTAGGAAACAAAAAATTTCCGCCGCAGGAAAAAGGATACATGCACGAGTCCGATCAATGCCGGAACTTCGACCAGTGGACCTACAACCGCAGCGAAGGCGACACCAGAGTCGAGGCCGAAAACGGCAATGGCCACCGCGATCGCGAGTTCGAAGTTATTACCAGCTGAGGTAAAGGCCACACTTGCTGTGCGCGGATAATCGGCACCGAGTTTGACCGCCATCAAAAAGCTGATGAGAAACATCAACGCGAAGTAGATCAAAAGTGGAACCGCAATGCGCAAGACATCCATCGGCAACTGCACAATCGCATTCCCCTTGTAAGCGAACATCAGAACGATGGTGAAAAGCAATGCCCCCAGCGTAAGTGGAGAAATCCGCGGAAGAAATTTCGTTTCATACCAATCACTCCCCTTCCATCGTATCAAGATCACGCGACTCAGTAAACCCAAGGCAAAAGGAATGCCGAGATAGATGAGTATGCTGTCAAAAATTTCACCCATCGATACCGCGATGCTGATGCCTTGCAATCCAACGAGCGGCGGCAGCACGGTGATGAAAAACCAAGCATAGGTGCTGTAAAATAGGATCTGCGCAATGCTATTGAGAGCGACCAATCCCGCAGCATATTCATTGCTTCCCTTCGCAAGTTGATTCCACACCAGCACCATAGCGATGCAGCGCGCGAGGCCCACTAGAATCAGTCCAACCATGTATTCCGGTTGATCGCGCAAAAAAATGACTGCCAACAACCACATCAAGACCGGGCCGATGATCCAGTTTTGCAACATCGATAACCCAAGGATACGGCGATTGGCAAATACCTTGGGCAACTCTGTATAACGCACCTTAGCGAGTGGCGGATACAACATGATGATCAATCCCACGGCCAGCGGAAGATTCGTCGTGCCCACCGTCATTGGGGCAAAAAAACGTGCGGGATCAGTGATGACGAAATTGCCCAGAACCACTCCCAGTGCCATCGCTGCGAAAATCCAAACCGTCAAGTAGCGATCGAGAAAGGAAAGATTCTTGGAAAGGGGATCGGACATAACTGGCTCATCATTCGCTCCATTGGAGAGCATAGTCAAATGCAAATGATTCCAACCCGACCTTAGGCCTAACGGAATACTGCTTCCCGTGCATTCGCACAGATTCGCGCGGCATCAAGTGATTGATCTGATGCGATGATCCTTTTGACGCGGAGACGAAACGTTTTATGCCGCATCAGAAGAAATAACCATCCCATCGCTAGGGTACGCACCCAGGCATGAAGACGAAGGATGCGCGCGATGATCGGCCGATGTTGTTGCTGAATTTGTAGACAAACAACCGGAGCGGCGCAGCGCTTAGCGAGCGCAAAGACAGATTCTTTCCATGGTTGTTCATGGGGTGCAGCATACGGATCATAGGGAACGGCAATCGTTCCCGCAGGAAAGACCGCGAGTATTCCCCCGCGTCGCAAATGCACCATCGCCTTGCGCAAGGATTGTGCGTTAGCGTTTTCGACATTTTCTCCCTCATAGAGACGCAAGGGAATGACGATGTCGCGAAGAGAAGGGATTTCTGTTAGGGCTTCGGTCGTAAGAATGCGAACGTCACTGCGCTGTGTGGTAAGCCATGCAGCGAGCACGATGCCATCCATCGGGCCGGTAGGATGATTGGCGACAACTAATGCGGAACCATCTTTTGGCAAGTGCCCTTCGCTCTCTAGTGTCACACTGCTATGCGTCAGGATTTCCTGAAAACGATTTCTTTTGCGGTCCCACGTTGTATCGGCTTTGGCAAGAATTGCCGCACTGGAATGCAATCCGGTGAGGCGATGAACACCAGCGCGCAAAAGATTTTTCCACCAATGATTGCCGGACAAAACCGGCAGTGCCGTACAAATGTTAGGGATGTAATCAACGGTGCGC
>JBIIAI010000229.1:0-4221 GCA_044239965.1 Akkermansiaceae bacterium
GGCTTGGCCATTTTGCTCTCCAAAATGCCTTGGAACAAAATCGAATGCGCTGGCAAGGATTGCCAATCTTGCTCGCTTTAAAAATGGATCGCGCAGCCCATCATGGCAGCTTTCCAAGATACTTTTCTGGCTGTGATTCAAATTTTCTCACGCAGGGCTTGCAGCACAGTTTGATTTCTTGAGTGCCGTGATACAGCGTCACGGGAGTGCCCATCGAACCGAGTCGGTTATCGGTGACAAGGCATGTCGTCAGTGGGTAGGCTTTCGCATTTGCAGGTTTTGCTACAGGTTGTGAGTTAGTCGCACATGCCGACAATGCGGCTGCGATGATAATGTTGATGATGATTGCTTTTTTCATAATTTTGTTTAGTTAGTTTGTTTGTCTTTTTCGCATTAAAAGTGAAAGCCGATTCCCGCTCCCCAAGAATGATCGGAGTGGTATCCCGCAGTGAGATCAAAGGTAGAATTGAGAATCCAGCGCAATCCCGCCTGATATTGCCAACCCTCCTCGGTGTCGTATTCTAGGTCAGCATGCACGCCGAGACGGTCCGTGAGTTGTTGGTATTTCCCCAGAACGACGCGACCATTACCATGGGCATCGATGCTCCATTGCGTATCGATCAAATACGGAAGACGATACTCGACACCCGCAAAGGCCACGGCTTCCTGTTCGTGAAATGAAACGCGCGCACCGGCAAGCGAAGCGAGATTGGCATCAAACACATGACGCCAATAAAAATCATTTTTTTCCCCATGCCCATGTTCATGCTCATCGGGCTCTTCCCAGGGATGCTCCCATTCGTAGACAAAATCATCGTCGCCACGCATCAGCGTCAGCATGCCCATTGTCATATTCGTCTGCACCATGCCGTCGATCATCGCATACCAAGGCGTTCGCGACATTGCCCCCAGATCCGGCTCATTCTCTGGCCGATGCTCTTCGTATGCAATCACCCGCGCCATCCCTGCATCCATGTGGTAAAGTAAATGACAGTGAAAAAACCAGTCGCCACTCACATCGGTGAGAAACTCGATCGTCCTCCGCCCCATCGGTGGAATATCAACGGTGTGTTTCAGCGGCGAACGATTGCCGCCTTCGTTGATCATGCGGAAAAAATGGCCATGCAAGTGAATCGGATGATGCATCATGGTATCGTTCACCAATGTCATGCGCAGCACCTCACCCTTGCGCACGGGAATTTTCGCATCTTGCCACAGGGTTTTATCATCAATGGACCAACGATAACGCTCCATGTTTCCCGTGAGGTGTAATGTCAAATCGCGACGCGAATACTTCGCGTCATAGCGCGTATCATGCCGCGCTCGCAGTTTTTCATACGGCGAGCCATGGTCATCACTGAGGTTCAATGCCTGCTCTAACATTCCATCCATCCGATAGATGTCGGCACGCGGATGTTTCGGAGCGGAAAGGATTTTTCCCTCGCCAAGAATCGCTGAAGCAAAGCCAGAGCCATCCTGCGCACTCGCACGAAACTCCAACGCGCCAGTCTGCGGCATGCGCAGCAAAACATCGTAGGTTTCACCGATGCCGATGAGAATTTTTTTCACGCTCAGCTCCTGGACAGGCATGCCGTCATTGGCGATGATCTTCATTTGGGGCAGCCCTGATTGCACCATAAAATACGTCGAAGCACTGCCATTGATGATCCGCAACTTCACCAGTTCACCAGCGCGCGCCGCCAAGTTACTCTGCGTTTTTCCATTGAGCAAAAAGGCATCGTACGCCACATCGGCCACATCCATCGCAGGAATCCGCGCTTTTTGATTTTGCCAATAATCCGCCAACGATCCTTTTTGCCACGCATCCCACAGCGATGGCATGGAACCTTTGCTCAATAAATAGCCATCGCTTCCGCGCATCAAATTCCGCATCACCCGCGCAGGATTCTCGCGAGTGAAATCTGAGAGCATGACCACATGCTCGCGCAGCGGCGGTTTTTTTTCCTCACGTGGATGCACTACTATGGCTCCATATAAGCCCTGCTGTTCCTGCAATCCCGTATGAGAGTGATACCAATACGTGCCCGCGTGACGGAGCGAAAACCGATAGGTATGCGTTGCGCCCGCAGGGATCACCTGCGTCGTCAGCGATGGCACGCCATCTTGCGCATTCGGCAACAGCACCCCGTGCCAGTGAAGAGAAGTGCTTTGGCGAGACAATCGATTGTGCAATTGAATCTCCGCCTGATCGCCAACGCGAAAATGCAAAGTCGGCGCGGGCAAAGAATCATTGATGAGCAATGTCTTTGCGGTTTTGCCGTCGATCGTCCGAGTCGACTCACTCACGGAAAAATCGTATTTCACGAGTTCCGCCGTTGCGATTGTGGACCCAAAAAATGGTGCCAAAAAGATGATATATTTCATAAGTTGTAAAAAAGTGGATTAATGGAATTTCTAACAGAAATTAACCATTCCACTTCATAACAACCATGAACTCAAGAGCGCACGCCATCGCAGATTCCCCAGCGGAGGAGAATTGCAACCGATTTCACGAGGCAGATCTGCGCGCTCCAAGCACTGAACAAACGGCATTGGCTGATCAGCAGGCAATGCAAGTTCAAAGACATGAAAAGATGTGTGATCGAGAAGAACCACGGGGCTTTGTTCGGGCATTTCCGTGAGACAGGGACAATGTTTACCATCGTCACAACAACCACAGCCATCTTCGCATTCGTGAGAAATCGGCACATAGGCCATCGCCGTAACAGCCATCATCATGAACGCCATCGCGATGGCAAAAAAGTTCAGGAATGGATGACGACGACACATGTGCTAAAAACAAAGCGTTACCAGACCAATAAATCGTTTAGGAAAAAACAAACAAGTTTTTCCCGCATCAATCGGCACGCTCAGATTCGTCAGCGGAGGGAGAGCTACTTAAACCGCTCTCAAACTTCACCCTTTTCCACCAAATCATTCATCCAGCCACCTCGTGCGGTGACCCATTTTCCTTTGCGGATGACGGTAGGGAATCCGAAGCCGTGTTGCGCGGCGGCGGTGAAAACATCCCATGCTTGGCTGGCGAGAATGCCAGAGATTACCACTTCACCACCCGGCTTGACCAGTTGGGCAATGACGGGAAAGGCTTGGATGAGAATGGTGGAAAAAAGGTTCGCGACGACAACGTCGTATTTTTTGCGAGGCTTCCACTTGAGCACATCTTTTTCCTCTAGTTTCACGCCCTCGACGCCATTGCGCACAAGATTATCGGCGGTGGCTTTGACGGAAAAAGGATCGAAGTCACAGGCATATGCTTCTCCCGCACCGACTTTTTTGGCGGCGATCACCAACAATCCCGTGCCCGTGCCCAGATCGGCAACCGACCAGCCCGCAGGACGACTGCGGCCAATGTCTACAAGCAAGCGAAGGCACGTCGAGGTGGTGGCGTGATCTCCTGTGCCGAATGCCATTTCCGCTGGGATGGAAATAATTTCGCGCCCTTCATTCTCGGCGGCGAGTTTTTTCAACTTCTTCGGATCGGCTTCCGTGGTCACACCGAACACGTCGCGAATTTTCAGCAAGGGCTGATCTTTCACGGCGGGGTTCGCCCATTCGGCGCGTTGGATTTTCCGCACCGAGCCACCAAACTGCTCGACGATCGCAGCAGCTTCTTTTTCCGTGCCGCAAAACACGCGCACACGAGAGGACTTCCCGCCTTTGAGAATCTCGATGACAAAATTCGGATTACCGCGGAAACGATCTTCCCACGCATCCATCCACTTGACTCCTGATAATTTGGACCACTCGTACATCGATTCGATTTTAAGCTAAAGGTTGAAAACAAAAAATGCTTGTGGACGGAAATCACACAAGCAATGGAATAAGGACGAAAAAATAAGAAAAAATGGAGCGGGCGATGAGATTCGAACTCACGACATCCACCTTGGCAAGGTGGCGCTCTACCACTGAGCTACGCCCGCTTTCGCGTTACGCAAAATTTGCGTGCGCGCAATCTACATATTTTCCAAAGATGCGCAAGCGAAAACGTAAAAAAAGATGAATTTTTTTCTCATGCCTTGATCTTACGATGGTTTCACGCTTTGTTGTGCCTGCACATGTCCGACAAACTTGCTCAAATCATCGCCACCAAGCATCGCGAAGTGGAAGCTCTTATGCCCAAAGCTGCTTTGCTAAAAGCCGCGGCGTTGCAACGCAATGAATTCCGAGGCTTCCGCTCGGCTCTCGATCGTGGTCCGCACC
>JBIIAI010000006.1:0-50374 GCA_044239965.1 Akkermansiaceae bacterium
CTTGGCGGCGCGGGTGGACTCTCCAAGTCAGGAAGCGGATCGCTCACGGTTTCGTCGGCCTTGAACTTCACCGGTCCGATGAATGTGGCCGGAGGAGAGCTCTCCCTTACCGATCCGTTGTCATGGCCCGCCGGCAGCAGCCTCATCGAGGTAGCCCAAGGTGCGATCCTGGATCTAACCGCCTTGCCCTCCGTCACCGTGGCCGCGGGCCAAACCCTGCGTGGCGCGGGTGCCGTGCAAGGCGCCGTGACCGTCAATGGCGCACATGACCCCGGCCCCGGCTCGTCGTTAACCGGCAGCCTCTCCTACGGCTCGACGGCCAGGGTGTCATGGTCGCTTGCCGCGAACAGCATCACTGCCGGAACATTCGATTCGATCCAGGCTGAAACCGTGACGATTTCCACAGGGGCGGCTTTGGATCTGGTCTTGAACGACTCCACCAGCGGTGTGAACTTCTCGGATCCATTCTGGGCGGCCGCCCGCTCGTGGACGTTTCTCACATCAAGCGCCAGGACGGGCGTGTTTTCCATCGGCAGCCAGACATTCGACCTGTCCGGCCACTCGTCGGCGGACTTCGGAACATTTGCGATCACGGAATCCGGAAACTCGCTGGTGCTTACGTGGACACCGTCGGAAATCGTCTGGAGGGGAACCACGAACGCGAACTGGGATCTGGCAACAGCCAACTGGCAGAGAGTCGCCTCGGCCACCGCCTTCCTCGACGGCTCCCCCACCCGCATCGACGACGGGACCAACGTCACGTCCATCAACCTGGTGAGTTCCGTTTCACCCGGTTCGATGGTTTTCGATTCAACGAAAAATTATTCCATCGGAGGCGTCGGTTCGATCAATGGCGCGATGGTTCTCGAAAAGAAGGGCGGTGGAAGGCTGACGCTGTCCTCGGCCAACGGTTTTACCGGTGGCACGGTCGTCTCCGGCGGCACGGTGGCGATCGCCAACGCCGCCGCGCTTGGCACCGGGCCGGTCACTCTGGCAGGCGGCACGTGGGATACGGGCTCGTTGACACCTACCAATTCCGTAGTGGTCACGGCCGACTCCACGATCACCGGTGGCAGCGGCAGCGGAGCTCAGGGAATCAAGGCGGTTTCGGGAACTGGTGTCCTGACACTCAATTCTACGAGTAACTTCGATCTGGAAGGAGCCATGACTTCGTTCTCTGGCACGGTGCGGCTCACAGGCACCGGAAACGTCCGCCTGAATGGAACCGCCGGCTCCGATCTCGCTTCGTTCGATCTGGGCAACCGCACGCTCTCGGCGCGCAACGGCGGCACCTACAAGCTCGGTTCCCTTACAGGTGAGACGGGCTCGGTTCTCACAATCGTCTCCTATCCGTCCGGAGTCACATTCAGCATCGGAGCTAACAACCAGTCATCCGCCTTCCCCGGCGTGATCTCGAATGGATCGGGAACGACTTCCGTCATCAAGGTGGGAACAGGAACCTTGACCCTCTCCGGCGCATGCACCTACTCGGGGAGCACCTCGGTGAATGCCGGTGAGCTTTCCGTAACCGGATCGCTCGGTGGCACCGCGGTTGCCGTCGCCTCAGGTGCCACGCTGTCCGGCACAGGGTCGATTGGCGGGGCGGTCAGCGTTTCCGGATCGCTCGCTCCCGGCCCATTGGCGGGCACGCTCTCGGTTGCCTCGCTTCAGATCAATCCAAGCGGTGTGCTCATCATGGATGTGGCGCCGTCCGCGGACAGGATCAACGTCACGGGAAACCTCAACCTCTCGGGCTCACTTCAGGTCAACCTTGCTTCCGGCGTGAATTTCGGACGCTTCCCGCTGCTTGCCCATGGCGGCAGCCGGACCGGATCGATCACGCTGTTAGGCGTGCCATCCGGAACGCCGGCGCATCTCGCCTACGATGTCAACGAGGTGGTCCTGTTCATTGATGATCAGGACGAGGACGGTTTGCCGGATACATGGGAACAGCAGAAATTCGGCGGTCTCGTGCAAACGGCTGGAAGCGACTATGACGGAGACGAAACCGCCGATCTGGTGGAATACCGGCTAGGGCTTGATCCGAAAAACGGATCCAGCGCGTTTCGTGCCGTTTGTTCCGGCCACACGCTGGAATGGCCGAGCGCGCCCGGCATCGTCTTTACCGTCAAGCGTAGCATTTCGCTTGATGCAAATCAATGGGATGTGATCGGAACCGTCACAGGTGGTGCGGAATCCACGGCAACATTCACCGATCTCGCCTCCTTTGTGAAAGCGTTCTATCGAATCGAATTCACACCATGATCTACCTAAAGAACCCGCGGGGGCGGATACGCTCTGTCCATTCTTGCGACACTCCTTCCAATATAGCAAAAATCAGCATCCCAAAAACCGAGACCGGCGGCTCCGGCAACCTTTTTGGCCGCTTGCGAGAAGTCAAAACTCGATTCCAAAATTCTCCGACATTCTGAACCCTCCCAACATGAACATTCGCTCATACATATGGTGTCTTATCACCTTCCCATGGCTGCTTTTCGCCGCCGTCTCCAACGCTCAGACCGGTACCGGACTCACAGGCAAATACTACGACACCGAGACATTCGGCACGTTGGTGACGACGCGAACGGATGCTTCGATCAATTTTTATTTCGCGAGCGCTATTCCTGCGGGGACGGCAATCACGGCGGCGACGACTTATTCCGTGGCGTGGTCGGGGCAGATCGAGCCAGCTTATTCGGAACTCTATACGTTCTTCGTGACTGCGGATGATGGCGCGCGACTTTGGGTAGATGATCAGTTGATCGTGCAGCGCACGTTTTATCAAGCTCCGGGAGAGTTGCGTGGGCAGATTCGGTTGAAGGCGGGGCAGCGTGTGAATGTGCGACTAGAGTTTATTCAGCAGGGCGGTCCGGCCTCGGTGAAACTGGAGTGGGCATCGGCTTCGCAAACGAAGCAGGTAGTGCCGACGAATCGGCTTTATACGGCTACGGAAGTTCGGAATGGAGGTTCGTTGATGCGGGAGGTGTGGACAGGATTGGCGGGGGGAAATACTAGCACGATGACATCGAACGCAAACTATCCGAACAAGCCAGCGTCGCGTGATTTCATAACGTCTTTTGAGTGCATCGCCCGGGACTGGGAGGACTGCTTCGGCACGCGTGTAACGGGTTTCATTCGGCCTGCGGTCAGTGGAAATTACACTTTCGCTGTGAGTGGAGACGATGTGGTGCAGCTCTATTTGAGCACGGACGCGACAGCGGCTAACAAATCTCTCATCGCAAGCGTTGCCGGTGCCACAAATTTCCGCCGGTGGGATGCGCAGCCGTCGCAGCAATCATCCGTCCGTGCGCTGGTAGCTGGGCAAAAATATTATGTCGAGTTGCTCCACAAGGAAGATAGCGCCACCGACCATTGGAGCGTGGGTTGGAAAAAGCCAGACGATACAGCGTTCAGCGTAATCCCGGGAACAGTCCTGATGATGCCAGGCACGGATACTGCGCAGCCAGCCACTGCAAATTTTTTCAACACACTCGCCACCGAGCAGCCCCGCCTCGGAGTTTCGCGCGAGCGTTTTCTTTGGTTGAAGCAGCAGTATCAGAGTCCCACGGCCAGCAATACCAAGACGCGGGCGCAAGCGGTAATCAACACTGCGACTGGTGAACTCACCGCAGCCCTTGTGACACAGCGGCAGGCGCAGGACCGCATACAGCGGCTTGCTCTCGCGTGGTGGCTTACGGGTGACAATCAATACGCCGAGGCAGCATGGAACAACATCAACAACGCCATCACCAACGGCTCGTGGACCGATCCATGGAAGGGCGTAGAAAACGGGGTGGTCGCCATCGGCTACGATTGGCTCTATCCGTATTGGTCGCAGGCGCGAAAGGACGCGATGGTGAGTTGCATGGTCAACAAGGGTTTCAATCCCGGGTGGACGGATAGTTATGGAAACAACATCGGAGTGATCATCAACGCGGGCCATCTCATGGCGATGCTTGCCGTGGGCACGGCTAACGAATCTGCGGCGGAAAACAGAATGGGCACCGCCATTTCACGATTGAGTTCGCGGATCGAAAAATGGAACTCCAATGCCGGCGCGTGGTATGAAGGAACGGACTACGGGATTTTCACCAAATGGAACCTAGGCCAGGCGATGCCATGCATCGAATGTGCGTTGGGCAGCAGCTTCGGGATGAGCAAGGTTGCGGGTGCGTCAAACGCCGCGCGCGAACCGCTTACCATTGCCAGCAACACTCGCCAACGATTCACGTTTTCCGATGTAGGCACTGGCAGCGAAGCGGCCATCGGCTGGGCGAATTGGTGGGCGCGGCGATTCAATGCACTAGAGACTTTTGACTATAGTCGCCAGATTGGCAACAGCCCGCTCAACGCAATCACTTTACCAGAGACGACGATTTCTCCCTCCGCCGCAGGCTTGAATCCCGACACCGCCTTCCGCGGTCCAGTGGACAGCACGAACAAGCTCTTCCAGGAAGTCGTGACTCTGCGAGAAAATTGGACGGATACAAAAGCAACTTTCGTCGGTGGTATGGGTGGTACTTATTATGATCACGGCATGCTTCAAAGCGGAACCTTTCAGCTCAGTGCACGCGGCGTGAAGTGGTTTCAGGATTTGAGCAGCGAGAGCTATGACGTGCCTAACCACAACACGACTTCCCCAAATCCTAACGGGCGAGACCGCTGGGATTACTATCGAAACCGTGCCGAAGGGCACAATACCCTCGTCATCAATCCAGGCTCTGGTCCGGATCGCATCTGGAATGCTCCCTATGCTCCATTGCTTCAATACCAATCCGCGCAGAACGGCCAGCGCAGTTTCGCTGTTTGGGATCTCTCGAAAAACATCACAGGCGTCACCAGAGTTCAGCGCGGGATTCAGCTTTTGAACAAACGTCGCGACGTGCTCGTGCAAGATGAAATCGTCCTGCCATCTGCCGGGACAGTTTGGTGGTTCGCACATTTCAATAACACCAACACGACCGCCGCGATCAGTCCCGATGGTAGCAGTGTCACTCTCCAACAAGGTTCGGAACGCCTGTGGGGAAAAATCATCAGCGGTGGCGGAGTCTGGACCGTGCGTGCAGCGCAACCGTTGCCCACTTCGCCCGCACCGCCTGAGGCATATACGAACTCTACGTCAAGCAAGCTGGCGATCAATCTAACGGATGTGACAAATACCACGCTAGCGGTGTGGTTCGTGCCACTTGCGCCGGGGGCTGAACCGCCGGTTACAACGCCTGTCATTTCCTCGCTCTCTTCGTGGAATCTCGTTGCGGATAACGAAGCGCCTGTCTCGTCTAACGGAAGTGCCAACATTGCGGGCAGTGCTCCCGTTGATGTCGCGCTGTCTGCGCGCGTTACCGATGACTGGACGCCACCTACTCAGATGACTTATGCGGTGAGCGCTGCAGTCGGTGGCACGGTTACTCTACTAGCAGATGGCATCACCGCCCACTTCACGCCAACGCCTGGATTCACTGGCCTACAATCATTCGCATTCACCGCCACCGATGCCGATGGCGACACGAGCAACACAGCGACGATCACCTTTTCAGCAACGCCTGTGGTTACCAACTGGACTAGTGTGGCTTCTGGAAATTGGAGCACAGGCACGAACTGGCAGGGCTCCACTGCGCCCGTAGGAGGGCCGGGCGCGGACATTCAGTTCTTCAACGGACAAACTCTTTCGACAGGTACCATCAACGTTACGAACAATCTTGCGGGCACCACCAATGCAAACAAACTCTCCTTCGGCGGCACGGGCACGGCTACGACAATCGTCAACGTGGACGGCAATGCATTGCGCCTCGTGCCCAATGGCGTTTTATCTCCTGCCATCACGCTGAGTGGCACCACCTCCGGGTATCGTTACAACATCGCCAACGACATCGCGCTTGATGATGATGTGACTTTCAACGCCTCTAACAGCGGCACCTTTGTTTTCAATGGTGCTATTTCTGGCAACGGCGGCATCACCCGCACTGGCACTTCGAGCAATCTCATTCTCGCAGGAAACAACAGCTATGCAGGTTCCACGATGATCAACACTGGCACCTTGCAAATCGGCAACGACGGGGCCGCTGGTTCGCTTGGAAATGGTCCGGTTAGCATTGCCAGCGGAGCCACTCTGCGCTTCGACCGCACGGGTTCGGTGCTTGTTTCCAACGATCTCAGCGGAGCTGGACGCATCATCGTGAATGGTGCCACATCGTCCGACGTCGTCAGCTTAGGTGGCGACAATGATTTCACGGGAGAAGTCCGCGTGGATAATGGTTCGCTGCGGGTCTCCGACGCCCGCCAGCTTGGCGATGGCACCAAAAGCATCATCGTTGCCAGCGCTTCCGCGCTCCTGCGGATCAACGGAGCCAGTGCGCCGGTCATCTTTCCATCGGAGTTCTCGTTTTACACGAGCAATCCTAACGGAGCGATCCTGAACGAGGCGGGCGAAAACGAAATCCTCGGCAATCTCACCATCGCTGCGGGTGCGGGAGGCACACGACTCACGGTGGCGGCAGGTTCGCTCACCATTCACGGTAACGTCACCACGAACAATACTGGTCGATCACTCGACCTGCGCGGTGCGGGCAGTGGCATCATCATCGGAAATTTTGTTGATGGAGCTGGGGCAAACACTATCGCTGGATTTTCAAAAAACGAGGCTGGCACCTGGACGCTCAACGGCAACAACTCCATCAGCTCCACCACCGTCGTCAGCGCAGGAAAACTCGTCATCAACGGCAGCCATGCATCAGGAGCGGTTAGTGTCGCCAGTGGTGCAACTTTGGCTGGCCGAGGTTCTCTCACTGCCGCCACCACCATCACAGGCACACTTGCCCCGGGCGATGGCATCGGCACGATGAATTTCGGCAGCACGCTATCATTTGGTTCGGCCTCGAAGTTGCAATGGGAAATCGGCACGAACTCGCTTATCGCAGATCAAGCCATCGCCACTGGAGCCATCACCGTCGCCAGCGGCTCGAAAGTGGACCTTGTGTTCAACCGTCCCGGTAGCACTGCGAATTTCCGACTCAGCTTTTGGCGCAGCAGCCGCACTTGGCCTGTTGCTGTTGGATCGTCGCTCAGCGGTGCCTTTCAGCTTGGCTCTGTGTCGGCGGATGCCGCAGGTAACTCAGTCGCCACGTATGGTTCCTTTTCGATCCAACATTCCGCCTCAGGCGTGAACCTTGTCTGGACGCCGATTCCCGGATTCCCGATCATTGACGAACCGCTCGTTACTTTCCTTCAGCCGCTGGCAAACCCCGTCGTGCTGCCCAATCAAGAGTCAACCCTGCGCATCGCTGTGAGTGCCGCCGGAGCGGGGCCGATCACTTACGCATGGTCCACCGTGGCGACGGAGGAAAGTGGCGATGGAATTGTCACCTTCGGAAATCCATCGTCTGCCGATACCGCCGTCAGCATTTCTGATGTGGGTCGCTACGTCCTCGCTGCACCGCTAGCAACCCAGCCATTAGTCGCAGTGCTGATCTGATAGTGGACGTGGGACCACCAGCAGACGAAAATTTTTCGCAAGCTGTGGCGGTGATTGATCTAGGCACGACACCATCTGCCGCTGCGGGTTTCATGACCAATCTCCCAGGCACGGTTTCCAATTCAACCTCAAGCCTATGGTCGGTCGTTTCTGGCCCAGGCAATGTTTCGTTTTCAAATTCCGAGAGTCCCAGCACCCCCGTGATTTTCAGCCAGCAGGGCGACTACATCCTGCGGCTCACCGCCACCAACGCCATCGGTCAAGCCTGGCGGGAAATGGCGGTCACCGTTGGTGCGATTCCAGCGGGCTTCGCCACATGGCAGGCCACCAACTGGCCCGACATTACTGATACGAACATCATCGGCCCGAATGCTGATCCCGACGGCGATGGTGCTACAAACGCAGCAGAATTTCTCGCTGGCACTGATCCTAAATCTAACACCTCCGTCCCGTCCTACGTCTGGACGCAACCGGTCAGCGGAGTATGGAGCAACGTCTCCAATTGGACTCCCAACGTTGCGCCGACATCGAATGCCTTGACGAAATTGGAATTTCTCACCGGACTCACACCCGGCGGAAACACCACATCGCAATACGATCTCGGAGGCTCATTCACGCTCCAACGCCTTGCCCTCAATGGCACTGGCCCCGGCACCACCACGATAAGCGCAGGCACGCTCCGTTTCGCCACTGGAGGCACGATTGATCTCGGAAATGGTGGCATCCTTTATGACTTGGCCACGCCGCTCGATATTACTGCGTCCACTGTCATCCAAGGCTCGCCGACGGCGGAAACCCGCTTCAGCGGCGGCTTTGGCGGCGTGGGTGCATTCACCAAGAACTCGACTGGCACGCTGGTAATTTCCGGAAGTCACAATCTAACAGGAGCACTCACTGTCACTGCGGGAACCTTGCGGGTCAGTGGCGCAGGCACTAGCAGCGGTGCCATCACTGTAAGGGGTAGCACACTTACCATCACTGGCAGCGGCTCCATCGCACCCGTCACCGGCGCCAGTCTAGCTCTTGGCGGAACAGCCGTCGGCATCTTTAATCATGACAGCAGTGCCACCAGCCGCTTCGGTGCAATCACCGTCGGCAACGGCAACGACGGAGCTGCCAACTGCGTTTTCAATCAAAGTGCTGGAACCATCCAAGCCAGTTCGCTCACTCTGAACAACGGCTTCACCGGAGCCGGTGCGGGCGACCTCAATCTCAGCGGCGGACTGCTAGCAATCAGTGGTGCAGCGACGATTTCCAACCAAGTATCAGGCGACAATGTTTGGAGCACGGTAACGGTCAGCGGCAATGGAAATTTCACCATTGGCAGCGGACTGCGTCTCACCGGCGCACCCGCAGCAACTCGCAATTCCGCAGGACGCATCATTCAAAATGCTGGCACTGTCACCGTCACTGGTGGACTAAACATGGCACGCACCACCGCGACAAATACCGCAGCGCGTCGCGGCGAATACAACCTCAACGGCGGCACGCTGAACGTGAACCAAATCACGGAGGACGTGGGCACGGACACGTTCGGCACGTTCAACTTCAACGGCGGCACGCTGAAGCCGACAGCATCCAGCGCGACCTTCATGCAAGGCCTGACCACCGCGCAAATCAAGACCGGCGGCGCGCTCATCAACACCAACGGCTTCGACATCACCATCGCGCAACCGCTCCTAACAGGCGGAGCAGGCGATGGCGGCCTAACAAAATCAGGAACCGGCACATTGACCCTAACAAGTGCAAGCACCTATACCGGAGCCACAACCATCACAACCGGAAAAATCGCCCTGAGCGGAAGCCTCACCAGCGCAATCACCGCCACCACCGGAACGCTTTCTGTTCTCGGCACACCCAGCACCACAGGAAACCTTTCCATCAATAGCGATGGACGCTACGAAGTGCGACCGAACGATACATTGACAGTCGGCAGCAATGTCACCCTAGCAGGAAATCTCGACATTATCGCAGCGCCCGGTCTTGTAACAGGAAGCAATTATACCATCCTCAACAAAACTAGCACCGGAGCAGTCAGCGGCACCTTTGCCAACAAACCGCAGGGATCGACGTTCGCTGCCAGCGGCTACAAGTGGACGATCAATTACACGGGTGGCAACGGCAATGACATCGTTCTCACTGCCCAAACACTCACCCCCATCGAGCAATGGCGCTTCACCCACTTCGGCAGCATTGCCAACAACGACCTAACAGATTCCAATAACGATGGTGAAAATACTTTGTTAGAATACGCCACTGGACAAAACCCTCACGCTAACACCCGTGCCGTCACCGCTTTCATCAAAAACGGAAACCTGTTAGAATTCACCTACACCAAAAATAAATCCGCCACCGACGTTACGTTCTACGTCGAATGGAGTGATAACCTCGCCACAGGAAGTTGGAACAGCGTCGGAGCAGGAACCCTTCTCACCGACAACGGAACACTCCAGACATGGAAAGCAATCGTTCCAGCAGGCTCGGGTTCACGACGTTTCGTTCGCTTAAAGTGCACCCAATAGATCTCCATGAATGCTTGTAACTTCCGGGATTCAGCATTCGGATACACGCCGGGAAAAACGGCTGCCACCGTCTCCACATACTGCCTGTTTGCACAGGCATTCCACTGAGGTGCGACATGCGACATCTCGGGCGACACCGACTTAATCGTCCAATTCAATTCTCAACTTTTTAATCTAACAGATATTTGCAGCATCACGGATTCTGCCATCATCAATGTTCAGAGCTGATCGCAGTTTAACGTGACTGGCTTTACATCAAGCTCTAAGATCAACTCATCTGCGCCCCTGTCCGGAGTCAAGCAGCGCACTAATGGGAATGATCGATTCTGCGCTATTTTTCCGTGGTCGCAGTAACTGATAGACAAAAAGATTCACTTGTGGTTTTCCCTTAACGATGACCAAATTCCATACCTTAATTCTCAGCTTGTTCGTTGCGATACCATTCACAAATGCCGCAGAGATGTTACGACTCTCAATCAAGATTGAGGAGAAACAAACACCCATCAAGAAGGAATCGGTCGTCGTCGAAAGTGGCAAGATAGCAGAATTGCGCGGTAAAACATATTCTTATGAGCTCACACCAACTCACTTACCTGACGGAAAAGTGAAGACGGAACTCAAGATTTTCGCATGGAAGAACGGAAATGCCGAATTGATAGCAATGCCCACAGCGATCGCTGAAACAGGCCAAGACGCTAGCGTCACCATCGGAAATTTTGTCACTATTTCAATCAATTCAACTCTTGCGCAATAGTCCACCAGATCTTTGATCAATTTTATCAAATATGAAGTAATTTCCTCAAGGCTTCCTTCCCGCAATGTTGGACTTATGGTTTTGTATCACACGTGGGTAGGTCGCTTTTTTTTTGCTAAACGGATACTGCTTGGCTTGGTTCAATAAACGGGTGCATCTGCTGTCAAAGAAATTACATTAATGCTGCGATTCAAAGATCACATCAGCCGCAAAACTTATTTTCCAAATCGGACAAGAATGCAGGCTTATCGAGCATAGCGCGCCCTCAATCAGCACAGACGATTGAACCATTTCACGATCTACTTGTTGGACGATTTCTCCGACAAAAAGAATCCAATTTTGGCGTATTACTACGATGATTCGTTTCCCTGTTTCTGCGAGCCTTCCCGCACTTCTGTTAGGCACAGTTTTATCCCACGCGCAAGTGATGCATTCTGCACCGTCGATACTACCGGGAGGACCCGAGAAGTGGAGATTGCAGTGGAGTGATGAATTTGATTACGCCGATGCAAAACTCGATGAGCAATGGATATCGCAAAATTCAGCGAGCACGCACATCCTGAGCAGTCGCTGGCGCGAAAATGCCGTAGTGAAAAATGGCACGCTAAAATTGATCAACCGCAAAGAAAAACGTGGTGGCAACGATTGGACCTCTGGCAACATCTGGACCAAGCGCCATTTTCAATATGGATACTTCGAGTGCCGCTATCGCTACGCTGCGGCCGAGGGCACAAACAACTCGTTTTGGTTGATGACGCAAGGGAAAGTTCCCGCAGGAAAAAAAGCGTTTGAGATCGACATCAACGAGGGGCATTTTCCTAACGAGGTCAATACAAATATTCACAACTGGTCTGACATCAAGGTGGTCCATGGCAAAAAAACGCATCCGAGTTCATCGAAGAGTTTTTCCTTTGGTGTGCGTCCTGATGTGAGCATTCAACTGGAAATTCCCGTGAAGACGCGCCGTGTTCGATTGACCTCAACTCATGGCAGTCATTTTCACATCGGGGAGTTTCGCATCTACAACGTGAACCCCGCAGGTTATCCACAAGCTCTCTCGAAGACAGCAGACAAGGATAAGCCAGGCTTAGTGAATTTTGCACGCGAAAAAGGCACACGCATCAGTGCAAGCGGATCGCACAAACCGGGTAGCAACACCGCACCGCTTCTCGTCGATGGCGACATCACCAAACGTTGGGTGACACAAATCGATGGTGTGAAATCAGTCGAGTTCACTCTAGCGGGCGAACGTGAAATTGGCTGCGTGCAATTTGTCCAAGGATGGCCTGACAACGGAAGCTGGCGTGGCATGATGGACAACTATCGCATCGAGTATCACAATGGCTCGAAGTGGGTTGCCATGGCGCAGTTCGACATCAATCAAGGGAACTACAACTTCGCTCGCGACTACCAAACCTACGGACTGGAATGGAACGAAAAGGAGCTCGTTTTCTACTTCAACGGCAAAGAAATCCGCCGCGAAAAAAATACCTTTTGCCACAGTCCTTCGCCAATTTGGCTAAGCCTCGCGATCATTCCCTGGGGTGGGAAAATCACCGATTCGATCCATGGAACCGCGATGGAAGTCGACTACGTGCGTGTTTATCAACGAAAGTGATCACCGCTCCACACGCAGTCGCATAAAGCGTCGCCCTACCGTGGCGGGGATTGTTGCCGTGACAAGATTTCCCTGCTGCGAGATCACGACACCTACTGTTGACCAAGTCGAATGCAAGGAATCGCTCCATTCCACAATATATGTGACATCCGTAGCTGCCGTATTTTTGGTATAAAAAAATGTCATTACCGCACCTTGTTTATCGAGAATGCCAGGTGATTGATTTGCTAAAGTCGGATGGCTATTGGTGGCATACTCTAACAAATTCACGATACCATCGCGATCGGGATCAGCGAGATCCGCCGCATCGCCTGCGTTTTCCAAACTCGCGAATCGAGTCATGCGCCATTGCTCAATGGGCGATAGCGGTGGTGTTGAAATGACAACATCATTGCCATCACCGCCTTGGTAGGAGATCGTCCAGTTCACACCGTCGACAACAAAACTAGAGCCTTCCGATTTTCCTAAAAAAATTCCAACGATCGGCCCAGAAGAAGTTTTATTGATGATCGTTCGGCTTTGACCTCGCGCGATAGGCCCTGTGCTAATGATGGCAAGATCACCAGACAGGGAAACTGCTTGATTTACCGTCCAGGTATCATCGGCCCGAATTTCCAGACGCCCTGTCGATTGCAACTCGACATCTGCTCCTTGATTCAGATCACCTACAATTTCTAACACCCCAGCTTGCACGATCACTTTTGATGAAAGAGAAGAGGCAAGACGCAAGCGCCCCGCCATCACAGTTGTCGTCCCCGTGTAAGTATGCGCTGAACCGATCATTTCCCAAGTACCGTTACCGTGTTTTTCCAAAGCTACCGTCGATGCTGCATTTTTCAAGCCACCGCTCAAGGTCCCTTGACCAACGCCGTCTAACATCAAAATTCTCCCGGATACCGCCGGTGTGATCTGACCAGAGAGAACCAGCGATCCGCCGTCAACGCGCACACGAGTAGCGCCACCGCCATTCGTTAACGAGATATTACCTGCGATGCTATTGTTTCCCGCTTCGTTGATGATCGCGGGATACGTGAGATTTTGATTGCTGATGACATAGCTCACCGAAGAAGGAATTTGTATCGCTGCCGCTGTGCCATCGAGGAGCAATCGACAATTCCCATTGGTGCCATTCGTCATGGTGATCGTTTTGTTTCCGGAACCAAGTGCTTGTGCACGCGTAATGCGAAGGCCGCCACTGTTGATGGTAATCGCGCCCGTGAAATCATTCATGCCACTCATGGTGGTGACCGCAGCAACTGAACCGCCTGTGCTTACGCCACATTGCATAGAACCAGCACCGCTGATGATGTTAGGCACCACTAGAGCGTCATCGCTGCGATGAAAGCGCAAGATTCCCGCATTGTTCACCGCACCAGTTCCTAAGGACCCAGTAGTGGTGTTATTGCCCACTTGCACTACACCAGCAGAGATCACCGTTCCACCGCTATAGCTCTGATTGCCGACATAAGTGAGTTGACCATTGCCGGATTTCGTGACGGGCAAGGCAACAGTAGTTCCGTTAGAAATCGTTCCTGTTACGTCGAAATTCCCTGCACCCGTGAATTCCAGCGTACGTGATACAAATGAGCAACTGATGTCTGTGAGAGTGAGCTTTCCTGCATCGCTTGAAATCACACTACCACCTGCGCCTCCGGCAAGAAAAACATCACCTTGGATGGAATTGTTACCGCTCACATTTCGCAATACCCCAGCCGAGGTTGCATAACCCAGCCCACTGATGTTCCAAGTCGGATTCGTGAGTGTAATGCCGCCGCTTAACTGTAATTGCGCTCCTTGGTGGGTGCCCGCAGGATTTCCGGCAATGATCGTTACAGAGCCAGAACCTAACGAGGTGCTGTCATTGATTGAGAGGATGCCACCGACTGTTCCCGAATTGGTGTTCACGCCGATTGTCGTTCCCCCGCTGTAGCTATTTGCAGTTCCTGTTAGCTTCCATGTCCCAGCTCCTCTTTTAATCAATGCCCCCGTTCCGGGCACATTGTAATTCAGCTCACCATTCCCCTCCCCACTTAAGGTCAGAGGCCCACCTTCACTGACCAGAGCCGAACTATAATCATATCGATAACCAATCGTGAACTCTTGCCCCGCTGTTTCTGAATCGAGAGTCGCACCACCAGCTCCGATCGTGAATAAGCGACCAGCACCATCCGCTGTTTTGGCATTGCTATTGCCCTTATGGCGCAGGGTCCCAGAATCGATGATGGTATCTTCGGCACGCACGCCCATGTAACGCATTGTGCCATTCCAGCCCCAATTTCCGCCAAAGGAAAGAACTGCTCCCCCTTGAATCGTGGTCACATCCGAACCTCCATTCATATAGAGACGAGCCGTGGATGAAAGATCTAACACTCCTGCATTCAAGGTCATTGGCCCCGTAAAAGTGTTAGCACCATCAAGCATCAAAGTTCCCGTACCATTTTTGATCAATCCCGCACTACCTTGAACAACCGATGAGATCGTTGCAGTAGCACCCGAGGCAACGTTAACCGAAGGATTTTTTCCCGTGAACGTTACAGCACTGCCCGCAAACGAATAACCAGTAGAATTAACGAGTAAATCATTGACCGTTGTGCCCGTTGTTACCGCAACTGCGCCTGCCGTCGAGGCAAAAGTTGCCGCATCATTTCCTCCGTTGCGCCAAATTGAACCAGCTCCCGACCAACGCAGCGATGTGGTATCCCAAGTTCCTGCACCTCCATTCCAAGTGAATGAAAACGCTTGCGAGGCATTGGTGTCCGCATTGTATTCGGCAAGATTTGTTGAGCCATCGACATCAAAATCTCCGGTCGCGACCTGCGATAGATTCCCGAAATGAAACATCTCCCAGTCATCGGGCATGCCATCGCCATCACTGTCAGCAACAATCCCCATGTCCCAACGCATGGCAGCTACCATCCGCACATGACGAATCCGATTTGTCGCACTGTCCTCCGAGGCATAGTTCATGCCGTAAGGCCAAAAGTGAATGCTATCACAACCAATGACAGCACCAGCCCCATCATACAAAACAATCCGCGCATTCGCTTTAGCGCCCGTCCACACCCCACCCGAGCGATTGCTATTCCACGCCGCCACCTGTCCGACTCCTAAGGTATGTGAAATTTCATGAATTGCCGTCGTCGTGCTGATCTGTCCGCCAAAATCAATCCATCCACTATAACTTGCCTGCGCCGTGGGAACACCTGCATTGTAGTTGGCAGTGAGCTGCTTCGGAAAATATCCATTCGCATTGTAGACCGCCACCGCAGCATTCATCGCATTAACGATTGCCGTGCGTTTATCCGCCGGCCAATTAGCATTGCCCCCCGCGAGCGACCAAGTCAATTGACCTTGCGATTGCAAAGATCCTAACAAAAAAATGATCGCACAGCATAATTGAAAAAACAAGGATCGATGATTGCTTAAGTAACGAGAAAACATGGAATCTAATGGATTAGGGAGCAATGGTAACTTTGAGACGAACAAAACGACGAGGCACCGATGCAGGGATCGTGGCCGTAACAACATTTCCTTGTTGTGTGATGACAAGGCCTGAAGTGGACCACGCCGATTGCAATGAGTCACTCCATTCGACACTGTACACAACATCAGTAGCGCTGGGATTTTTCACGTAGGAAAATTTCAGTACGCTTCCCTGCTTGAACATGGTTCCTGGTGTAGCATTGCGCAGAGTGGGACTCGAACCCGTGGCATACTCTAACAAATTCACCACACCATCCTGATCGGGATCAGCAAGATCGGCGGCATCTTCAGCGTTGAGGGTCGTTTGAAAATGCAAATGTCGCCATTTTTCGATGTTGGTTAATGCGGTTAGCACAAGATCATTGCCGTCACCTCCTACATAACTGATGCGATAGGTTTGACCGTTGCTAGAGATCTGCGATCCTTCGCTTGCATTCGTGAACTGACCACTGATCGGAGTCAGTGCCGTCTGCTGAATGATCGTTTTGCTTTGCCCACCAGCTAGCGGAGCTAAATCAAGTGAGAGATTTCCAGCGAGCGATGTCTCACCTGTCAGCAATCCATCGGAGAAATACAGTGTCGAGTCACTAGCGAAACTGATATCACCAGCCGTTACCGTACCGCCCGCCAGTTCCAATCGAGCGTTGGGATTGACATTGATCTGCGATGTTTGTGTTAGATTAGCAGGTGACGCCAAGCGCAAAGTTCCTGACTCGATTTCGGTTGCGCCACGATGACTGCATAGGCCACTCAGCGTCCACATGGCACTGCCAGTTTTCGTCAACGCAGTGATGGTGGTAGGGGCTTGCTCACTGATGTTTCCTGCAAAAGTAGCATCCACGTCTTTTCCTCCGATGCGATACGTGAGTGTACGATCGCCAGTAGGCCCGCCACGCAAATGTGACCCACTTGCACCACTGAGTGCTCCGATAGGAATTGTCGTTCCTGCTCCGTTGTTGACGATTCCACTCATATAGAAATAGGTGCCTGAGGCAAGATTGACCGAGGCATTCGGCAGACCAGACCATGCATAACTGGGAGCGATCCGAAAATCACCCGAGCCCGCAGTGGTCACATTGAGTTGTCCAGTGAACGCGCTCCAATTCCCCGTGACATCCGGCCGAACGTAGTTGGTGCGATAGTCTAGCGTGCCTGCGCCGCTAACGTTGCCACTGAAGCCACATCGTGGAGCTACTTCCAGTCGTGCACTACCGCTGACATGAAGCGCATTCGGCAAAGTACCCGCATGTGTGTTATTTCCTGCGCTAAACATTTTCAAAACGCCACCATTCATCGTTACGTTGCCGCTGCCCAAGGCGCTTGCATTCGCGGTGGCATTGCCCAGTTGAATCGTTCCATCATGCAAAACACAGCCACCTGAAAAGCTGTTCGCCGCATTGAGCGTGACGCTACCCGTGCTTGATTTTGTCAATATCATATCCCCTGAAAGAGCAGCACCACCTATGATGTAAGGCCGCGCCGAGGTATTCTGAATCAGCACAGTCCGCGGCTCCACATTGGTGACAATCGTCACGTTTCCATTCGTTGCGGCATCGGTAAAATGCACGGCATCCGCTTGATAAAAAACATCCGCGACTGCGCCATTCAACCATGCGCTCGTGTTGGCCACATCCCAAAGCGTCTGCGCCCCCGACCACAGCAAGGTTGTCGGCGAGCCTGTCACCACCAGGTTCACAGCATTTGCCGTTGTCGCAATCGCAAAGCTCTGACGAGGTGTGTTGCTCAGGTTGTGGGAAAACGTTGCGCCATTCAACTGAAGAGATCCTGTGGTCGTGATCAGTGGATATGTTCCGGCGGAGAGATCGCCATCTTGCAAGTGGAAAACAAAGGTATGCAGGCCACTGAGCGCGATCGTTGCCGCCCCAGCAACCACGCGATCATTCGCTCCGACGGGAGAATTTGTTAGATCATACAGCAATGTCGAAGCCGTCATGCTCAGTGGGCCCGTTGTCAGCGTTCCCATCGGCTCAACAATCCCACCACTCGCGATATTGACCGCGCCACCGAAGCTACCACTGCCAGAAACTTTCGCCGCATTAGCAACGGTCACCGAAGAGCTGCCAAAACTACCATTCATCTCCAGTGTGCCCGAATTCACAGCAGTAGCCCCAGTATGACTACTTGCCCCCGTGAGCGTGAGTGTGCCAGTGCCCACTTTCGTAAGCATCGAATTGCCTTGAAACTTACCCGCAAAAGTCGTCGAGGCATTCAAGGAACCAATCGTGTAATTGGGTGATCCTGCGCTTCCTCCATTCAAGATCGTATTGCTCGAACTACTCGTCAGGGAGCCGATGCTGAAGGTATTACCACCAGAATTCGTCACGGGATTGATGCTTAAGGATGCATCGATATCAAGCGCCGCTGCACCAAGACCATTGAAACTTCCGCCGTTAAAAATCGTGCGCACATTGCTATTCGTGCCACCGCCATGAGTGATGCGCAATGTCCCTGCAAATGCGTTCCATGCACCGTTGATTTCAAAGGTGTTTCCCGTCACCGATTGGTTGTTCAAAGTAAGCGTTCCCGTTCCTGTGAGACTGCCATTGAAGCGAATGTTACGCCCCGTGTTAATCACAGGCTCTGCACCCGCGGGAACAACAATCGGTGCGGCGAGAGGAAGCTGCGTTCCAAACCATGCATTTGTGAGAGTCGAGTCACCTAGCAGCGTGAGCGCGCTACTGCCGACACCGCCCGTGCTATTGGGCGTAGTCCCAACGAGGCCAAGCACGAGCGCACCATCTTCAATCGTCGTGCCCCCCGTATGTGCATGATTGGAACGCAGAGTAAGTGTGCCGCTACCGCGTTTCGTGAGAGCCATGCTACCGGCAAAATTTCCGCCCGTGAGCGTGTAATTTTTCACAGAGGCATCCACGAGCACAGCGAAAGGCTGAATCGTCCCACTCAGGGCAATCGTAGGAGTGGCGGAGCCGCTGTCATCGAGACTCACAAAATCGCCATCGTTAAAACTCGTCGCCGCGCCGCTTCGCGTCCACATAATTGACGTTTGATCCCACGGATTGGTGGTGCCATTTCCAACCCATACGAGATCGCGCGGAGTGGATGTATTGGTAAGCAAAAGAAGAAAGCGTTGCGTCCATGCGCTTCCTGCGGAGTCCGTCACAGTGAAGTCAAACCAAGCGCGGCCAAATTGATCCACCGTTGGTGTAAAGCGAACGACCTTTCCACCTGTGCCACTTTGCGATGTGCTACCGCCACTGGCATTTGTTAGAGTAAAAACTGGACTGGTTGTGAAACCGCTGGTGTAGCGTGAGAGATCCAGATCAATGAAGCTCGGGCTGGCCAGCGTGTTCCTGGGCATCATCACATGAGGTTGCGCCTTGAAATGCAGATACTCCTCAAGGTGCGTGTAGCCGACTGGCGTATTCGCAGGGAAAAATGTTCCTGCCGTGCTCGTAAAGATCGTATTGTGGCTAGCGAGAGCCGCATTCATGCCGAGCGAGTTTTCCCAAATGTCTGGCATTCCGTCCTTGTCGACATCGGTCGGTGCCGTCGTGGAATTCAGCGCGGCGAAGGCTGTGCCGGTGCTGAGCCCGAGCTCCAGTGGATCACTGATGATGCCACGCTGCATCGCGGCACTGCGCGAAACGCAGAGTTGTGTAATCTCATCACGCAGGGGACGTGCGGCATCATATTCCATGCGTACGGCACCCACCTTTGACAAAACTTTTTTGTAAGCAGTAAGTCGCGCATCCACCGTGACAGGTGCACCTACGACCGCTGCACCAGTGACACCATCCACCGTTTGCGGCCATGGAGTTGCGACTTGATCATACAGCACACCACTGCTCACCATCGCGTAATTTGATTTCGAGACATCAAGCACGCCATTGTTGTTTCCATCCAATGCGCTATCGGCGATGTGGACTTTGAATTTGTTAGAGCCATCGCCATTCGCCCCGCCGCCATAGATCACACTGCCCGTACTACCACCATGACTAAAAGTACTACCGCGAATGTTCACTCGATTGATCAGATCATTGTTCGCTGCGAGATTGAAACCGATGTTCCAGCCAAAGACCGTATTGTTCACCCAATCAAACACCGACGGTCCGATGCACTTCGGATTGCGCGTGTGGTTATTAGCCCACAGAGTATGATGCGCCGTAGCGTGATTGATGTCCCAGAGTCCACCCGCCGAGTGTCCGCTCAGGCCCCAAGCATTGATGCTCCATTGGAAGGTAAAATACTCGGGAGGCGTGCCAAAGGATGAGAGATTCTCGTCGGTCGAAAACATCACATCACAGTGATCCAGAATGATCCGCTGCGAGCCACTGATGTCCACCGAGTCACCACCCGCGGTTTGTTTCCCATAGCGCCAACGCAGATGCCGCATTACGAGGTCATCTCCCGTGAGGTTCATCGTATTGTTCCAAAAACAAATGCCATCACCTGGAGCCGTTTGCCCTGCCACGGTGATTTTGCTTTTTGCCATAGTCAATCCACCACCTGATCCACTCGGCAAGCGAATGTGCCCGCTGACAGCAAAAACTATCGTCCTACCCGCGACCGGCGCCGTATTGACTGCATCCGCAAATGACCCCGCGCCCGATGCATTCCGATTCGTGACAATATAGACATCACCGCCCCTCCCCCCCGTGGCCGTAGAGCCATAGCCCTCAGCACCGGGAAAAGAGGGAATCTGTGCGCACAGATCACCTACCAGCGTCGCGGCAAATAGACAAAAGACGAACGGGGAAAAGTTCATGAAATGGGGTTCATAGGTTCATGATTAGAACGTCAGAAAACCCTGAGAACTGACGATTTTTTCATGAGAAAATGTGTCATTCTCATGTAGCGCAGCGCCGCAAATTCTTGCCCACACCCGTAACGATTTGTCGCCAGGTGCCCCCCGGCACCTGGCGACTGTTTTCCCATGAAACCCATGTGCTTTGCCGCAATCGACGCCACACACAGAGAGATGTTAATGCAACGTAGTTGCATGGCAAAGGCTTAGTAAAATCTTTCCCGAGATGCAAGACCTTTGTGATTCGCAGACAAAATTCAATGCAAAAAATTCTAAAACAACCCGAGAAAACACCTAAGCCTCAAAAGCTTACGGCATCACTTTGACGCGAATATTTTTGTAATATGTGGTGCTACCTTTATCGTGGGCCTGAATGGCAAAAGTACCGCCATCTACCAAAAGCTTGCTGCTGTCTTTTTCAGTTTGATAATTCACTAACTCTTTTCCATCCACCGAAACGATCACTTTACCATTATTAACGATGATCACATACTTCATCCACGCATCATCAGCAAAGGGCGTCAGATTTTTCACTGTGTTGTAAAGCCCGCCCGATTTCTGCGGATCACCTTGGGTGTTGTTCACTTGGATTTCATAACCACTCGGCCAACCGCTGTCTTGATAGACGGTGTGGATGAAAAATCCGCCATTTGAATTCTTACGCGTCATCACATCCAAGCGAATCTCGAAGTTTTTGAATTTGGCTCCATTTACTTTACCCTCGTAAAACAAATGGCAGCAATCGCCATTCGCCTTGATCGCTCCATCTTCAATCGCGAAAGCTTCCTTCGCTTGATTGATCTTCCATCCGTCCAGCGTCTTGCCATCGAACAACGACACAAAGCCTTCTTCCACGGGCTCAGCCGCATGCATCGCGCCAGACATCAACAACAACGAGCCAAGCGCTCCCATCCATGAAACAATGAGTTTTTTCATAACGCGAAGAGGTTCGCATATCACCTTACCAGCGCAAGGAGAAAATCGAATGCCACCACAATAAGCCATGGCATTGCAAATCCCTTCTCCTTAAGGAAAAAGTTCGCGCACCACTTCTGCAAATTCTTCCACCGTGATCGGGCGACCTGCTTCTTGACTCAGGCTGGTCATGGTAACACCATCAATGCCACATGGCGTGATCGCAAAAAATCCCGCAAGGCATTCGTTGGTGATGTTGATCGCAAAGCCATGCATACTGATCCATTTTTTCACACCCACTCCGATCGATGCCATTTTCCGATTCTCCACCCACACGCCTGTTAGACCATCGCGACGTCCCGCAGCCACGCCAAAACGCTCACAAGACGCGATCAGCACGTCCTCGATCATCCGCAGATGCGCATGCAGATCTTGCCCGCGCTGGCGCAAATCAAGAATCGGATAGCCGACAAGTTGCCCAGGACCATGATACGTCGCCTGCCCACCGCGGTTGGTTTCCACCACTGGATGCGGCAGGCGTTGGGGATCACGCAGCGAGGATTGATCGCGCAAGCGGCCAATTGTATAAACGGGTTCGTGCTCTAACAAGATTAAGCGATCCCCTGCTGCGCCGTCGAGAATTTCCGCCACCACCCGCTCTTGCAAGGCGAGTCCATCGGCATAGCTGATCAATCCTGATTCTAGCATAGTGAGAAAAATTTCAGTTAGATTTTCGACTAAAGGAGGCGTCGATCGAGAAGTTTCGCCCGCAGCGGGTCGCCCGATTGCAAATGAGCCATTGCGATCGCCAAGGCATCGGCAGCATCAGCAGGAGGAGTTTCACTGAGCTTCAATAAAGCCCGCACCATGAAGGCGACTTGATCCTTATCGGCTGTCCCCTTACCCACCACTGCCATCTTGACCTTGCGCGGGGCATATTCGTATATTTTTAACCCGTGATCTGCCGCAGCAATCAAGGCCGCCGCACGCGCCGCGCCCATACTGATGGCGGTTTGGTGCGATTGCACATAGATGATTCCCTCGACCGCGACTTCATCGGGTTGCCATTTTTTCATCAAATTATAAAGATGACTGCGCACCGCCGATAGCGCAACGGATTGCGCTTGGGCCTTGGGAATCGAGATCACTCCAAAATCTAACACCTTTGGCGCGCGAGGATCGCCTTCCAATACCGCGTATCCGGTATTGCGAACAGCTGGATCGACGGCGAGCACGCGCATGAGGGCGATGAGTGAGAGGAAATTAACGACGCTTTTTCGGTCCCGAGGACTTGCGACGGATCTGACGGATCGGCTCGTCATCGAGCATCGCCGTGTAGGTGTAGGCAAAATTTTCCAACTTCTTGCGCGGGATTTTTTGATCCACATAGACTTCCACGGATTTCGCGTAGTCAAGCTCGTCGGCTGTGAGAATGGTAAAGGCATCACCCTCCGCTTCGGCACGACCTGTCCGGCCAATGCGATGCACGTAGTCTTCGGCATTTTCTGGGACGCGGTAGTTGATCACGTGAGAGACGCCGGAAATATCGATGCCGCGCGCCGCCACGTCGGTTGCCACCAACACATCATACTTGCCATCGCGGAAACCTTGCAATGCTTCCATGCGGTCCTTTTGCGAGACATCGCTATGCATCGCCACCACTTTGGGATGACCACTTTCCTTGAGAATGTCCGTGACCTGATCGGCTTCTTTGCGAGTGCGCGTGAAAATAATCACACTATGCCATTCCGTTCCATCGAGCAACGCGACGAGCAGTTCATCGCGCTGATCCATCGCAACCGGATAAAAGGCATGCGTCACAGTGCTGGCGACCGCGCGCTTGGCGATTTCCACACTGATGGGGTCCTTCAGGCACCACTGCGCAAAGGTCTGGATCGCCGCCGGCATCGTTGCAGAGAACAACAGCGTCTGCCGCTCATCCCAAGGGCAAAGATTGACGATCCTGCGAACCTGGGGCAAGAAGCCCATGTCCAGCATGCGATCCACTTCATCGAGCACGAGGATTTTCAACGCACCAAAACGCATCGTTGCGCGGTAAAAGTGATCCATCAAGCGACCTGGAGTCGCCACCACGATGTCCGCGCCTTCTTCCAGTTGCTTCGCCTGCTCGCCATAACCAACGCCGCCATACAGCAATGCCGTTTTTAGGCCGGTGTGCTTGCCGTATTTGATAAATTGCTCGGCAACCTGATGCGCCAGCTCACGAGTCGGCTCCAGCACAAGGATTTGCGGTTTGCCGAGAGGTTCGATTTTTGAAAGCGATGGTAGCGCAAAAGCTGCGGTCTTACCGGTGCCTGTCTGCGAGGCTCCGACGACGTCACGCCCCGCCAACACCAGCGGAATCGCCTGAGCCTGAATGGCGGTAGGAGTCTCATAGCCCGAATCCGTCACTGCCTTCAAAACGGCAGCGTTGAGCCCTAATTGGTCAAATGTCATGCGCATCCCTAGGCACTGAAACCCTCTTGGTCAAGGCATTTGCGCGGAGAAATGCAGGAAAGCTCGTGATTCTCCCTTAATCACCGCGCACATCGGAGCTGACCAGTTATTAAACGCAGCTACTAACTTTGCACACGATAAGATTCAAAAATCGAAAGGAACATTTCTCACCGTCTGCTTATAAAAAATTCTACTCTTACTCCTCACCGCGCTGCCTCAGCGTTTTTCCACGTCTTTTGGCTTGTTGGGGTCTGCTTTTGCAGGGGCCTTTTCGATCAGATCAATCACCACCGTGAGGGTCATGCCATTCATCTTGCCCATCACATATTCGCCTGGGCCTTTGTAGTGGATTTGCGAACGGAAAATCGAAGGGAAAAATTCTTTGCCTTTGTGGTCCTTGGAAACCAAATTCAGACTATCGATACTCACATAGATCAACGGAATGGGATCATTGTGCAGATATGTTTCAACCTCAATCACCCATCGTTCGGGGTGAACAAGTGCAACCATACCACAGCATTCGATCTTTTGGTTTAATAGAGTCGTATTTGCTTCAAAGCTATACTGCCCCCCCTCTTCAGAGGAAAGTTTTGCAGTGACGAGGTATTGAGCTCCATCTTCAGAAACCTTCTTTTCTGGAGCTTTGGTCTCGGCAAAAGGATCTTGCGCAGCTGAATCTTGCGGTGATGCGGCAAAGGGATCGCTGGGTTGAGCGCATAAACTCACCGCGAGGGCGAGCGAAACGATAAACTGAGGAATCAAGCGGGCGTGGATCATAGTTTTGTAAGGTCGAGTTATTTAAAAAATTTGCAGTCGAAGTAGTTCCATGGAACTAGCAGTTATGCAAAGACTCAACCGCGGTCACTTTTATTCGAGGAAGAATCGTTTCGATGAACTCTACGCCAGCTTTGATCACAAAAAATCAAAATAGACCCACAATGTTACCATCGGAATCGAGGTCGATTAGTTCGGCTGCGGGCGATGCGGGGAGGCCGGGCATGGTCATGATTTCTCCGGTGAGAACGACGACGAAGCCAGCTCCGGCGGATACTTTGACATCGCGGATCGGCACCTCGAAGTCGAGAGGTCGACCCATGCGTGTTGGATCGGTGCTGAAAGAATATTGCGTCTTGGCCATGCAAACTGGGAGGTGGCCGAGGCCTGCTTGTTCTAAATCGCGGAGTTTGGCGCGGATGGCAGGGGCGGCACTGATGTCGGTGGCGCCATAGATTTTCTGGGCAACGCAACGGATTTTTTCCCACAGGGGAAGTTCTGCCGGATAGAGATGATCAAATGCGTTGTGGGGCTGTGAGGTCATAGCGACGACCTCATGCGCGAGATCGACCGCACCAGCACTACCCTGCGCCCAGTGGCGGCAGCGGATGGCTTTGACTCCGAGATCGCAGCAGCGGTTCTCGATTTCTAACAGTTCTTCTTCGGCATCACCAAGGAAATGGTTGATGGCTACGACGACGGGAAGGCCGAAGCCGCGGAGATTTTCGAGGTGTTTTTCGAGATTGACTAGGCCGCGCTTCACGGCAGCTGGACACGGCGTGGTGAGGTCTTTTTTCTTTACTCCGCCGTGCATCTTGAGCGCGCGTACGGTGGCGACGAGAACTACAGCATCCGGCTGGAGTCCAGCTTGGCGGCACTTGATATTGAGGAATTTTTCCGCGCCTAAATCCGCACCGAAGCCAGCCTCGGTCACGGTGAATTCGCTTAAGCGCATGGCGAGCTTGGTCGCGATCACACTATTGCAGCCGTGGGCGATGTTGGCAAATGGGCCACCGTGGACGAAGGCCGGATTGTTTTCGAGGGTTTGCACGAGATTGGGCTGAAGAGCCTCGCGGAGCAAGACAGTCATCGCTCCTTGTGCGTTCAGGTCAGCGGCGGTGATGGGTTTTTTCCCACGTGTATAGGCAACGATCATGCGGCCCAGACGATCACGGAGCTCACTGATTGATTCTGCTAGGCAAAAAATCGCCATCACCTCAGATGCTACGGTGATGTCAAATCCGGCCTCGCGAGTGACACCATTGCTGGGTGCGCCGACGCCGGAGATGATCTGACGAAGGGCGCGGTCATTCATGTCGAGAGCGCGCTTCCAGACGATGCGTGCGGGATCGATATCGAGAGCATTCCCGTGATGCAGGTGATTGTCGATCAGCGCTGCGAGAAGATTGTGAGCGGAGGTAATCGCGTGAAAGTCGCCCGTGAAATGGAGGTTGATGTCTTCCATGGGGACGACCTGGGAGTAACCACCGCCCGCGGCGCCGCCCTTCATGCCAAAGCAAGGGCCGAGCGAGGGCTCGCGCAAGCAGATGGTGCTGCGCTTGCCAATTCGATTCAAGGCATCGCCGAGGCCGATGGTAGTGGTAGTTTTCCCCTCTCCTGCTGGCGTTGGAGAGATCGCGGTAACGAGGATCAATTTGCCGTTCGTGGCACTTTGGGTGCGATCGACAAAATCGAGCGAAACCTTGGCTTTATGGCGTCCGTAGGGAATGATATCATCATGGGGAATAAGCAAGACATCAGCGATTTCTTGCATGGGGCTCATGCGGGCGTGGCGGGCGATCTCGATGTCAGATGGAACGGATGATGAGCTCATGGTGTAGGCGATTTTCCTTGGCGCGAATGATGGAAAATATGCTAGCAAGTGTCACGGGAAAACTTTCCGAATTAGAGTCGAGAGATGGCAAGAATTGGTGGGGGGACGAGTGAGATTGCATTGAATTTGATTCTTGTCTTTTTTGCGATTGCAGGCGGATGGAATTTGCGGTATGAATTCATACGTTATGAGTATGAACGACTGAATGGCTTGGGAAAATGGCGTTGACTTGGTCGCGCTGACTACGGAATCAGCAGCAGCACCGAACGTAATCGTTCACGTGGCGCGCATGGTTCACACACCTGTGGGCTCGGCACCGAGCGGAATGATTTTCTGGCAACCAGATTCAACGGCAGCTCCGGTGGTGATGGGATTTGTGAGCACTTGCTCGAAAGTTGGCGCGTATTTTGGACCAAAAATTTTCGCTGGTACGCCTTTTGAAAATGCTCCCGTGTTGGATGCGGTAATCACGTTCAGCGGTGAAGGTGATTCTGCTAGCGCACGCGTGGAAGTAGGTGGCCATGTCTTTGAGGCCTCTCTTCACGGACTGGGTGCGGCTGAACTCATCAATCGCTCGCCTGCTGCCACGGCGCAGTTTCAGCAACAAGGTTTGGAGAAAGTCGCGCAGTCGGCAAGCCTAACAGTGGACGGCCAAAGTGTGAACGTCATCGTTCCTCCCGTCGGCATTTCGGGCGGCCCGGCCGCCGTTTTCTCGCCGTGCGGCATTTACGCACGCTGATTGAAGCGCGCCATTTCGCGTTGGGCTTCACGGAGCTCAACGCGGTTTTTCAAATCGTGGCGCTGATCACCGTGGGTTTTTCCTTTACCCACACCGATCTCGACCTTGACCTTGCGATCTTTCCAATACATGCGCAAGAGAGGCAAAGATGCACCTTTAATTGAAGTCGCTTGATCGAGCTTCAAAATTTCGCGCTTATGCAGGAGCAGTCGACGTGGCCGTTTCGACTCGTGCTGGAACCACAAAGACGCAGTTTCCCAAGGCTGAATGTCGCAGCCATACAAAAACAATTGTCCTTTCTCGACACGGGCAAAGGCATCTGAGATGTTGATCTTGCCTGCACGGATGGATTTCACCTCAGTTCCGCGTAGCTCGATGCCGGCCTCATATTTATCACTGATGTGAAAATCTCGGCCCGCCTTGCGGTTCGTAGCAATGTCAGCACTCATGCGCGGGCCATTTCCTCGATCCGGTCAGCCAGATCTTAAGCTTGCTCAGCAGGAAGTTCTTGGATCTTGATTTTGCCTTCGATAATCTCTGTGAGCGCAATGTCAGCAGCTCCCATGCTAGGCACGGTAGGGATCAAGGGTGCACGACCACTGTTAAGTTGACGCACTCTTTTCGAGACGAGGTTGATCAACTTCTGTGGATCGTCGATAATTTCTGCTGCTTTGTAAACGAGCTCACTTTTCATAGGGAGTGCTGGGTAGCGGTTGTCGGACTTCGGTTGATCGAAAGGAATGATGTTGTCAGGTAACATATTCAGTATAAAGTCAGACGAACTCGCGGACGGGTCAAAAACCACATTTCGGATCTCTTGGCAAGCCTTAAATGAAAAAATCGAGGAAAAAGCAGCGGAATCGCTCATTTTTTTGACACTTCTGCATCGGCCCGAGAAATCTCAGGCGATTTTTCGAGAAAAATCCATCATCTTCAGAATCGGGTCATGATGACAATCGCACGAATCACGCGCAGCAATACCGCATGAAAAGAGCTTGAATTTTGCTGCATTCGCGCCTTGGCAGATGAAAATTCTTCGGCATACTCGCGCCATGGCAAGCTCCACACCCACAGCCGCTCCTTCTGCGAAGGTCGATCAAACGCAGCAACGCTCACCCTTTGCGGGTTGCGTGATCATGCTGATTCTGGCATCGGTGGCGCTTTTTCTCATCAGTGTATCGGCGTATTCACTGTGGCAGCAAAACAAGGAGATCGGCAAATTCACGTCGCCGACACCCATGGAACTGAGCCCCGTGAGCATCGAGGGTAAAGAATCCGAGCTGAATGCCCTACATGCTCGCTTGACGGCATTTCGCAATCAAATCGTCGATCGCCCGAACGAACCTGCCGAGATCGTGCTCAACGTAACTGATCTGAACTTCATCCTCGCTACGGCGGCTCCGTTGCGCGATTACAAACCGTATTTTTTGGTCAAAGAGATTCGCGAGGGCCAATTAATCGCAGATCACTACCGCCCAATGAATGGAATGCCAGGCACGGATGAAAAGCGCTATCTCAATTCCATTGCTACGCTCAAACCGGTGCTGGCCGAGAAAACGCTCGTATTTCAGGTGGAGGCGCTCGATGTCGAAAAAGCCACAGTGCCTCGTGAATTCATCGCACAAATCCCGCCCTACCGTTTCGGTTTAGAGCAACAAAGTGACGCCATCTATGGCCCTGTGCTATCGGGACTGACGAGCATGGAGGCGAAACCGGGGCAACTGATCTTGCGTCGTATCCCAGGACAAATCCCATCATCAACCGTGGCAAATGAAAAAGTGGACACAGCCATGCAGCGAATCATTCGAGTCCTCGTAGCCGGCTTAATCTTCCTGATCGGCCTCGGTGTTTTTCTATCCTTGCGCGCCAAGGCAAAAAGAGAAAAAACAGGAGCGGCATAATCAAAAAAAGGGCAAGTTCTTTCCAAAAACGCAATTTTTAATGAAAAAACCGCAAAATAAACACACTCTTGCCGAAAAAATCGCAATTTTTGATTGCAACAATCCTCAGAAAAGGCTATCATAGCCCCCGAACCGCAATTTTTCCCTATTATGAGTAAAGAACAACTCGACGGCGCACAGGCGCTCATCAAAACACTCGACGAACTCGGCATCGAGTACGTCTTCGGCTATTCCGGCGGTGCCGCGCTCCCTATCTTCGATGCACTGGAGACAGTCAAGACCAACATGAAGTTCATCTTGGTCCGCCACGAGCAAGGCGCTGTGCACATGGCTGACGGCTACGCCCGCGCTACAGGCAAACCCGCATGCGTCCTCGTAACCTCCGGCCCTGGTGCTGGAAATACGGTGACTGGTTTGATGACCGCGCAAATGGACTCCGTGCCGATGATCGTGCTTTGCGGTCAGCAGGTCACCTGGATGCTCGGCAAAGACGCTTTCCAAGAGGCTGACATTTTCGGCATCACCATGCCCTGCGTGAAGCACAATTTCTTGGTGAAAAAAACCAACGATCTACCGAAGGTTGCTCGCGAGGCTTATCACATCGCAACCACGGGGCGCCCCGGTGTGGTCCTGATCGATGTTCCGAAGGATGTATCACAATCACCTTTCACCGGTGACATGGAGCCCGAGATCGATCTCCCCGGCTACCATCCTGAGGAGGCATTTAACATTTGCCCAACAGCCATCGACGAAGCGCTGCAACTCATCGCGCAATCGAAGCGCCCTGTGATCCTTGCTGGCCAAGGTGCGATGATCGCTCGCGCCGCTGACGAACTGCTCTATTTCGCCGAAACGCTCAACGCTCCCGTGACGACCACTCTGCTCGGCAAGGGAATTTTCCCCGAGACGCACAAGCTCTCGCTCGGCATGATCGGCATGCACGGCACGGCCTATGCGAACAAAGCCATTTGCGAAGCAGATTTGATTTTCAACGTCGGCTCACGCTTCGATGACCGCATCATCGGCCAACCACACATGTTTGGTCGCAATGCGAAAATCATCCACGTGGACATCGATGCCGCCGAAATGAACAAAATGATCCGCCCGGACATTCAGGTGATCGGCGATGCCAAAGCGGCACTCACCCAACTCAACAAGCGCATTTCTCGTCTCGATACCACTGAGTGGAATGCGACGCTTGATGGCTATCGCAAAAAGTTCCCTCTCAACTACAAAAAACAAGGTGGTCTGCGCATGCAGCAGGTTATCCAGGAATTGTATAAGCAAACCAAGGGCAAAGCGATTGTCTCCACAGACGTCGGTCAGCACCAGATGTGGGCTGCACAATTTTTCCTCAACGATCGTCCTTACGAGTGGCTGTCCTCAGGTGGAGCCGGCACGATGGGCTTCGGTTTCCCTGCCGCGATTGGCGCGCAGTTTGCCTGCCCTGACAAAACTTGTATCTCGATCTCCGGCGACGGTGGATTCCAAATGACATTGTTCGAACTCGCCACCGCAGCAATCCACAAACTGCCTGTGAAAATCGTCGTATTGAACAATCACTACCTCGGCATGGTGCGCCAGTGGCAAGAGCTCTTCTTCGATGATCGCCTCAGCGGCGTCGATCTCATCGGCAACCCTGACTTCTGCAAGCTGGCTGCCGCCTATGGCATCCCCAGCGTCAACATCAAACGCCCGGCTGACGTGACTCGCATGATCAAAAAAGCCCTCGCTTACAACGATGGCCCGATCTTGATTCATGCCGAGTGCATCAAAACCGACAACGTTTTCCCGATGATTCCCGCCGGTGCCGCGCTCGAAGACATGCTCATTGAGCCACCGAAATACAAGATGGCCAAACCAACTGGTTCCACGTGATCAATTGGTTCCCCATGATTCTATCTAACTTAAACTTCAATCTTGTAACTGAAAACTTCCATGCAAACGATCGTCACTACTGACACTCCCGTAGCTCCTTCTCCTGACCAAGCAGTGCACACATTGTCCGTGCTCGTCAACAATCGCCCCGGCGTGTTGATGCGCATCTGCCAAGTCTTCGCGCGCCGCGGTTTCAACATCGACAGCCTCGTCGTATCCCAAGGCCGTGACGCGAATTTCTCGCGCATGACCATCGGCATCGTTGGTGATCCTTCCGGTCTGGAGCAGATCATCAAGCAGGTAAACAAACTCATCGACGTGATTCATTGCTTCGAACACAATAGCGACAACGCCGTGGTGCGCGAATTGCTCATGATCAAGATCCAGTGCTCGCCTGCCGAGCGCTCACAGGCCCTTCAGATCGCCGAGCATTTCAGTGGTCGCACCGTTGACCTGACTCCCACCAGCATGATCGTGATGATCACCGGTGAAACTAGCAAGGCCGATGCCGCCATCACCATGTTCTCCCAATTCACCATCATCGAGACGGTCCGCACCGGAAAAGTCGTGATGGCCCGGGGCGAGCAGCCTACGTGAGGTGATCTGAATCTTTCACCCCCAAGCAACTATGAACGCCTGGAGAAGCGAATTGCCATTTTATGTGATCGGACACCGCAATCCAGATACGGATGCGATTTGTTCGGCCATTGGCCATGCTGCGCTCCTGCGTCTCACGGGCGAACCGAGCGCCACCGCAGCCCGCTGTGGTGAGCTCACTCCGCGCACCGCATGGGTTCTGGATCAAGCAAAAATCGAGGCACCGATCTTGATCGATGACGTGCGCACCAGTGCAGGCATGATGTGCCGCCGTAACGTTGTTCAAGTTGCGCCCGATGATACCTTTCTCACCGCCTATCAGAAAATGCTGAGCAGTGGCGTGCGCGCTGTGCCAGTAGTAGATGATGATGGTCATGTCACAGGTATTTTGCGTTATCTTGATTTGTTAGAACTTTTGCTTCCTGCGGAAACCCAAGGGCTAGCCGTGCGAACGGTACTCGTGGCATTGAAAAAAATGGCCGATACCTTGCAGGCCGAAACCGCAGGAGCCCCCTGCCCCAACTCGGAGGATGAGGAAAATCTGATCATTTTGGTGGGAGCATCTTCGCAAAATACCGTCGAGAAACGTCTGCTTCAGGCACGGGCCGAGGGTACAGTTCATCGCTTTTTGGTGATCTGTGGCGATCGCCCCTACGTTCATAATCTCGCCATTGAGTTCGGCGTGCGAGCACTACTGATTACAGGCGGTTATCAAATCGATCCCGAACTGGAAAAACGTGCCGCGGAGAAAAACATCTGCCTGCTTCTTGCTAAGCAAGATACGGCATCTTGCACAACTCTCATCCGTTGCTCACGCACAGTTCGCAATGTGCTCGATGAAGGATTCATCACCGTTGCGGCTTCCGAACCCGTGACACTGCTGAAAAAACGCATTTCTGCCTTGGCGCAGGAGCTTTTCCCCGTTCTTTCACCCGATGACCATCGCCTGCTCGGCGTGGTTTCTAAGTCAGACTTAATTGATCCTCCGCGCCTGCGTCTGGCGCTTGTGGATCACAATGAATACGCCCAGGCCGTTCGCGGTGTAGAAGAAGCGGAAATCGTCGAAGTCGTCGATCATCACCGCCTCGCGGGAAATCTCGTATCACGCGAGCCGATTCGTTACCTCAACGAACCCGTAGGCTCCACTTCCACCTTGGTGGCACGGAAGTTTGCGCACCGTGATCTCACGCCCGAGCCGGGAGTCGCGCTGTGTCTTTTGGCTGGAATTGTTTCCGATACTCTCAATCTCACATCGCCCACGACCACAGATCTGGACCGCGATATGTTAGGCTGGCTGGCCGACGTTGCAGGGGTGGAAGCTGCTGATTTTACTCGCCGATTTTTCGCCATCGGCTCACTTTTAGCCAATGGCACCGTCGACGAGATCGTCAATGCCGATCGCAAAGAATTCAGTGATGAAGGGCTAAAAATTTCCATTGCCCAAGTAGAAGAGCTCGGCATGGAAGCGCTCGCGGGGCGCAAGGACGAACTTCTTGCACATTTGCATGAGCTCGTCGAAAAAGAGCAGCTTGATTTGATTTGCTTGGTCATCACGGATGTCACCGAGCACTACAGCCACATTCTTGCCGTTGGCAATGAATCCTTGCTGCAAAGCCTCCCCTACGAGCGCATCGCTGATCACTCATTCTCGGCACCGGGTGTGGTCAGCAGGAAAAAGCAGATTTTTCCCGCAGTTTGTCAAGCCATCCGTGTGGCGCGTCGTTAGTGCAGCATTTTTTCGCAGGATACGCGAAAAAAATGAACGGTTTTGCTTGGCGGATAGAATAAAAAAAAGTCATACTAAATCTGCGAACTGGCACAAAACATTCTATTCCCCTGACGTCCATGTCTTCCACCACACGACCCCGCATCCTCATCGTCACCCCAGAAATCACCTACCTGCCCTCAGGTATGGGGAACTATGCGCAGCGCATGTCCGCCAAAGCCGGCGGCCTCGCCGATGTCTCGGCCTCGCTGGTTTCCGCACTATTTGAGCTCGGCGCGGATGTCCACGTCGCCCTGCCGAACTACCGCCGCATGTTCCAAGGTGATGTTTTCAGCTTTCACGAAAAGCAGTTGCGGACATACTACGAGGTTCTGCCGAATGCCCACATCCATCTCGCCGAAGACCGAATATTTTACTACCGTGAGCAAGTATACTCGGGCTATACCGAGGAATCGACGAAAATTGCCATGGTTTTCCAGAGGGAAGTCATCAATCATATCATCCCCAATGCCCGACCTGACCTGATTCATTGCAATGACTGGATGACAGGCTTGATTCCCGGCATGGCTCGCCGCCGCGGAATCAAGAGCCTTTTTACGGTTCATAACATCCACACACAACGCGTGAGGCTGCCAGAGATTGAAGACAGTGGCATCGATGCCGCGGAATTTTGGCACAACCTCTACTACGATGGACTGCCCTACAACTATGAGCATGCCCGTAATACCATGCCCGTGGATTTGCTCACCAGTGGAATTTTTTCCGCTCACTTCATCAATACTGTCAGTCCGCGCTTCCTGTGGGAAATCGTCGAGGGCTGGCATCCGATGGTGCCTGACTCCGTGCGCACCGAGCTACGCCACAAATACTACGCGGGCTGCGCCAAAGGCATTCTCAATGCGCCCGATGTTTCCTATGATCCTGAAACCGATCCTTACATCGAAAAACAATACCATTTCATCGATGTGATCGAGGGCAAAAAGGCCAACAAACTTGCCCTACAACGCGAGCTGAAACTCACAGAAAATCCGAACGCTCCGCTGTTTTTCTGGCCATCTCGTCTCGATCCCGTGCAAAAAGGACCGCAATTGCTCTCAGACATTCTTCAACGCCTGGTCTCCGATTATTGGGACGATGATCTACAACTCGCAGTCATCGCCAATGGGCCTCATCAGAAGTATTTTCATCAGATCGTGCGCGAGTTCGGCCTGCAAGAGCGTGTTGCCATCGTCGACTTCGATGAGCGCTTGTCACGCCTAGGCTATGCGGGATCTGATTTCATGTTCATGCCCTCCTTGTTCGAGCCTTGTGGATTGCCACAAATGACCGCGCCCATCTATGGTTCGCTGCCCATCGTCCATGCAACAGGCGGACTCTACGATACCATCAATCACCTCGATGTGCAAAACGGCACTGGCAACGGTTTCCGCTTTGATCATTACGATCCCTCCGCCTTACGCTGGGCCACAGATCAGGCAATGCAGTTTTATCGCTTGCCTCTGGAAGTCAAAGAAGAGCACCTGCGCCGCGTGATGCGCGAATCACAGCAACGCTTCAATCACGAGGAAGTGGCCGAGCAATACATCGCCATGTATGAGGAAATGCTCGCCCGCCCACTCGTGGACGACAATCCAATGCCGCAATAAGCTTCAGGGCTTCACTGCGTGGCGAACGCGAATTTTTTCGACATATTCTTGATCCGCCACACTCAATTTGGACAACGCGATGACAACGGGTTTCTGGTTCACCGATAGTCGAATTTTTCCATCTCTTACCACCGTGGGATGCTTCGGTGGGTCGGGCATTGCAGGGGCTACGCCCTTCTTGCTTTCTAAGACGAGGTCTTCAAACGCAATCAACTTCCCGTCGATTGTGCGACCATCAGCACTAGCCCACTGACGCTGATCACCGAGAACCACATGCGTAACAGCACGGGTAACAATTTCATCTTTCGAACGTGAGGGCGCGATGTTTGGCTGAATGTCTTGCGAGCCATCGATATTTCGCGGCTCAAAGGCCGTAGGGGTTTTCGAAGCCTGCGCATGCAAGCATGCGACAAGGCCCATCCATAAGAAAAAAGATCGATGCAGCATAGATTGTGTAATTTAATACACACTATCACATCACTTAGAGATGACAAGCTGATTCGCAAATCTTCCTATTTCGCTGGATTGTACCTCTTGGTCAAATCGCTACTGCCCCTCTCGACTTGACAAATCTCACGCTCGCACTACGACTCTGTCATGACACGTTTGTTTGCACTCTTTTCCTGCACAGTCGGATGGTCCGCTGTGCTCTTTCCGCTCTCCGCGCAACCAGAGCGTAGACCAAAATACGAGCCCCTCACCGAAGCTGCCACGGGTAGCTCAAGCAACCTATTTCTCCATGCCAAGGTCAGTGCGAGCGGTCATTGGGACAAACAGACACCCGCACTGGCCGTAGATGGCAATCGCGATATTACATCGCACTGGGCCTGCGAAAATTTGCCTGTATGGCATCAGATTGATCTTGGGACAGCAAAAAAACTATCCGCCATTCGCGTCTGGCCGTATTGGAGCGATGGCCGCATTTACCAATACAAAGTCGAAGGTTCCGTTGACGAAAAATCCTGGTTCATCCTCGGTGACCACAGCGCTAATTCCATCGCAGCCACAGCCGAGGGCGATCTCTTTCGTTTTGATCCACGCGAAGTTCGCTACGTCCGCAGCACTTTTTTGAAAAACTCCACCGGCAATAACAAAGGTGGGCACATCGTGGAAATCGAAGGTTATGCCGAGGCTCCTACCGCAGGTCTCACAGGTGGAGTCGGCAGCATTGATCGTCGTTATCCACCTAGCGGCGCCTGTGAACTCGCACCAACCGAAGCTGGCGTCAAAATCAGCGCATGGCGTGGCGAGCGAGTCAATGCACAGGTGCTCGTCACTGCATCTAGCGTGCAGGAAAATCTTCGCCTTGAAGCAATGCCACTTTCACAAGCAGGAAGTAAACCGCTCACTTTGGATGCCAATTTCATCCGCTACACCCTAGCCAATGGCAAACCACAAGGTGACATCATTGATACTGCCACGCAGATGACCCTCACAGCAGGAATGAATCGACCAATCTGGATCAGCATCGATGTCCCCGCCGACAGCAAACCAGGACTCTATCGTGGTGGCTTGCGCGTGCGTAGCGACTCAGGCACACTGGATTTCCCCATCGAAGTCGAAGTGCTTTCTGCCACCCTACCGGCGCCCGCCGATTGGGCCTTTCACCTCGATCTTTGGCAACACCCCGAATCGGTGGCTCGCTGGCATGACGTACCCGCATGGTCACCAGAACATTTTGCGCTGATGAAGCCGATGATGAAACGCCTTGCCGATGCGGGACAAAAAACCATCACCACCACCTTGGTGCATGAGGCATGGAACGGTCAGACCTATGATGCCTTCCCATCTATGATCGAATGGACCAAGCGTAAGGATGGATCATGGCACTTTGACTACACAAACTTCGATGCCTGGGTCTCCTTCATGTCCGATGAAGTCGGCATGAAAAACGCGCGCATCCATTGCTATACGATGATTCCTTGGTCGCTCAAGTTCCGTTACTACGATGAAGCCAGCGCCTCTCACATCGATGCCGCACTGCGCCCCGGAACGCCAGATTATGATGAACACTGGGGCCGATTCCTCGAGGATTTCGTTCGTCACCTCCGTGAAAAAGGTTGGTTGAAGCGCACCAACATTGGCATCGACGAGCGCCCTGACGAACTCATGCGCGGTGCCATGGCCACGATCCAAAAGCATTCACCAGAAATTGGCATCGCTTCCGCGATCAATGCACCTAGCGAACTCACTCGCGAATTCGCCGACATCTCTCCAATCATTCAACACAGCGATGGCCTGCTACCACTCATTGCAGAACGCCGAGCAGCAGGGAAAAAGACCACCTTTTACACCTGCACCAGCCCTCCTGTTCCGAACACCTTTACATTTTCTCCTCCCGCCGAAGCGGAATGGCTAGGACTCTTTGCCGCAGCAGCAGACATGGACGGCTACCTGCGCTGGGCCTACAATTCATGGGTGAAGAACCCACTCGAATCCACGGACTTCACCTCTTGGCCCTCCGGTGATTGCTTTCTCGTCTACCCTGGAAATCGTTCATCGGTGCGCTTCGAGCGTCTGCGCGATGGCATTGAGTCTTGGGAAAAAATCCACATCCTCCGAGCCAACGCCAAAGCTGATGGCGGTGACGAAGCACGTAAAGCCATCGAGGCACTGAACCAAGCGTTGACCATTTTCACATGGCCTCATGGCAGCAAATCAGGAGTGCATGAAGCCGATGTCCGCGCGGCCAATCAAGCCATCGAGAAAGCGACACGCGCTCTCCCCTAAGAGCATCCAAATACTAGCCTAAAAAAATGCCACCGTCACTCGCAAAGGAGAAACGGTGGCAAAACATGAAGGTAGACTAAAAATGAAAGAGGGAAACTGATTAGAAGTTCCAGATCAGGTCCACCGTGATCCGGCTTTCCATGAAGTTTTCGTTCTCGTCGGTAAGCGGAATTTCATAGGCGGCACCAGCACTGAGATTATCGGTAAGCTGTGAGCGGAAACCAGCAGCCAGCGTCACGATATCGGCATTGTCTTTTCCGTTAGAAGCCCCCCAATTGAGGAGGTCTCCACCTTCAAAGCCGATTGCACCAGGAACAGCACCACCAAGTTGATTGCTGTAGCGAGAGCCACCGTCACCTTCGTTGATCACGTGATACCAGTTCAGTTCCACAAGTGGAGTGAACAAACGATGCACTTCATAGCTGACGTGTGTGCTGACGAAAGAAGTGGTAGACGATGCGTCATTGTCGAAGGGCACATGCACACCAGCAGCACCAGCGAGCTGCAACGGGCCATTGATTTTCAGACCTGTGGCGATCAGATTGATGGCACCATCACCACTGCCTTGGGTGATATCACCACTGCCAGTGGGGATTTCTACCGTCGCTGTTCCACTAACAGCTAAGCCATTTTCCGGTTGGAAGATAAAAGCGTATTTCAGACCACCAGCAAGGTTGGCAAAACCGTGCGACTCGGAAAGTGTCGCATCAGGATTGAAATCCACATAGCCGTCTTTGGTGGCCACGATCGAGAGACGCTCACTCAATGCATACTCCAACTGGAGAGCGTATAGATCAAAGCTGCCATCAAGATCAACCGAGCCGCCACCGGCAGTCGCCACCGTACTTGGCAAAGATTGATGGATGTAGATTGCGTGCGCATTGGTGCGTGGCACAGCAAGATCAAACAAGGTAGGATTACTCATCGGACGACGAGCGGCGGCAAAACCATCCGCAGCTTCACAGCTGTTTGTTGTCATAATCGGAGCTTCCGTTCCGGCAAATACAGATGCAACAAGGGAGGTTCCAAACGTTAGTATAATGCTAGTTAGTTTCATAGTATTTTGTATTTTAAGTTCATCAGAGCTTTGCTCCGATAAAACAGAACATAAGCATGCAAAACGACCTTCGCAACTCGTATCCTGCTATTGACTGCGTATTTTTTGCGAAAAATCGATTCCACGTGAATCAATCATGCATTTTACTCTTTCCTATCGCCTCAATCCACGCCTCACTAGCGCCTGTGCGACCACCGAAAAAATTCCGTCCCGAGCCATTTCCCTATCATCACGAGCTATCGCTGCGTATCGATTCCCTAACCAATCTCGGCATGGGCGTTGCGCGCGTCGACGGCTGGGTAGTCTTCGTCCCCTATTGCCTGCCAGGCGAGACGGTAAAGGCCAAAGTCTATCGCAATGAGAAAAATTATTCTCTAGCAGATCTCGTCGAGGTCATCGAGGCATCACCCGATCGCGTCGCCCCGCAATGCCCGCTTTTCACTGAATGTGGTGGTTGCCAATACCAGCATTTTTCCTATCCCGCTCAGCTTGCATGGAAAACACGACAAGTCGAAGAACTGATGAAACACATGGCAGGTATGACTTTTCCCGTCAACCCCTGCCATCCATCGCCACAACAATGGGGCTATCGTTCCAAAATCACTCCACACTATCAAAAGCCGCGCAGTCCTGAGGAATTCATGCCGATTGGATTTTTGGCACAAGGTCGACGCTCGCAAATTCTCGATGTCCCCCAGTGTCCGATTGCGATGCAAGAAATCAACGAGGCACTCCCTGCCGTGCGTGAAAAAACCCGCCGCAATCCTGGTAAAAAGGGCGGCACTTTGCTCCTGCGTGCCACCGTCGATGAAACAGGCAATCGCCAAGTGGAAACCGACAACAATGCCATCGTCACCGAGGTTTGCGGATCACTCCGCTATGATTTCCTCGCCGGTGAATTTTTCCAAAACAACCCATTCATCCTCGAAGAATTCGTCGGCTACGTGGCACAACAAGCTTGCCTCCCCGAGACTCATTTCCTCATCGACGCCTACTGCGGCTCAGGTCTCTTTGCTTTAGCTCTCGCCAAGCGTTTCGAAAAAATCGCCGCGGTCGAGGTCTCAGAGGCCGCAGTCAATTGGGCCCGCAAAAATGCGGAGAAAAATGGCATCACCAATGCCAGCTTTCTCGCAGCGAGTGCTGAAGCCATTTTTGCCGACATCACCTTTCCCGCCGCTCAAACAACCGTGGTGATCGATCCTCCACGCAAGGGTTGCACACAGGAATTCCTCGACCAACTCATCGCCTTCCGCCCGCGCCGCGTCGTCTATGTTTCCTGTGATCCCGCCACTCAAGTGCGTGATCTCGCCATCCTACGCGATGCCGGATTTACACTCACCGCCGTGCAACCCTTTGATCTCTTCCCTCACACTCGTCATGTCGAAAACATCATGACTTTCGATGGCCCGATCTAACAGAAAAATGCAGCGCTGGTCGCAATTAACCATCCTGCCCGAACTCAAGATCGAAACGCACGCCATGCGCATCCCCCCGATAACGACACATCACTCTACGCCCTGATCCGCACGGCATCTTGTGCGGCTCGCAGCCGTTCATTTTTCTAGTCACAATCCCGAAACCATCGCCCCAAATCATTGTATCATGTCACCACTGCCATCCATCACCGTCCAAGATCTCCACGCCAAAATCACCGCAGGAGATGACTTCCAGCTCATCGATGTCCGCGAGCCCGATGAATACGCGCAAGCAGCCATCTCTGGCAGCAAGCTCATACCTTTGGCCAGCATCCCCGCGCGCATTGGCGAAATCAATCCAGCAAAAGCCGTGATCATCCATTGCAAAGCAGGCGGCCGCTCTGCACGCGCTGCACAATTTTTGTTAGACAATGGCTACACCAACGTCACTAACGTAACTGGTGGCATGGATGCTTGGCTCGATGCCGCTCTCCCTACGTCACAAGCATGAAAAAAAACGTCACGTTTATGCGTGACTCTACAGTCACGTTCCGAGCTTGATCTCTGACTCGTGTTCCTTATGATGATCTCCACTGCAATGAAACTACTAACCCTATTCATCACCACATGTCTCATCGCTGGCACTTGCCGCGCTGAGGACAAGTCTGATTTCAAACCACTCTTCGATGGCAAAACATTAGATGGCTGGAAAAATGCCTACACCTGGGGCGAGGCCAAAGTCGTAGGAGACGAGATCCACCTCACCGGCAACCAAAAGTTCTTTCTCGTTACCGAAAAAACCTACGGCGATTTCATTTTCGAAGGAGAAATTCTCCTGCCTTCTGGCCAAGCCAATAGCGGCTTTATGTTTCGCGCCCATGCAGAAAAAAACAAAGTATTCGGCTACCAAGCTGAAGTCGATGGCGATGCGAATCGCAAATGGTCCGGTGGTCTCTACGATGAAGGTCGTCGCATGTGGTTTGCTAGTCCGATCAAAGGCAATAAAGAAAGCGAAGCCGCCTTCCGCAAGCGCGCCGGCGATGCCTTCAAACGCAACGACTGGAATACCTACCGCATCAGTTGCAAAGGCAATAAGATCCGCATTGAAGTCAATGGAGTCGTCACCACCGACATCGAAGACACCACCGATGCGGAAGGCGTAATCGGCATCCAGCATCACGGAGAAAAAGGCCAAACCTACAAATTTCGCAACCTCCGCATTAAGGAGTTGAAGTAAACCATTTTTACAACCTAACAAAAAACACCGCAACCTCTTCAGGATGCGGTGTTTTTTTATGGTTGAGTGGGAGAGCCCAATTCAGCGGGTAAAGTCGTAGACTTGGATCTTTTTCGTCAGTGGCAGCAATACCTCTTTCACTTCCTTCACGTGGCGTGGGTCAGCCTCATAGGCGTGTAGAGCTTCGACATCAGTAAAACGCACGAGCAAGGCGACATCGAACGAATCATCCACCACAGGGCGATCACTGGATACCGCTGTGCCGTAATCCAAAAACTGCACACCCTCGATCACACGAAGTCGATCCATGGCATCGGTAATTTTTTTGCGGTCTTCCTGATTGCCAGGATTTTTCTGCCAGAACATCACTACGTGATCCACGGTGCCAGACTTGGCTGGTGGCGCGATGGTAGCACAAGAACTCAATAAAGCCGTGAAGGCGAGAAGAAGATATTTTTTCATATAGCAAACATCATACGTTTGTTGTCCGTCGCATGTTTCAGCAAAGCTGTGTCATCAAGAATTACCAAAATCCGCGCCGGACTTTGCGCTTGTAGGAACCATCGCCGACCGAAAGCACTTCTACTTTCACACGAGCCAAACCTTGTTGTTTCATGTCAATTTTCCCTGCTGCGCGCGGGGAAAGATCGATGATTCTTCCCGCGATGAATGGCCCGCGATCGTTGACGCGCACTTTCACCGATTTTCCATTCTCCAGATTGGTCACGCGCACCAAGCACGGCAAGGGCAAGGTTTTATGCGCTGCAATCAAATGCCACGGCTGAACTTTTTCTCCGAGCGAGGTATTGCCACGGATCAGGCCAAAAAATTTCGATTCATTATACCAAGATGCTTCGCCTACTTCCGAGTAGTGCAAGGCCTGCTCGACCGACATCGGTTGATACGATTGCCCACGCACGCTGTAACCGCGCGTCATGTATCCATCGGCGCCGCTCGGACGAGCGCAGGAAACCACGCAGCAAACGCTTAACAAAAGTGAGCCATATTTTACTATGTTCATAGTAGCAAAAAAAATCAGCGGCGACGGTTGGCGGAGTTCAGGATCTGCTGCTGTGTTTCGGCTGGCAGCCCACTAGTCTGCAACCAAGCTTGTCCCGCTACGGGATCGGTCCGCAAGTATGCCTCACCAGCACGCGTGAGCGTTGTTTGGCGCAACGTGGGATCGCTAATATCCTGCGCCCACGTAATAGCGGCTTGCGGATTTTGCCAGGCATAACCCATGGAGAACCCGCTGATCGCTGAATCGCGCTTTGGCGATTGCGGCATATTCAACAAATGCTGGCTCGCAGCAGCAGGATCCCGATCCTCCCAGTCGCCAAAGGCACTGCGCAAGCCACTAATTTGCCCATTGCCCGCTGGCAGATTTTCCAGCCAACCGACCGCTGAAACAGGATCTTGCTCCGCCCAGCGCCGTCCGATTTGTTCAATCGTTCTTGATGCATAGGGCTCTGCCGCTTGGCTCTGGGCCCAGTTCGCAGCAGCGACGGGATCTTTACGAGAATACGCCTCGGCAATGCGGTCCATCGCCGCACCTTTGAGGGCGCCATTAGGCAATGAATCCGCCCATACCGCAGCCGCTTCCGGACCGTCAGTACGCAATGCCTGACGCGCCACGATATCCATCAATTGGTTGGCACGACCGTTGCCTTCTGCAGCAAGTTTAGCGATCATGTCCGTTGCCATGGCACGATCTTTGTGCGAGATGCCGGCAATCACGCTCGCCGTCAATTCATCGCGTTGCCCTTTCATTTCCTCGGGCAAGTTTTGCAACAGCGCCATCGCTTCCGACGGATTCGCTGCTGCCCAACCCGTCATCGTTTCGGCAAGGTCGCGTTCTGGACTATTTTGCGCCAAATCAATCGCCGCTTTGCCCGAGAGCGCCCCCCAAGCATAACAAAAGTCACGCCACTGATCCCCCTCCGCTCCCAGCGAAACCAACTGAGCTCTGACTGACTCGGCATTTTCTGGAGACAACGATTCAAGCAAACGAGCAAAGGCCAATCGACGATTCAGGGGATTCGGATCTTTCATCGCCTGATTCACCAGCGCCTCAAGCCCACCCGCTGCCGAGGCAACAGAACCGAACAAATTCTCGATCTCACTCTTCTGACGATCTGCATTGGAGAGACCCGATCGACGCTTCGAACGATCCGCCGCAGACTCACTAGCGGACAACTCACCATTTCTCGAAGAACTCACGCCATTGACATCCAACGTAGCAGTCTCGCGCCGCGCCTCTGTCGACCCTCGGCTCATCCCCACAATAAACGCAGCAGCGACAGCAAGTAACCAGCCGATGTTGACGATCAAGGACTTATTCATAGGCAGCATACGTAATCGCAGAGCCAGAATCTGTCAAATTCAAGCAATTTTGCATGACACTTCAAGGCTAGTGTAACACTGAGAGTGGGGGTGATGTGCGTTTTTGATTTAAAAGTATGGATGCCAGATACGTTCTTGATGAATCCGTCACAATCCTCAAACTAGTAAACTCTCAGCACAGCGAAACCTTGAGGATTTTTCATGGTAGGGAGAGAAGAATTCGGAAATCTCGCTGGCGCAAATGCGGAAAATCGACCAAAAATCGAAGTAATTGGAGCATTTTGGACGATCCGCAAAATTATTTCTTGACTGATTCCACCGTTTCGACCAACTTCCGCGCCCCGCAACAGCATTTTACCGTCATGGCTACAGCTCAAGTAATTCTCAAAGAAAAAATCGAAGGTCTCGGTGCCGAATCGGATGTCGTCAAAGTACGCGCCGGTTACGCTCGCAATTTCCTTATTCCACAAGGCAAGGCTTTCGAAGCCACCCGCGCCAACCTTCGTTATGTCAACGCTCTGAAAGCTGTGCGCGCCAAGCGTGAAGCAGAAGAATTGGCCACAGCACAAGAAGTTGCTGCCAAGATCGCCAAACTTCGTCCGAAGTTCACACTCGAAATCGGTCAAGATGGCCGCGCATTCGGTTCCGTGACCTCCATCGACATTCATCGCGAATTGGAAGCTGCAGGTATCGTGATCGACCGTCACGGCATTGAACTTGAAAAACCGATCAAGAAGTCGGGCAAGAGCGACGTCAACGTTCGCGTTCACCCACAAGTTTCCACGATCCTCACCATCAACGTGGTGGCTCCCAAAGACGAGAAAGAAGAAGCTGCTGCAGAGTAATCTCGGCTTCGTTTCATTCCCAAATTTTACGACAACGCGCTCCCGAACGGAGCGCGTTGTTTTTTTCACATACTGGCGCACAAAGCCATTTCACTTGTCCCATTTCTGTGCTAGCATCCGCCAACTCCTTATCGCATGCACCAACTGATCGATTCTTACGCGCGCAATATTTCCGATGAAAAACAAGCCTCGGTGATCGATGGCTCGGCAGCAGGCACAGAAAAACGCTACAAGGTGCTGCACAACGACTACGCCGATCCGGATTCACTGCGCAAATTAGCCGCTCAGATCAAAGATCACACATTGCATCATCTCGACGAGTATTTGCCAAAGGCCGAAGCGGCCCTGCTGAAAAATGGCGCTCATGTGCATTTTGCCGATTCTGATGCTGATGCGAAAAATACCATTCTTTCGATTCTTCGCTCGCACGAGGTCACCCGCTTGACCAAATCGAAATCGATGGCCGCTGAGGAAATTCACCTCAATCCTTTTCTCATCGAAAATGGCATCGAATGCCTTGAGTCGGACCTCGGCGAATTCATCATCCAGCTCGACGATGATGAACCATCGCACATCGTCAAACCGATCATTCACAAAAACCGCCGCGACATTGCAAAGACATTTTTGCGTGAAGGCATTGCCGCTGATTACAACGACGACCCCGAGACCATCACTCACCGCGCACGCTACCACCTGCGCGAAAAATACATGGAAGCTCAAGCTGTGATCACGGGTGCGAATTTTGTTTCAGCTGAAACAGGTCGCCTTGTGCTCGTAACCAACGAAGGCAACACACGCTTCGGCATGGCTCCCGTGGATGTCCACATCGCTTTGGTAGGCATTGAGAAAATCGTCCCCACCGATCGCGATCTCGGGGTTTTCCTCAATCTGTTAGGTCGTTCCGCTACAGGACAGCAACTCACCGTTTACACCGAATTCATCAACGGGCCCAAAGCTCCCGAGCAACCCTCCGGACCCACCAACATGCACGTTGTTTTCATGAACAATGGCCGCACCGATGTTCTTGAATCGAAGTGCCGTGAAATCCTGCGCTGCATCCGTTGTGGAGCTTGTCAGAACGTTTGCCCCGTCTATCGCCAAGCATCGGGACACGCGTATCGCTCACCCTACGGTGGCCCCGTCGGTGCTGTACTCTCGCCGATTCTTTTCGGCAGCCGCTTCCCTGAGTTGGCCGACTTGCCAAAAGCGTCATCACTCTGCGGTGCTTGCAATGAAGTTTGCCCAGTCGACATTCCCATTCCCGATCTTCTTTTGCGCCTGCGCGATAAAGCCAAGCAAGAAGAAGTCTACTCCCCCGGCGCTCTGCCAATGAGCCCCTTCGCCACACTCGCCACATCGCCATCCGTCTGGCGCACCGCGATGACCATGAGCAAGGCCATGAACCACTTGCCCATTCACATGACGCCACTGAAGCCGCTGCAAGAATGGCTCAACCAACGAACTCTCCCCGATTGGAAAGGCGGAGATTTCCGCAAGTGGATGAGCGCACGAAAAAAGAACTAACAGATTTCTAAAAAATCTATTTATGCTACATCACGGTTGTTAGATTCACGCAACATGGATCACATGAAAAAAATCTCGTTTTTTTCTCATTCCTCATCTTCTCATCATAATGCTGAGGTAAGGTCAGGGCATGTTCTCACTGCAACGACACATCGCGCCTTGCCTCATTCTGATTTCCTCTGGACTTGTCAGCAGTTGCAAGAAGTCTTCGCCCGAGGTAACATGGAGCGTGCCTTCGGAAATCTGGAGCGCCAACGGCTTCGCATTTCCAGAAGATCTCAGCGGCATCGCTAGCGCTGATGGCCAACATGCTCTCGTCATCACCGATGAAGCACGCTTTGTGCAATCTGCGACGATCGACGCCCAAGATAAAGCTCTCACCGCACGCAACACCTATCCCCTGCTACCCGAAATTGGCAAAGGAAAACTCTATGAAATCGATGCTGAAGGCGTCACCTATGCGACCGATCGCAGCACTTATTACCTGATCGGCTCCCATGGACTGGGCAAGAAAAAGGGCGACGCTCAACCAGAACGCAGCCTCATTTTTTCACTGCCTTATGACCACAACTCTCAAGCCATCAATACCGAAGGCATTCGAAAAAGCTCGCTCATGCCACATCTGCGAACCTTTCCCGAGCTCACACCATTCATCGAGCAACCCCTCCAGCAAAATGGTTTGAACATTGAGGGACTCGCCTATGCTGAGGGCATGCTATTTGTGGGACTTCGCGCACCCAACCTTGAGGGCAATGCCGTCATCATCGAGTGCGATCCCGCGCTGTTATTTGACCAAGGCACCATAGCTCCACTGCTTCACAAAGCGGCCGTAGGACGGGGACGAGGCATCCGCGAAATCGTTGCTCTTAAGCATGGCTTTCTCTTGTTGACTGGAAACGCCAGCGCCGAGGCCTCGAAAAAATTCCCCCAATCCCAGGCATTAGCAGACGATAGTCACTTTGAAATTCTCTACTGGCATCCCGACCAAGGCAATCGCACCAAACTCCTCGCAGCTCTTCCTGTCAATGGCGGCAAAGCCGAGGGCATGCTCGTAATGCAAGAGTCGGCACAATGGATCGAACTCATGATCCTGCACGATAGCATGCCCGGCGGTGCACCCACCATCATTCACCTCACGCATCCGCTGATCGAGGAATCAACAGAATCCAACAACTGATCGATTGGAAAAAAGCGCATGCCGTTTGCTTCTCGCTCTTGCGGATTCTAGCGGCATGCGCCATATCTTTTGTAGATGAAATTGCTGATCATCGAAGACGCACCGCGCTTGCGCACCATGCTTACCCAGTCGCTCACGCGCTTGGGTCATGCTGTGGACGTTGCAGAAGATGGCATCGAGGGTGAAATGATGGCGCGCAGCAATTTCTATGAAGCCATTGTGTTAGATCGAATGTTACCAGGCAAGGAAGGCCTCGATGTATTGCGCGATCTTCGTCGCGATCACATCAAAACCCCGATCTTGCTGCTCACGGCCCTTGATGCGATCGAAGAAAAAGTCCGCGGTTTAGGCACAGGTGCCGATGACTACCTCACCAAACCATTTGCCCTTGCCGAATTGATTGCTCGCCTGGAAGCCCTCGTGCGACGTCAACATGGTAAAGCCGACTCTCTCGTACACATCGGTCCACTTACCCTCGACACAGCCGCAAAATCCGTCACCTTACAGCAACGTCCCATCACTCTAACAGCACGGGAATTTTCTCTACTCGAATGCCTCGCTCGCCGCCAAGGCCAAGTATTGAGCCGCGCACAAATCGAAGCCCATTTATACGCAGAAAGTGATAGCCCACTCAGCAATGCTGTCGATGCGGCCGTCTATTCATTGCGTCGCAAATTGGCTTTGCCCGATGGCCAAGTGCTACTGCAAACACGCCGTGGTCTCGGCTATGTTCTCGAAGCTCCATGAAATCGCTGCGCAAACAACTCACCTGGACTCTTAGCCTTGCCAGCGCCGGCTTGTTGTTGACCTTTACCTCCATCATCTTTCTCGCGACCCGTCATGTCATGGTCTCTCAGTTTGATGCCACCTTGTCCGCCAAGGCACAAGCCTTGGTTGCAGCGGCTGAAGTCGACGGCAAAAAATTCGAGTTTGATTTCACGGTGCAAGACTTCGCCGGATTCGGCAGCGGTGTGGGAGGCGACTACTTTGAAGTGCGCCGAGAAGACCGCAGCATCGTCGCAGTTTCTCCCTCCTTAGGTCAAAACGCTTTGCCGCCGTGTGCCATCCCCGAAGGCAATGAGAAAAAAATCATCGCGACCACCTTAGGCAACGGCAAACCCGCACGCATGATCGTCAAACGCTTCGATCCCAGCGACGACAAAAAACTACGCTTTCCCAATCTCCACATCATTGTCGCCAGCCAAAGCACGGAACTGCAGCGTCATTTGCAGACTCTCGCTATCGTCCTTTTGATTTGCGCTCTGCTCGCCCTGCTAGCCACCGCGCCACTCGTTCGTCTCGCGATCAGCCGAGGGCTGCGTCCTCTCGATCAACTCTGCCAAGACGTCGGAAACATTGATCCGCATGAACTCAAACGCACTCTTTCGACCGACGGTATGGTGCGAGAACTCAAGCCCATCGCGGATCGGCTCAACCAGTTGCTCACACGCCTCGATTCATCTTTTGAACGCGAAAAACGCTTTAGCAGCCAAGCAGCCCATGAACTTCGCACGCCGCTGGCCGAACTCAAAACGATGGCAGAAATGGGCGAGCGCTGGGCAGATGAAGCCACGCCGGAACGATGCCGCGAAATGCTTGTCGTCATCGAGGAACTCGAAGCCATTTTGAGCAAACTCGCCCTCCTCGCCCGCGGAGATGAAGGACAGCTTTCTCGGCACCCAGAAGTCATTGACCTAACAAGTTTCCACCTCGGTCTCGCCTCACGCTATGAATCACTCATCGAGCAAAAAAATCTCCAGATCCATTCACTCATTGAACCTGAAACTTCCTGGGACATTGATCGTTTTCTTCTCACTTCTATCTATCAAAACCTTCTCGAAAACGCCATAACCTACGCGCCTGCTGGAAGTTTGATCACCACAGAATTACGCGAGGGTTTGATCCGCATTTCCAATCCCGCTCCGGACTTGCAAGCAGCTGACCTCGATCACATGTTTGAGCGATTCTGGCAAAAAAACTCCGCTCACAATGACTACCAGCACTCGGGCTTGGGCCTATCGATTGTGCAAACCTGCGCTCGGTTGATTCCCGCTGAAGTCGAAACTAGCTTGAAGCAGGGAATCCTCAGCATTTCCATCCAAGAGGTAACACGACAAAAGCAGCTGCCACAGCATCACTCCACCGTTTCACAGCACTCTTGACTTTCCTCAAGGCCGAGCGCACACTCTCTGCCGAAGCTCATGGCCATCACACCAAAACAAACCCTGGTTTTCCGACTCTCCTGCTGGTTCATGGGCCTTGTTGCGTTCAGCCAACTCATCGTTTCGGGTGTCGCCTTAGCCATGCGCATCGAGTCCTCGCGCGAGGTGAAAGTCGTGGAAAAAATCGTCGCGCCCCCTTTAGAACCAAAGGCCCCCGAACTCACGCCAGCCCCTGCCCCTCGCGTTTTTGTTCCAGAAACGCAAGAGTCACAGGATGTCGTCACCATTCCACTTCCTGCCGCCAGACCTTTAGACACCCCACCGATTGCCGATCCCATCGCCGAACGTCTCGTCAATGAAGCCCGCAGTGCTCGCATCGCCGAAGACATGATCAGCGCGATCACCAAATTGGAAGATGTCCTCCGCACCAACCCCACGGAGCCTAACGCCTTGTTCGAATTAGGTCTCTGCCACGAAGCCATGGGCATCTATGATCGCGCCCGCGCTTACTATCACAAAGTCAAAGAACTCGGCACCTCCGGTGCTGGCACCTTGTTTCTCAAGGCATCCGACAAGTTGATCGCAGGCTTCGAGCAACCACAGGACAAAATCAATCGCATCGTTCTGGGTCGAGCCAACGTCTTCCGTGATCCGAACATCGAAGAAGGCAGCAAAGTCAGCATCACCATTCCCGTGCAATGTGTCCCTGGTGAGCAAATTGAAGGGCGCGACCTCGAAGTGAAGGTCACCTTTTTCGATATGCTCGGGGCGAAAAAAGAAATT
>JBIIAI010000114.1:0-9842 GCA_044239965.1 Akkermansiaceae bacterium
GCAGTTTTGCTGCGATGAAAAGTTTCACCGATGGTATGCAACTCCACATCGCTGGCGGCTACAAAGCCGAGTATGTGGTCGATGCTCCACAGGCAGGGAAATACACACTCAGCGCCCACATGGCCACACTGCAAGACGGCCATAAACTGTGGATCGCGGTGAACAATCCTCAGCAACCCGTCGCATTTCCCGTTCCTTATACGGTCGGCCTTTGGCAAGAGAGCAAACCGATCGAAATCACTCTGGTAAAAGGCAAAAACACCCTTCATATTGCGCTTGAAAAAGAGAGTCGCGGCGTGAGCGTGAAGGAATTTCAGCTCAAGCCAGCTCGTTGATTTCGACTCCAGCCAAGTCCCTGGCGTAACAGCTCATTCCACACCCACCTTGCTCCGCTCATGACTCCTGTTTCCATCTTCAACGACGTCATCGGCCCCGTCATGCGGGGACCTTCCAGTTCCCATTGCGCCGCCGCCTTGCGCATTGGCCGACTCGCCCGCGAATTGATGGATGGCGAAATTGCACAAGTGCTGGTTGAATTTGACCGCAGCGGCTCCCTTCCCACCACGCACGATAGCCAAGGCAGTGACATGGGGCTTTTCGGTGGTTTGCTCGGCTGGGATGCCGATGACGAACGCTTGCCGAACTCGGACCAAGCGCTACAGCAAGCAGGCATCGCCCTGCGCATCGAAACCGTCGACGTCGGCGACCCTCACCCTAACACCTATCGTCTCACGCTCAGCAACGCCCGAGAGCAACATTCTCTCATCGCAATCTCCACCGGTGGCGGCATGATTGAAGTTTTGTCGATCGATGGGCTACCCCTGCACATGGATGGAGGCTACCACGAGACATTGTTGTGGTTGCCCAAGGATGCTACCGAACTGGATTGGGAAGCCGACGAAATCATCCGCCACCGTGCTGGCGAAACGACGATCTTGCAGGTCAAAGCCCAGAGTTTTCTCGCCACGGATGTGATGGCCCGACTGCACCCCATCGCAGTGAAATATCTCTCCCCTGTCCTTCCTGTGCCGTCACGGAAGAACATGCAGGTGCCTTTTGATAGCTGCACGGCCATGCTTGAACACGATGCCGCAAATCACTCGCCGCTCTGGCAATTGGCCATCGACTACGAACGTCAGCGCGGCGGCATTAGTGAGGAGGAAATTCTCGCCAAGATGGTCGATATTGTGCGCATTCTGCGAAAATCAATCGCCAGTGGCATTGCGGGAACACAATACGAAGACCGCGTGCTGCACCATCAGAGCGGAAAATTTCAGCAACTGATGAATGCTGGCCGCCTACTCGATGGAGGAGCCTTGAATCGCGTCTTGCTCTATGTGACCGCCTTGATGGAAGTCAAAAGCAGCATGGGCGTCATCGTCGCCGCGCCCACGGCTGGAGCCTGTGCCGCTTTGCCCGGAGCCGTCATCGCGATGGCCGAATGCATGGACCTCGATGAAATGGAAATGGCAAAAGCCATGCTCGCAGCAGGCTTGATCGGAGTATTTATTTCCACACGCTGGACCTTTGCCGCCGAAGTTGGTGGCTGCCAGGCCGAAGGAGGTTCAGCATCATGCATGGCCGCAGCCGCCTTGGTGACCTTGGCCGGAGGCACGCGCGACCAAGCCATCGCCGCCGCATCCATGGCCTTCCAGAGCATGTTAGGCCTGATCTGCGATCCCATCGCCAATCGCGTCGAGGCTCCCTGTCTCGGCAAAAACATCATGGCCGCGAGCAATGCACTTTCTTGCGCCAATCTTGCGCTCGCGGATTTCGATCCCTTAATCCCGCTCGACCAAGTCATCGATGCCGCCAAAGCCGTTTCGGACCGCATGCCGCGTGAACATCGCTGCACCTCTCTCGGTGGCCTCGCCGTGACCCCCGCTTCAGTCGCCATCGAAAAACGCCTCGCGGAACTCAAAACCTCGCGCTGCGGAGGTTCGTGTTCTTGTTAGAGATACTTGCGAAAATCAAAAAACAAAAAAGCGCGGAGTTTCGTCCGCGCTTTTTTTGATATGCGGAATGAATTCCGCGCTCCTTTCAAGGATCAGAAAGGAATGTCGTCTTCTTCCTCATGGAACGCAGAGCCCTCTACGGAGGAACCGCCCATGGGCATACCCGAAGGTGGTCGAGATTGCTGCATGCCACCTGAAGAAGGAGCTGCACTTACGCCACCGCCCGCATTTCCTTTGCCATCAGGCATGAATTGAAGGTTCTCGGCAACAACCTTGAGCTTGCTGCGTTTTTGACCCGAAGCTTTATCCTCCCAGGTGTCCATTTGCAGACGACCTTCGATGAAAACACCGCGGCCCTTGGTAAGATACTGCTGAGCAATTTCGGCTTGGCGACCCCACAAAGTGATGTCCACAAACGTCGTTTCTTCTTGCCGTTGGTTCTGCTCGTTGTTCCAAACGCGATTAATCGCCACTCCGATATCGGCCACCGCAGTTCCCTTAGGAGTGTAGCGGAGCTCAGGATCACGTGTGAGATTTCCTAGCAGAAGTACTTTGTTGAGATTCGCCATAACGCTTGAATTCTACAATGTGAGACCAACGGGTCAAGAAAAATGTTCAGAAGAACACCTTACGCGCGTTGGTAGTATTGCAAATGAATCTGATTGTTGAGACGCAGACGACCTTTGATTTTCTCGATGGAAGAAGGCTCAGCGGTGAACTGGAAGTTGATGTAGTGACCGGACTCCATGTGGTCCGAGTTGTAGGCGAACTTGCGACGGCCCATGTCTTGGGTTTCGGTAATGGTGGCACCTTCTGCCTGCATTTCTTTCGATACTACGCTGACGAGATCTTCTACGCCGCCTTCAGTTCCCTTGGTATTGAGAACTACGATTCCTTCATATTTCCTGCTCATTTGACTTATTGAGTGTTTGATTGCCTTTAGTGTTACCTATTGTGTTATAGAGATTTGCCGCGGCGGCAACGCCTCGGGAGAGCGCATCTTGCACAGCATTTGCCGCCATGGCAAGCATGTTTTGCAAAGTTTCTTGCTCTGATTCGAGAAATTTGCCCAAAACATGGCCAACCATCGCCTTTTCGCCCCCAGATCCGATGCCGACCTTGATGCGAGGGAAGACATCGGTGCCGAGATGCTCGATGAGTGAACGCACACCATTGTGTCCGCCATGTGAGCCTTTTTCGCGAATCCGCAGCCGCCCGAGGTCGAGCGCTGCATCATCATAGACTACCAACATTTGTTCTGGTGTCCATTTGTGGAAACGCATGATTTTACCGATGCTACGACCACTGAGATTCATGAATGTCAACGGCTTAACCAACAAACTTCCATCCTGGGGTCGTTTGGCATAGGCACATTCCCATTTGGCCGCAGGCTCAAAGGGCGAGCGTGCTTGTTGCGCCAAGCGATCCAGCACCATGAAGCCGATGTTGTGACGGGTATTTTCATACTCGCGCCCAGGGTTGCCTAGACCAACGATCAAACGAATCTCACTCACGCTCAGGCTTTTCCTCGATGTTTTCCGGCTCCTCGTCATCGTCCCACTCGATGTCTTTTTGCAAGCGCTTAGAGATCCATGGACGAACTAACCCATAAACCAAATAGAGGCTAAATACAACCACTGGAACTTGATAACGATAGCGCACCATCGATACTAAAATTAGCACAAGAGGAACCACCGTCCAGATCGAACCCTTGGTGCGGAAGTCCACTTTCTTGAAACTTGGATAGCGGACCTTGCTCATCATCAACAACGAAATGCCAAACATCGCCGCAGCGAGCACATATTTCCAGAAACCGAGCTCTTTGTCGTTCTCCTCAATGTTGATGATCAAAATCGTCAACGAAGCAATAAAGCCAGCGGCCATCGGAATCGGGATGCCCATGAAATCCCCATTGTCACCTGGTTTCTTGGGCATCACCGCGAGGCAATTGAAGCGCGCCAAACGCATCGCACCACAGAGCAAATACAACAACGCAATAGCCCAGCCTACTTGGTTGGGTAGCGGAAACAGCACCGCTTTAGCCATTAACATCGCCGGAGCCATGCCGAAAGATACAATGTCCGCGAGCGAGTCGAATTCTCGACCGAAGGGTGAATCTTGCCCAGTAAGTCGCGCCATGCGACCATCGAGAAGGTCGAAAATGCACGAACCAAAAATCAGCATAATTGCCGTCTCGTAGTACTTTTTCGCGAGCAGGAAATCATAGACGCCGCTTTTCGAAGCTTCCATGACCCCATAAAAAATCGACAGCACCGCAAGAAATCCGCAGCACAAATTGCCAGCCGTCATCAAGTTCGGCAGCAGCGGGATTTTCAATTCATCATCGTCTTTCATTGTCTCCCCCGCAACATGCCATAAATTTCTTCAGAGAAACAGCGTAATTTTTTGCAATTGCACACGATCTGATTATCTTTCTCCGCCGCGACCATGACCATTACACCAGACAGCCCCATGGGGGAAATTCTCGACGCCCTGCCCGGAGCACGGCGCGCCCTCTTTGCTCGCTACCATCTCGGTGGCTGCCAGTCATGTGGCTTTTCTCCCAATGAAACTCTCGGCTCGCTGTGTCTGCGCAATGGCGGCATCGATCCCGAGGAAATGATTCTGCACCTTCAAGCTGCTCACGCTCATGATCAAGCATTGCTGCTCACCCCTGAGCAAGTGCGCGACCTTATGCAAGAATCCCCCGCCCCATTGCTGCTAGATTGTCGCACGCGTGAGGAACATGATGCAGTTCGCATCGAACCTAGCGAATTTTTGACTCAAGCATTCCAGCAACAACTCTTTGCCCGCGATCCTGATCAAGCGGTCATTCTCTACGACCATCAAGGCAAGCACGCGCTCGATACCTGCGCGTGGTTTCTTGGCCACGGCATGAAAAACACCCGCGTCTTGCAGGGTGGGATCGATGCTTGGAGCCGCGACATTGACCCATCTCTCCCCCGCTATCAACTCGAACTCGAAGCCTAATATTATCTCTAACTAAAAACATGACAACAACCGAACTCACACAAGCCCTGCAATGGCGTTACGCCACCAAATCCTTTGATGCCAACAGCAAGCTCAGCAATGAGCAAGTCGAGGCACTCACCAACGCCCTCCACACCAGCCCATCTTCCTTCGGGCTTCAGCCGTGGAAATTTCTCATCGTCGAGAATCCAGAAATCCGTGAGCAACTCAAGGCACACTCGTGGAATCAACCGCAACTCACTGATGCCTCACACTTGGTCGTGCTCTGCGTCAAAGAGAGCATCACCGAGGCCGACATCAGCCAATGGATCGCGCGCCTTGCTGAAGTGCAATCGACACCGCTCGATAAACTCGCCCCATTGCAAGGCATGATCCACGGTTTCACTGGAGCCATGGATGCCGCTACGATGCAGCAATGGAATACGCGCCAAGTCTACATCGCTCTCGGTCAACTCATGACAGCCGCTGCCGTGCTCAACATCGATAGCTGTCCGCTCGAAGGCATATCTCCCTCCGACTACGATCAAGTTCTAGGTCTCTCTGGCACGGGCTACAAAACCGTAGTTGCTTGCGCCCTAGGCTTCCGTAGCAGCGATGACAAATACGCCACGGCACCCAAAGCTCGCTATCCTCGCGAGCATGTAATTAGCGTAATCCGCTAACATCCGACATCGCACTACCCCCCCGTGCGACTCCCCCTCATTACACCAAATCTGTTAGGGCATCCTCCAATCGCGGATAGCGGAAAGACATACCCGCATGAATCCATGCATGTGGCACACACCGTTGCCCGCCTAACAAAAAATCTCCAAATTCGCCAAAAACCAAACGCAAGACAAAACCCGGTGCCACAAAGATGGCCGGCCGCCGCAATGCCGATGCGAGCTTTTTGGTGAAATCTGCGTTTCTCTCCGGATGAGGGGCCACCCCATTGACAGAGCCACTCAAGGTTTGCGTCTCGATCGAAAAAATGATCCCCGCAACCAAATCCTCGACGTGAATCCATGGCATCCACTGACGTCCTGATCCTAATCGCGCACCACCGCCTAACGAAAAAACTCGTTTCAGTCGATCCCAGGCCATACCACCACGCCCAAGCACCATGCCGATCCGCACCATGACACAGCGCACGCCTAACTGATCCACACCCGCTGTCGCCTTTTCCCAGTCCACGCACAAATCAGCCAAATACCCAGCGCCCGCTGTTGAAGATTCTGGCAACAACTCATCTCCCCGATCTCCGTAAAAACCCACCGCCGAGGCATTGATCCAGACCTTAGGCCGTTGCCCCACTTCCATGGCCGAAAACTGCTTCACAATCCGCTGCGTAATGCACACCCGACTCTCCGCAAATTTCACACGATTGGCCTCTGTCCAGCGCTGATCAATCCGCTCGCCCGCCAAATTCACCACACCATGCAAGCCTGAAAAATCAAGCTCCTGCGAGCTCCGCCACTCTGCTACGCCCTCACAAACGCCTTTGCCCGCACGGCTAAATCCCACCACTCGATACCCCTTTTGCGCCAAACTTCGCGCCAAGTAGCGCCCAACGAATCCCGTTACTCCAATCACCCCAATGCTCGCATTTTCCATGCCTCATTCATGCCACACTTTCGCTGCCTTGCAACCGAGAAAAGACATATGACTATCAAACGTAATGAATCAAATGGGAATGCCTCACTTCTTCCGCTTATAGTTGACAGTTTTTACTTGGGGCGGTGGTGCATTTTCTCGCAAGGCTTTGATTTGATCGCGTAAGTGAGCAGCGAGTTCGAATTCAAGCTGCGCTGAAGCCTCACGCATTTGCGCCTCAAGTTGCGCGATCACATGCTCTTTATTGTAAACCGTTTCGCCCTCAGAAACTTTTAGCATATCGTCCGCACTGCTACTCATTTGTGGCACAGCCGTTTGCAGCGATTCTTGGATCGGTCGCACAACACTTTGCGGGGTGATGCCATGTTTTTCATTGAAGGCAAGCTGTCGGGCCCGGCGCGATTCGGTGATGTTCAGCAATGCTTGAATCGAGTCGGTCACCGTATCGCAAAACAAGTAACACTCGCCATTCACATGACGAGCTGCGCGGCCTGCCGTCTGAATCAGCGAGGTATCGTTACGCAAAAATCCTTCTTTGTCCGCATCGAGAATGCACACCAATGAAACTTCGGGCAAGTCCAAGCCTTCGCGCAACAAATTGATGCCCACCAATACATCGAAGGCTCCTGCACGAAGCTGGCGAAGAATTTCCACGCGCTCTACGGTATCGATGTCTGCATGAATGTAGCGAACCTTCAGCCCTGTATTTTGAAGATACTCACTCAGATCTTCTGCCGTTTTTTTCGTGAGAGTCGTCACAAGTGCTCGTTCTCCTTTGACCACACGCTGACGACAAAGCTCGATGGTTTCATCAATTTGCCCCTTGAGCTCGCGCAAATGAATCACCGGATCAAGAAGTCCTGTTGGGCGAATGATTTGCTCAACGATGAGTGGAAAGCCTGCTTTATTGACGTGGAATGAATCTAACGGATCATCAGCACCACTGGGCTTAATGCGCAGTTTTTTTCGATCCACATAACCAATTTGATCGGGTCGTGTTTTCACTGCGATATAGCCTTTGTTATCGGGTCGTGAGTTTACTTGCTCGAATGCACTCGGCGTAGCACTGACGTAGACACGTTGATGAGTCATGTCCATGAACTCCGAAAATTGGAGTGGTCGATTGTCCATCGCGCTGGGCAGCCGGAAACCGTGTTCCACCAAGACACTCTTGCGCGATTTATCACCTTCATACATGCCGCCAATCTGCGGAATCGTGACGTGACTTTCATCGACGAGAAGCAAGTAATCTTTCGGGAAAAAGTCGAGCAAGGTGTAGGGTCGCGCACCCGGTTCACGTCCGGTGATGTGGCGGGCGTAGTTCTCGATGCCTTGGCAAAATCCCATCTCGCGCATCATTTCCAGATCGTAGTCCGTGCGCATTTTGATCCGCTGCGCCTCTAACAACTTTTTGTTAGCTTCAAGATCCGCGACGCGAGCATTCAGTTCTTCCTGAATCGATTTCATCGCCTTCTTGAGCTTGTCCGCCGGGGTGGCGAATTGTTTGGCAGGGAAAAAAATCGTCGAATCAAGACGTTCCATGATCGCACCTGTGAGCACATCCACACTGCTGATGCGTTCGATTTCATCGCCAAAAAATTCCACACGGATCGCCGTTTTTTCCAGATAGGCAGGGTGAGCTTCGACCACATCACCACGCACCCGAAAATTCCCCCGTCCAAAAGCGATATCGTTCCTCTCAAACATCAATTGACAGAGCATGGCGATCATTTCGTCGCGAGCGATCTGATCACCCACCTTGATCGGATACATCATGTTTGAGTAATCGTCAGGCGACCCCAAACCGTAAATACAGGACACCGAGGCGATGACAATGGTGTCTTCGCGCGTCAACAACGAGCCCATCGTACTTAGTCGCAAACGCTCGATCTCATCATTGATCGAAGAATCTTTTTCGATGTAAGTATCCGTGCGCGGAATGTAGGCCTCGGGTTGGTAGTAATCGAAGTATGAGACAAAGTATTCAACAGCATTGTGGGGAAAGAAATTTTTGAACTCGGAGTAAAGCTGAGCCGCAAGCGTTTTGTTGTGACTCATGATCAAGGTCGGCTTATTGACCCGCTGAATCAAGTTCGCCATCGTAAACGTTTTCCCTGATCCCGTGACACCTAGCAATGTCTGATGACCATTGCCCGCGAGAATCGATCGCGTCAGTTTTTCAATCGCCTGATGCTGATCGCCGCTCGGTGTGTAATCGCTAGCCAGTTGAAAATCCATGTCCTGACCCAACATGCACCCGCAATGGCTTACTCGCAACGAAAATTATGAGCGTCGACTTAAGCACCAGCCCATGGCGAAGAAAACGAAGCATTGACAGCGCAAGCTCGCTGGTATTGGCTCACGACGTGCCCGCTCAACACAATATCCGCCGCGCTGCTCATGCCGCCCTTCACGCCTGGGGAAACGGCCATGACTATGCCGAAACCTTGGTGGAACGCCATGCCCAACGCTACCAACTTTCCGCCTCTGATCGCGGCTTGCTCAATGCCATCATTTTTGGTGTACTGCGTCATCGGCGTGTGCTGGATGCAATCATTTCTGAAATGCGCCGCGGCAAGCTCGATAACGATGCCCGCGATCTGTTGCGCATTGGACTTTTCCAAATCCTCATTCTCAACATTGCTGATCATGCCGCAGTTAATGAAACCGTAGAAGCAGGCAAATCCAACATCCGTGGACTGCTCAATGCATGTCTGCGCCGTGCTGCTGGGCAAAAAGCAAAAATGTTAGAAGCTCTCGACGATCTCCCACCTGCCGAGCTTTACTCCCATCCTGATTGGCTCTACAAGCGCTGGCGCAAGCATTACGGTGCCGATGCAGCCATCGCGCTGATGCAATGGAATCAAGAACCTGCGGAAAACTACGCCCGCTACAATCCTCTCAGTAAGCTCCCCTGCCCGCTGGAAAACCCCTTGCCTGATACGCCTGGATTTTATCCTATCGAGGGCGCAGTACCGATGAAATTGATCCGCGACGGCATCATCTACATGCAAGATCCGGCGACCCGTCATTGCGTGGAAATGCTTGCGCCAGTTCCCGGAGAAATCATTCTCGATGCCTGTGCCGCCCCAGGTGGCAAAGCAGCGCTGATTGCAGCAGCTATGGAAAATCAGGGCACACTCGTTGCGACAGACTCGAATGAAAAACGTCTGCCGCGCTTGCGCGAAAATCTTGAACGCCTCCACATCACCTGTGCAGAAATTTCCCAACACGATTGGCTCGAAGTCGCACCCGATGCTTGGCACCAGCACTTCGATGGCATCTTGCTTGATGTGCCATGCA
>JBIIAI010000235.1:0-4053 GCA_044239965.1 Akkermansiaceae bacterium
CGCTTGCGCGAAAATCTTGAACGCCTCCACATCACCTGTGCAGAAATTTCCCAACACGATTGGCTCGAAGTCGCACCCGATGCTTGGCACCAGCACTTCGATGGCATCTTGCTTGATGTGCCATGCAGTAACAGTGGCGTCTTGCGGCGTCGCGTCGATGCGCGCTGGCGCATGTTGCCCAAGGACTTGTCCGACCTCCCCATCGTTCAGCGCAAGATCTTGGAAAATGCGGTGCCTTGTGTCAAATCTGGTGGTCGTATTGTTTATTCGACTTGCTCGATCGAGCCCGAGGAAAACACCATTCTCATCAAACGATTCCTCGAAGATCACCCCGAGTTCAAACTGATCGCCGAGAAACAAATTTTACCACACGTCGATCACACCGATGGCGCTTACTGCGCACTTTTGAAAAAATCCTGAGTCTTTTTTTCTGCTATGAAACACAGCCGTGCACCACTGATCACCACGATTCTGGTCCTGCTCTTTTTCTATCTGCCGATTCTTTTGCTAATTGGCAACTCGTTCAATGCCTCACGCTTCGGCACCTCATGGCAAGGATTTTCCTGGAAATGGTATGAGCTGCTTTTCCGCAGGGATGATCTGTGGATTGCCCTAAAAAACTCTCTACTGGTCGCCTGCTGCGCGAGCCTTGGCGCAATGATTCTCGGCACCTCCGCCGCCTTTGCGCTACATCGTTTTCGCAGTCGTTTGCAAACCCAGCACCAAATCCTTTTAACTCTGCCACTGGTGTTACCGGAAATCCTCATTGGCATGGCTTTGCTTTCGCTGTTCGTCGCCATTCGACTTCCTCTAGGACTTTTCACCGTCGGCCTTGCCCATGTGACCTTCTGCCTGAGTTACGTGGCACTGGTGGTGCAGGCCCGACTGCAAGACTTTGATTTCTCTGTGATGGAAGCAGCCCGCGATCTCGGAGCCACGCGCTCGCAGGCATTCTTCCGCGTGCTCTTGCCATTGTTGGCCCCAGGTATCCTAGCAGGTGGCTTGCTAGCCTTTACATTATCCATCGATGACTTCGTCGTTACCTTTTTTGTCAGCGGTGCTGGCTCGGACACTTTGCCGCTGAAAATCAACAGCATGATTCGCCATAGCAAGGAACTCCCCGTAATCAATGCGCTCTCCAGCTTGTTATTATTGCTGACTTTTCTCCTTGTCGCGGCAGCGCAAAGGCTTCTGAAAAAGTCATGATTCGCCATTTTCATGATTGCTTTTTCATTGACGAAAAAGCACCTCATGCTAGCTTTTTTACCTAATCAAACAGGAGCAGCTAGTGGAAAACGGTTTATTACATACGGAAAAAATTTTGGCAGATCGCAAGACTTTTTACATCGATCTCAAGGAGAATGCACGTGGTCGAGTGGTCAAGATCACCGAGGATGTCGGAGGCAATCGCGACACGATCATGGTGCCTGCAGAGATTCTCAATGATTTCATCTTGGCCTTACAGGAGGTCAAAGCGACCGCAGATCAGCTCGATTACTGATTTTTTCCTCCTCTGAATGCCATCTGGCGTCGCGCTCCTGATTTTCATCCAGCTGCTTTCAGTTGCAATGTCAGTGGCAGTGCCTATGATACCGTGGCGAAACATCCTGCTTCTCTTTTCCTATGAACACACCCACCTCGGTCACGATCGCCCGCGTCACTTACGTCCTCGTCTGCGAATTGCTCGCCGTTGCGGTGTCTCTCACTTTCTCTACGGCACTGCCCTTGTGGATCGCCTTGTTTGTTGGCTTGCTTGTTGCGGGATTTTTCATTCTCGTGGAAAGCATGCTTGAGGGATTTACTCTGCGTGGATTTTCCACTGCCACCTTCGGCTTAGGTGTCGGATTGTTTTGTGCTTGGCTGATTACACGAGTCGATATCTCTGAGTTGGTCGCTAACATGATTCGGGAGAATGCACCCATCGCCATCGATGACGAGACCGCAGAGAAACGCCTCATCATCAATGAAAAGGCCGATGCTGTGAGGCTCGCGATCAATGTCGCACTCTATGCTAGTCTTGGATTCTTAGGCTCTGTGATTGCACTGCGCAGCAACCGCGATGATTTTGCATTCATCATTCCCTACGTGCGTTTTCGCCAAGAGGGTGTACAAGGTAGACCTGTGGTACTTGATGTGGAAGCAGTAATGGACAGTCGTGTGACAAACATCGCCCATTCGGGATTTCTCGGAGGCCGTCTGATCATTCCACGCTTTGTTCTGAACGAGTTGCAAACACTTTCCTCGTCTCCCACCGTTGCGCATCGCCAACGTGGGCAACGCGGTCTTGATGTGCTTGAACAAATGCAAAGCGATGCCATGACACATGTCACCATTCACGAATCTGGCACAGCTTCCTCAGAGCTCTCCTTGCATTCGCGCTTGATCGAGGTTGCCCAGTTGTTAGATGCGCGACTTCTCACCAGCGATGAAAATCTGGCCAAGGTAGCGCGTCTACAAGGTGTGTCTGTTTTGAATTTACTCGAACTCACTGATGCATTGAAACCATCGATTGTCGTTGGCGAAAAAATGCGCCTTGCATTGGTTCGCCCAGGTAGGGATGAACACCAAGCCGTGGGCTACCTCAGTGATGGCACAATGATCGTCGTGAATCACGCAATTGCTCTGATGGGCACGACACAAAGCGTTCACGTCATCAGCACGCTACAAACCAGCAATGGTACTATGGTTTTTGCGGAGCTAGAAACGCCGGCTTGATTGCTACTCTTCCAGCATTCTGTTAGGCCTGCTGGGCTTTGCTGATTGGATTCATCAATCGCAAAGATCGTGGACAAAAAAAATCCCAAGTCAATGACTTGGGACTGAACCTAGAAAAACGTAAGAATATAGGCTTCTTACGTTGCACATTGTGAAGAAGAAGTACGAGGACTGGGACTCGAACCCAGGACCAATTAGTTAAAAGCCAACTGCTCTACCAACTGAGCTATCCTCGCTTTTTTCTTCACCCCGTGCGGGGGCGCACTTGGTAATCCAATTTCACGAAGTTGGCAAGATATTTTTTCCAAAAAATGCATTTTTTTTTCTCCTAACCGAAAATGATGGAGTTTTAACGCTTTTGAGGAGTTCTCTGTGGACGTTTGGAGCGCCTATGCTAGCCTCTCAAACACTTTCTACGCATGCAGCTACTCCTCGATAATATTCTCACTCCCGTCGTTTTGTGTTTTTTGTTAGGCATGGTGGCGAAATGGATCAAAAGTGATCTCGCCCTCCCAGAGCCTATCTATCAAGGTCTATCGATCTATCTGCTACTGGCCATCGGACTCAAAGGAGGCAGCGCTTTATCTGCCACACCTGCCATGGTGTTCATGAAACCGGCGATTGCTACCCTGTTGATCGGACTCGTGAGTCCAGTCATTGCGTTTTACTTACTGCGCTCTCTTGGCAAGCGCAATCAGATCGATGCCGCAGCATGCGCTGCACATTATGGTTCGGTATCGGTTGTCACCTACCTTGCCGCAGTCGAGGCCGTGAAACGCAGCGGTCTTGCCCCGGAGGAATATCTTCCGGCATTGGTCGCGCTGCTTGAAGTTCCAGGCATCATCGTTGCCTTGTTATTTGTGCGAACCGGTGGAGCCAATAGTTGGAGTAAGGCATTGCACGAAGTCATCACGGGCAAAAGCATTGTACTTCTGCTAGGTGGATTATTCATCGGCGCACTTTGCGGTAGCGACAAGCTGATGGATGTGCAGCCATTTTTTGGAGCCGCCTTCAAAGGTGCTCTCTGCATATTCTTGTTAGAGCTCGGTCTAGTTGCCGGCAAACGCCTCAAAGATGCTGGTAAGGCGGGTGTGCGCTTGCTGATGTGTGGTATTTTGCTGCCGCCTCTGCTTGGTACTATTGGCGTGATTGCTGGACTCCTCAGCGGTATGAGCCCCGGCGGCTCAGCGATTTTGGGAGCCATGGCGGGTTCTGCATCATACATTGCGGCCCCAGCCGCAGTCCGCATCGCCCTGCCACAGGCGAATCCTGCTTACTATCTCACGCTTGCATTAGGCATCACCTTTCCATTTAACCTGGCACTCGGCATTCCTCTCT
>JBIIAI010000347.1:0-4185 GCA_044239965.1 Akkermansiaceae bacterium
CGCGGCGGGTGCGGTCGCTATCCTCGAAGTAATGATTGCATGCAGCGCAACGCATGGAGCTGGTGTCGCGCACCTTCTGGAAATCCCACTCGCCTGATTCATCGCGGGCGTCTTTGCTCCACTCGACCTGCTCCCACTTGAACGGCTGGCGTTGATGACATTGCGGACACGCAAAGGTCCAAACTCGCATGTCGGTTGTTTCATGCTTGCGGTGAGTGTCGTCGTCTTCCTCACCACCCTGTGACATGAACAGGCATTTGCCCAGCCAGCCGAATGCGGTGACTCGGGCCTCTGCTTCCGCCATGTGGCCAGTCGGCCAACGCCATGTCTCGTCCCCGATGAGCCAACGAATGGAACGGCGCTGAAGATTGGTTTTGTTGTGAGCCCCTAGCACCCATAGCGTCATGCCATTGTTGAAGTGAACGGTAGCCAGACGCTTTTTATGACGATTGGCTGGGTAAAGAGAGCGCACAGGTTGGCACTCGTCGAAGAGCTTTTGCAGACGACTCTCGCTCTGATCCTTTGCGTCATCGTCAGTTTGATCAAGCCACAGTGTGGGACCTGGGTTATTGGCGATGATGTGGCAGAGACCGAACTCACCGACAGAGGTTTTGCCGCTCTGAATCGACGCAATGATGCTGACGATGCGGATTTTAGTGTCCATCAGCGCCTCCATCGGTTCGCGCATCCAAGGTGAGTTTGCGGAACGGAATCGTCCGGGAATGGGAGAGTAGGGGATCGAGGTGATATGTTCCTCGCACCATGCCCACGGTGGACGACGATCAGGAGGACGCCATGCTTCACACCAGATGCGCTCTAATCTTTTACGTGAGGGTTCGATCTTGTTCATTCGCCCTGATGGAGAATCGTCAACACCTCGTCGATGGCGCGGCGGGATTCTTCCTGGATTCCTGTGGCATCGAGGCCAGAGAGAATCGGTGGCAATTCCTGCTCAAACTTCTTGCGTAGCATCGACGTTGCCTGCGCTACGAGCTCAGTCCATGCCTGTCGCACTTCTTCCACCGCCACGAAGTCACCACGCTTGATGCCGAGTCGAAGTTCCCGCTCTTCCACTTCCGCGAGAAGTTTGCGCGCCTTGAGTGATGATTCGATGTCACCCGGTTCGGTGGTTTCACTTCCTTTCAAATCATGCCGTCGCATGAACTCCCGCCATTCCGCCACATCGTGGAGACCGTTGGCAGCGGGCTTTGGTGCGTCCTTGCGTTTCTTCCAATTGTTGATCGACTGACGTGTGACTCCGAGGATCGCCGCGAGCTCGACGTAGGATGCTGCCGTTGCGGGAGCGGCTCCACTTCCCGTCGCCAATGTTTGGAGCATGGCGCGTTCGGCACGAGTCAACTTTCCGCCCTTTTGCACGCGACCGACCAGATTGGCAAAGTCACGCGAGAGCAGTTTTTTGGCGATGTCTGGTGATACGGCTTCCATCTGTAGGGGAGGATGCGTCAACCGCCCTTATCGAAGTTGACGCACAGCACCGCACATGAGCATTCCTGTGCACTGCGCCCATACCAACCTCGTTAATCCGAACTCACTCAAACCCAATCCCAGCAATCCGAACCGCCATAGCGCGCATCAGATTCAATTGCTTGCCTCCATCATCCAAGAGCAAGGCTGGCGCAATCCAGTAACCGTGTCGAAACGCTCAGGCCTCATCGTTCGCGGTCATGGACGCCTGGAAGCGGCACTACTCATCGGCTGTGAACTCATCCCGATTGATGAACAGGACTATGCGAGTGAGGCCGAGGAACTTGCCGACCTACTCGCAGATAACCGCCTCTCGGAACTCGCCGAACTTGACGAAGACGACCTGCGCCGTGTGCTGCAATCCATCGCCGATGCCGATCCTGATTTCGACATCGAACTGACCGGCTTCATGGAGGATGAGATTCGCAAACTCATGGACGAAGCAGGATCTCCCGAAGAAGAACTCGAAACCATTCCACGCATGGAATGCCAAGCTTTTGAAACCCATGACTACCTCGTGTTCATGTTTCACGACCTGCGTGACTGGATGCAAGTCCTGCAACTCATGGGAGTGCATGAGGTTGACTATTCGATCACACGCAGAACCAAAAAAATCGGCATAGGCCGCGTACTCCATGGAAAACGACTCATTGAACTCTGCCGCCGCGCCATCATGGCCGGAACTTCGCCCGCTCTCCCTACGACTAGTGATCCTGTCACGGAGTCGCAGCCGCTCGATCACCAGCCACAAGCTCTTCCCGACGGCGACGCTACTCGTTCCCGTAAGCGAGGCTGAACACTACCGTCACACGGGACTCGCGATCGAAACCATCCCTGATGAAATCGCGGGGATTAGTGCCGTGCGCAACTGGGTGCTGAAACATTTTACAGAAGATTCCATCGTCATGCTCGACGATGATATTTCCGCGTGCGTGTGCATGGTCTCGTTGCGCTGCCGAAAACTCTCGATTGCCGAAACGCTCGCCATGCTGGAAAACTCCGCGTGGTGTGCTCGTGGGGCAGGGGCACGATTGTTCGGTTGGCACCAGCGAAGCGATCCACGGCTTTTGCAACGCAATGATCCTTTCGGAGTGAACCACTGGGTTGGCGGTGCTGTCGGCGTGGTGCGCGACGAACATGGTGGTGTGCCCAAGTGGGACGAGCTTCTCAAATGCAAGTGCGACATTGACGCGACGCTTCAGGAACTCATGGACAATCGACTGGTGTGGAACGAGGCGCGGTTTTGTTTTGTGCAAGAACGCGACAAGAACCTCGGCGGCAATAGCTTGTTTCGTAGTGAGGAACGCATCGCCACGGAGAAGCGATACCTCAAGCGCAAATGGAAGGCGCACATCCGTCTCGAAACCTACAAGAGTCAGGACCGTGTGGCGATGGATGCACCACGTCGTCAGTCCGTGAAGCTCTAAAAAATGGTGATCAAAACTGCTTTCACCTTGTGTGCTCAACTGACATTCTAACAGACGATGAGTTATCACTTACACACCAAGCGCGGATATTCCTTCCCAGGAGTGTCGAGCGCGATGCAGAAGGGGATCCGGCGCGGAGACGCAAAGCTGGCCGGATATTGGGCACTTGAACTTTGGGCCAGCGGATTTGGTTCCTATGTCTGGCGGCGTTTGCTCACCGTGAGCGCGGAGGACTGCTGGGGCATTCTCACGGCGGAGGTCAAAGCACTGCACGACAGCTACATCGAGATCAACCGCAACACGCCTGCGAAATCTCCCAAAGGACGCATCTTTGTTTCCAAAGCGGTGATCCTGCTCTGCCTGGCCAAGAAAAGCCGCGATCCCGACCACCTGCAAAACTTCGTCTATGACCAACAGGCGGGACTTGATGCGCAGACGCTCATCGATGAACTCGCAGCGTCTAGCGACTACGTTCCCATCCCCGACTACGCATACGATTGCCACACGCCACAAGGCCGAGCGATGGGCAAAACCAAAGCCGAGTTTTTCAAAGCCGAGCAAGAAGCGCTCAACCCTTTCATTCCAGGCTTGTTCGACAACCTGATTGATTCCTGATTCACCAACAACCACTGAGATCACCATGGGCATAAACTTAATGCAACCACGCTTCCCGCTAGGGAAGATCTACGCCACGCCGGGAGCGATTGCTCTGGATGTGGATCTAATAAAATTCCTCCACCGCCATCATTGTGGCGACTGGGGAGACGAACTCTGCGCCGATGACAAGCAGGCCAATGAAGATGCGCTCACCTATGGAGCACGCTTGCTGAGTCGCTACGCCACGGCTGGTGGTTCGATCTACATCATCACCGAACATGACCGAAGCGTGACGACGATTATGCTACCGAGCGAATACTAAAGTTGCTCCTGTCCAATCCGCATGCCAACGGTGGGAAAAACCGTCAAATGGCAGTCTAACACATGCGGATGGTGCATGTGAGGGCTGACTATATCGCCATACCTTGTTAGGGTGGCGTGTGCTCTCTCGCCTGATTACGCGGCATTCCAGAGGGTGCCGTTTTTTCTTCTCTCTTACGGTCCATGTCAGGCCTGTTCAATCCGTATGCCAACGGAATCTAACGGATGAAAATGGTGAAAAATATGGTGCGACTCGGCGTGCGGATGGTGCGCGACAAACGACGCGGTTGGCTGGCAGGAAGGATGATGTCGGAACGCGGGCACTCCTGCCCAACCCGGCCTCATATCCCAACTA
>JBIIAI010000077.1:0-13859 GCA_044239965.1 Akkermansiaceae bacterium
CGTGGAAAATAGACCATGCGATGCTTGCCCGTGTTTTCATTGATCGCACGCTGGAGGGCTTCTGTGTCGTCTTTTTTGCCATCGCCTTTCGCAAAATAAGGTGCCTTGGTCACGTCGATGATTTGGGGCACAGCAGGAAACGGTGCTGCTGCCCAGATCGCGCTTAGGCTAGCGAAACTGAAAAAAATCGGTAGGATGAAGGCAATGACTTTCATTTTTTGTTAGAATGTTTCCACCCATCGACTTTGGTTTCCTCATGCACGCCGCAGGTGAATTGCAGGGGTGCTTCGAGTCCGGCTTTCGGATCTGCCTTGCCGTTTTGGTAGCGATTTTCATCGGTGATTCCTTTCCAGCGATTGCCTTCGACGGTTGATTTGCCACTGGCGTCATTGCGAAAGAGCGGGCGAGTGGTGTCGAGACATTCGATGATGTTGTTCTCGAAGCGAAAGGTCGAAAAGTCACAGCTCTCATGAAATCCGAAGAGTCCTTCGTTGCGCTGATTCACGGTCGGACGAACGATGATGTGATTGTTGCGCACGGTGAGATGGCTATAGGGTTCGTTGATCCAGATCACGCCACGACCAGGATTGTTGATGAGGTTGTTGTGAAACAATGCAGGACCCGCAGCGGCGGCTTGGCCAAAGCCTGAGATGAGATTGCCGTGATCTTTTTGAGGATCAAAGTCGAACAAGTTGTGATCGATCTCGATACCATTGCGCACAAACTCGATTGAGTAGCTGTCGCGAAATAAATTGTGATGAATGTGAAAGGTGCGACCACTTTTCGGCACGGGACCACCCGCATGTTTGGGAATCGAAACCGTGCCATGCAGGACGTTATGGGAGATCTCCACATCTTCGTCGCCTTCAAAGGGGAACTCGATGGAGAAATTGGTCTCGATGGTGTTGTGATGGATTTTGAGGCGTCGGCCTTCGCGCCCTTTGATGCCATAATAATGTTCGTTCGGTGCGGTCTTGGTGTGGAGAAATTGATTGTGGCAAATTTCGGTATCGGAGATCCAGATGGCAAAAATGCCACCGCCCGTGATGCCTCCTTTCACACCTGGTGCTCCATTTTCCCAGCGCTGGCCAGCATCGCGAAACACACAGTCGTGGATCTTCGATTTGCTGGTGATGTAGGTGCGCAGGCCGCTGTATTGGAAGTCGCTGATTTCCACAAAGCTCAAGGTGAACTCTGCGTTCTCCCAACCAAAGATCGCACCGTGAACCTGCGGACCTGTGAGACTCAGTTGTGAAATCCCGATGCCTGCTGCTTTATCGGCGAGGTGAATGAGATAAGCGCTGCGATCAAATTTCCGGAAATCGGTTTCTGCGTCGGGCAGGCTTTTCGGATTGCCCTTCCACTCGGGCACAGCCGTGATGACGGTTTTCCCCATGCCTTTTCCGATCAACTGCATGCCCGCTTTCAACACCAGTGGTTCGCGCAGCGCAAAAGTGCCGGCCGCGAGTTCGATGCGCGTGCCTTCCGCGCCGTTCGTGACCGCAGCCACTAACGAAGAGGCATCGGTGCACGTTTTCGCTAGGGCCATGGAATGACTGACAAGCAAAGCGAGGAAAAAACGTTTCATGCACAAAACATACGACCGCGGAATCGAGCTTCTAGCATCGAAAACGGAGCAACTCTTCGCTTGACTCGCGGAAATATTCGAGTGTAATCAATCTATGACAATGATCGAGGTTCAACAAATGAGCACGTCAGAACGCTTACGAGCAATGGAGACTCTTTGGGATTCGCTATGTCAAGATTCTGAGGAGCTGGAATCTCCCGTGTGGCACGGTGAGATCCTAGCTGATAGAAAGCGACGCATCGAATCCGGAGAGGCCAGTTTTTTTTCCATTGAAGAAGCGAAAGAGAAACTTCTCAGATGAAAAACAACAAGGTCATTCTTCTTGATGAAGCCGTGGCGGATCTTGAGGTGGGAAGAAATTTTTATGATGCTCAAGAGGAAGGAATTGGGGCATATTTTGTCACGTCTCTGCTTTCGGACATCACCTCGCTGAATCTTTATGCGGGCATTCATCCGATCCACTTTGACTTGCATCGGATGCTATCGAAGCGGTTTCCATTTGCCGTTTACTATGACCTTGTCTCAGATCTGACTCGAGTCGTTGCGGTGCTCGACATGCGACAAAATCCTAAGAGTATTCGCAAGGTACTGAAAGCAAGGAATTGATTTAGCGCAACACGGATATGAAGATTTCATTGCATGCGGTTACGTACCATGGCTTGAAAAAAGTGATTTCGGGTCAGTATGACGATAGGATGCGTAGGTCATCTTTTGAGATTCATTCTTCGCGAATCCCATTCCAAGCCAAATCAACGTTCACTTCGAAAGAGGCGAAAGTGCAGCTTTTATCGAACAAGAAAGGCGTCTTAACAGTAAAAAATGAGAAGTTTGATTTTGTGAAAACTTCTTTTCTTAGAAACAGCATCGACGTTTATGATTCAAAAAATCAATTGATCGTGAAATTTCTCGCTTACACAATATCACGTGTTTCTTGGGGGCATGCGAAAGTTGTGTTGCAATTTCAAAGCGGGGAGAAAAATGATTCTATCGAAATAGCGATGAAGTTGTTGTCCGGTTGGAGTGGCTCAGATTCAGCAGAAATTGAAATTTTGGATACGTCATCATTGCTGATGGGTGGCTATTCTGTTTCCCATTTCATGCCGCTGATTGTTTGGAACATTCTGCATCGTTATTATTGAATGACGTGGAGAAAAGCATGCGACAGCGTTTCTCTTACATCGCATCGATCGGACTTTCAGCCCTCGTGATCGATTGCGGATGGATTACCTAGCCCGTTGGGCTAGGCAGGTATCGCGGTGCACCCTTGGCGCGGGAGAATGAGAAATTGATTAACCCCTCCCACCAGTTTCCCGTGAACCTTGCTTGCCAGTTCGGTGGGGCGTGATAGACTGCGCCTGTGCTGCCTTGGTTCGAACATCATCAATTTCCGCTTTATCTTGCGCCGATGGCAGGGGTGACGGACGTGGTGTTTCGACAACTTTGCAAAGAACTCGGTGCCGATGTGATGGTCACCGAATTCGTTTCCGCCGAGGGCATCATGCAGCGCGATGAATATACGCGGAAATACACGGACTTTTCTGAGGAACAACGGCCCGTGGGTATTCAGTTGTTTGGCGCCGATGGCCCGCGCATGGGGGAAGCTGCTAACAAAATCATCGATTGGAAACAGCCCGATTTCATCGACATCAACTTCGGTTGTCCCGTGAACAAAGTCGTTTCCAAAAACGGCGGCTCTTCCTTGCTCAAAGACTGTCCCGTTCTCGCCTCAGTGGCATCGGGTGTGGTCAAGGCATTGGCAGGAACTGGTGTGCCGGTCACCGCGAAAATCCGCATCGGCTGGGACCAAGAAAGCATCAACGCCCCCGAAGTGTGTCACATTCTCGAAGACTGCGGCGTGCAAGCCATCGCGATCCATGGCCGCACGCGGGCTCAGAGTTATTCGGGTCTCGCCAATTGGGACGTGATCGATGCCTGCGCTCGCACGGTAAAAATTCCGGTCATCGGCAATGGCGACATTCATAGTGGTGATGACGTATTACACCGCAAAAATTCCACCGCCGTCTCGGGCGTGATGATTGGACGTGCCGCCATGCAACATCCGTGGATTTTCCGCGAAGCGAAACAACGGCTCGCCGGCGAAACACAGATCGCGCCGATCTCGCATGACGAGCGCTGGGAACTGATCGTGCGACATTGCCGACTGGCGATTCACAGTTCGCGTTATGGCAGCGAACGCCACGCGATGATGGCGATGCGCGGTCGCTTGCTCGCCTATTGCAAAGGATTTCCTGGCGCCAAGGAATTGCGGCAATTGCTCGCGAAAGTCGAGTCCTGTACGCAGGTCGAAGACATCGCGGCGCACAGTCTCACGATGGTGCATGAGATCGAGCCCGAGCCGCTCAATGTCTAACAATTTTTCTTGATGATGCGATATTTCCTACTCCTGATGTCCGCCGCGTTGATGGCCAGTTGCACGATGCCGCCGCCGCCGCGTGTGGATCGCACGCCGCCCGATGGCCAGGCTTTAGCGATTGCCTCACAGCGGATCACGGCATTGGTGGTGACGAAGCAAACCGACATCACCAGCTGGATCTCACGCGGGTTTTCGCAAAAAGTCGCGCCCAAGGATGCGGATGGCGGCACGGCTTGTCCGGTCTCGCCTGATGGCTATTTTCTCACCGCCGATCACGTGGTGAAAAATTCCGCCACCCAGATTGTGCATGTGATTTATGGTCGGGGATCGCGGATGCAGACGGCTCCGGGTCGGGTGGTCTGGCGCGATGCCAAGCATGACATCGCTTTATTGCATGCCCCGCTGAATACGCCTTACTACTATCAATTTACTTCGCCCGATATCACCTTGCCGGCAGGCACGCCGATTTTCCACGGTGGCATCACCACGGGCCTGAAGCCGATCTATGGAGCCTTGTCATCGGACATTCCCGCGCAGCGTGGATTCGGTTCCGCGCATCGATTTCGCATCGATATCCCGCTGCAACCCGGCGATAGTGGGGGACCGATCCTCGATGCACGTGCGCGCTTGATTGGCGTGAATTCCTCGGTGGAATTTCTTGTTCCGTTAGAGACGCCGATCTTTACGGAGTCGCAGGGCATTCGACCGCATGTGGCACAAATTCGAAAATTGATCGAACAAGATCGTCGTCGCTGACGTTTACCCTTATGTGCATGTGATGTCCCGCCTTGCTCTTCTCTCTGCTTTCGTTCTGACGCTCTGCCAGTGTGCGCCGTATCGTGCCGCGTGGCAGCATGGCTGGACCAATGCCGATGCCGATGACAGCATCATGCTGGTGCTTGCCGATCCACCATCGCTCGGCTGGAAGCGCATCCAGCAGCACAGCGCGCTGCACCCTGAGTTTCGCAGTTTTCTCAATCAAGTCGGCGTGCCCGATTGCCTTGCGGAAAGCGTGCAAGGTGATCGCCGTTACATCATTCTCTACTACCTAGAGCAACGCCGTGCTTTTTCGCTGCGCACCGCAGCACGTACTGTCGGCGAGCCGATGCAAGTCTCTGGCCCTTATCCGATTACCGATAAAGAATACGCCCTGCTTTCCAGTTTTCAAAACAAAGCACTGCGAAGCATCGGGCGGTGAGGGGAGCGCGGACTTTAGTCCGCTTGGCTTATTGATGCAAAGGTGCGGACTTTAGTCCGCGCTCCATCACAGGATCAAGCCCACTTGGCGAGGGTGTCCTTGATGCGCTCTTCGACGAGATTGGCAAAGCCTTCGGCTCCATCTTGGCGGAGGAAGTTGAGGTAGTTATCGCCGACGGAGTTGAGTTCTTCGGTGGCATCGGGGCCGCATGTTTCGAGGGCATCGATGGCACTCTCGAAGTGGCGTTTTGCCAAAGCGGCATCACCGGTTTTGATGAGTGCGAGAGCGAGGTTGTTGTAAGATTGTGCGGTGTCGAAGTGTTGATCACCGAACAATTTGCGACGTGCATCGAGTGCCATCAGGTGCATTTCACGCGCCTGTTCAAAGTAGCCGGATTGCAAATAGAGAGCGCCGAGATTGTTGCAGACGGAAGCGGTTTCCTCGTTGTTTTGGCCAAGCACACGGTGCATGATTTCGAGGGCCTTGAGGAACGCATTCTCGGCACCATCGACGTCACCTTGTTCTTTTTTCAGGTAGGCGACGTTGTTGGAAAGGGATGCGATGTCGAGTTGGGCAGGAGGCGTTGCTTTCTCGAAGTAAGAAATGGCGAGGTCCCAGTGATGGATGGCGCGGTCGAGGTGATTGAGCTGATCATGGCAAGCACCGAGGTCGGCGTGGAGACGGCCAAGTTCTGTGGCGTCCTCGATGCGGTTGTCGAGCTGGTCGATGGCTTGACGGTAGTCTTCGCGAGCTTTTTCCCATTCGCCAGTTTGGCGGAAAAGATCACCGCGGACTTCGAGGGTGGAGGCAAAAGTTTCGATGCTCTCAAGATCGGTGTTCAATTCTTTTTCGGCTTTTTCCACTGCTGCATTTGCTGCATGGAGAGCCTCCGAGAAATTTCCCTGCTCGCACAATTCGCCAACGCGATCGCGCAATATCGTGATGAGATTGACTTTTGTAGATTCCATGGCCCTGTGCATTGATACTAGGCCAAGGTGGGGGCCCTTGACTAGGCAAAAATCGTGGTTTTTGCGCAGAACGTGACTGTAGATCAAGCATTTGGCAATCTGTTGGGTGAGTTGAGGGCATTTCGCCTGTCTTTCTGCTGCTTTTACGCTTTTCATTTCGGCCCGAGGCAAGCATGTTGCGTAGGTGCTCGAGTGTGTAACAAAAATTCCGATGGTGGCAGCGGGTGCGGCGGATATTTCGCCGTTGTTCGGGCTGTTGACCTTGGTGTTGTTGCTCGCGGTTTTTGTGTCGCTGGTGTTGGTGCGGCTGAAGCAGAGCTTGCTGGTGGGCTACTTTTTGTGTGGGATTTTGATTGCCAATAGTGGCATCCCGCAGTGGTTGGGGATCGAGTCGCAGCAAAGTGCGGTGGCGGGTTTTGCCGAGTTGGGGATCGTGTTGTTGATGTTCACGCTGGGGATTGAATTCTCGGTGCGTGAGTTGCGTCATTTATGGCGCTTGGCGTTATTTGGTGGTGGCCTGCAAGTGTCGATCACGGCGTTGTTAGCGGGTGGTATCGCGTTTTTTTTCGGCAGGCCGTGGGAGGAATGTTTGGTGATCGGGGTGGTATTTGCGCTGAGCTCGACGGCGGTGTCGCTCAAGTCGTTTCAGGATCTGGGTCTCTCGAATAGTCCAGGTGCCAAGTTGGCACTGGCGATCGCGTTGTTTCAGGATATTTTGGTGATCGGACTGTTTCTGGTGTTGCCAAGCCTGCTGGGCGCTAGTTCGGGCAACATTTTGGGGAACATCGGACTAGCCTTGGGCAAAGGTTTGGCCTTTCTGGTGGGTGCGGCATTGCTGGGGCGATATGGCATCAATCCGCTGCTCCATGCGGTCGCAAAAACGCGCAGCCGAGAGCTTTTCACGCTGACGATCATAGGCATGAGCGCGGGGGTGGCATTTGCGGGTGGAGCGCTGGAATTGAGCCTGGCGTTGGGGGCTTTTGCTGCGGGCATGATGGTGAGCGAGTCGATCTATAGCCATCGCATCATGACGGATATTTTGCCTTTTAAGGATTTATTCCTAACTTTGTTTTTCGTGTCGGTGGGCCTGATGATTGAGGTCGGGCAAGTGGTGGAGCATGCCGGTATCATTTTGTTAGGCACGGCGTTGGTGTTTGTGGTGAAATTTTTGACGGTATTTGGCATCGCGCGTTTGCTGCGCTTGCCACTGCGGCCGGCTTTGCTCGCTGGTGCCAGTCTTTCGAGTATTGGTGAATTTTCGTTAGTGTTGATCCAAAAGGCGGACCACATTCGGCCTTTTGATCCGTGGCTTGAGCAAATGATTTTGATTTGCACGGCACTGGGCATGGCGCTGATTCCTGGTAGTATGGTGGCGACTGGACCGCTTCATGCGTGGCTGGAAAAACACGGATGGTTCCGCACCAAACGTGTGACGCCGAAGGGTCTCAACCCCGTCGCATCGATCAAAGGCCTAGCAGATCACGCGATCATTTGTGGCTATGGGCCTGTCGGTCAAGCACTGCACGAATCGTTGATCAACTGCGGAGTGCCCTGCCTGATCATCGATCTCAATGCCGATACCGTGTGCCAGCTGAAAAAGGATGGCCACTTGGTGCTTTTTGGCGATGTCACGCATCCCGAAGCCTTATCGCTGGCGAAGGTGCGCGATGCCCGCATGATCGCGTTCACGTTTCCCTCATTTCAATCGACGCGCATTGCCATCCCACTGGTGCTCCAGGAAAATCCCGAGATTGTGATGATGGCACGCGCGAAGTTTTCCTCGGAAGCCCTCGAGCTCACGCTCATGGGTGCCCGAGTGATTCACGATGAGCAGGAAAGCGCACATGCGATGGTGGCACAAGCGAAGTGCGCCTATGAGCAAGTGGTGTGAGTTTTGTTCAAAAAACTCACTGCTCCACAAAAAACGGCTCATTTGCCGTGGCGGCGTGACCTTTGCCATCGCGCACGAATACAAACAATCGATAGGCTCCGGGTTGTTGGGGAGCGATGATCGTGGCTTGCGCTTGATCTTTGACCTTCACGCTCTCGGCGACGAGCTTCGCGGGAATTTCTTTGTTTTTTGCATCGCGACGGACGACATCGTGGTAAACGGCCCACTCATAGCTCAGCGCATCGCCATCGGCATCCACGCTCTTGACCGACGCGGTGAATGAATGGCCGGGCGCGACTTTTTTTCGCGCAACATCACATTGGATCTGCTCGATGCTCGGCGAGATATTTTGTGGGCGTTGGCCGGTCCATTTTTGGCGCAATAGATCGAAACTTTGCGTGGTTTCTCCTGACTCCAAGCGCAAGCCAAACCACGTTGAGGTAGCTTCTTGTTTTTGGCCCCAGAGAAATGCATACGATCCCAGGCATTGGCCCGCGGGCTCGATCGCTTGTTCATAGCCCAGTTTCATCGTCACGGCTTTCTGCGTGCTTGTTTGCTCAATGGGTCGATCCCATGATGTTTTCGGACGCTCCCAAAATCCCGCCGGCCCATATTCCGTCACCACCCACGGTTTTTTCCAGTCCAATTTGGCCAAGTGCTTCCGCAAACCTGGCAACGCCGCATAGGTATTGATGCCGACGATATCGAGGTCCGGGCAATGCTCTTGGATGCTCCGTGCTTTCACCTCGGACAATCCCGCCACGGCATTGATGCTGGGATGATGGGGGTCGACTTCTTTGGCCATGCGGCACAGCGCATTCAGCTGTTTCCAGTAGGCTGGGTCACTGCCATCGCCCTCTGCTTCATTACCGATGTTCCAAAGCAACAATGCTGGGTGATGACGGTATTTTTCGATCTGCGATTTCACCCGCGCCAACTGCTTCGCGCAGTGTTCTGCATTGTGATAGGAAAACCACGAGCATTCGTGTTCCAGCCAAATGCCGGCATTCACCGTAATTCCGTGCTTTTGCGCTTCGTCGAGCAACTCGCCCAGACCTGTGTCCGACCACGTCCGCAACGAGTTGCACCCGTAACCTTGAAGCTTTTCCACTCCGCCCTCGCCACCTAAGCCACGAATGAAATACGGCTTTCCCCCGCGCAGCAGTCCTTGTGGTGTCACTTCTACACGCACGAAAGTCTCCGCAGGTTCCGCCGTAGATTGCTCCTGTGCTTCGATCGTTTTCTCCGCAATCGGTTGCGGTTTCGCCAAAAATTTCCAGCTCGCGAACCCAACGCTCGCCACCACCAATACGATAACCAAATTGCGCACTGCCTGTTTCATCGCCGCAACATACGCCTTACCACCCATCGTCCTATCACTTCGCTCGAAACAACACCTTGCCATGGCGATCCGTTGCCGCGTGTCGCGCAAATGCCTCTGCGTATTCTGCCAAGTCGTGAACCGAGTCCACCATCTGCTGCAGCTGCCCCGCTCGCATCATCGTCACCAACTCCTCATACACCGCCGCCACCTCATCCCTCGATGCCTCCTTCAGCCATCTCGATAACCAAAAGCCGCGAAAACTCATATCGCGGAAAATCAGAAACTGATTCGGCACCGTCACAGGCCGTCGACCCATCGCGCCATAGGTTACTTGCATGCCGCCATCCGCTAGCAAATTCAACTGCCGCACCGCGCTCTCACCGCCCACCGCATTCAGCGCCAAGGAAATGTTCGCTTTTTCCTGCTGCAACCACAGCTTGGCAGCCTGCAAACCCGCTTCATCATCAGAAAAGACCGCATCTGCGCCCAAATCGATCAACTCAGCCTCCAATGCCACGTTCCTCACGAAATTCACTGTCCGCCATCCGCGCGCTCGCGCGATCTGGATCACACAACGTCCCACACCTGAGTTTGCTGCATTCTGCAAAACCACCGGTTTTTCCATCGACCTCACTCGCTCTAACATCAACCAAGCCGTCGCGGGATTCACCTTGAGCATCGCTAAATCGAGCACATTCACATCCTGTGGCACCAGCAACACATCCGCCGCCACCACCACTCGCGATTCTTGCCAGCCATGGGCATAATCCAAAAAAATTACCCAATCTCCCACTGCGAAGCCTACGCCGCGTGATTCTACTACCTCTGCTACGCCCTCGGTTCCTGGCACCTCGGGCAATGCAGGACGCGTCCCATACGTACCCTCGATCCAATTGGTGTCCGCCGGATTGATCGGGCTCGCCAGCATTCGCACCCGCAATTGCCCTTCACCACAGGGAAGAGGCTCTCGCTCCACATACTCGACTACCGATGCCGCCTGTCCAAATTCCCGAATCATCAACGCCTTCACCCCCTCAATCTATCCCAAAATGCCCCGAAAAAAAGCCCGAACCCCCGTATCCCGAAAAAAATCGAAAGATTTTCTTGCCAAATCGGCCAAAATCCCCTTACATCGCCGCCCCGCGACGCAAGTCGTACGGCATCTTTGCTCGGATGGCGGAATTGGTAGACGCGCTAGACTAAGGATCTAGTAGGGAAACCTGTGGGTGTTCGAGTCACCTTTCGAGCACTTCTCTTTGAGAAGTAAAAGATCCCGAGGCCTAACAGCCTCGGGATTTTTGTTAGGTATATTCGCAGCGCATGAAAAACGCATGAAATCACCCCTTCACTCGTATCTTGAGTTACTCGCACTCTCAATCCGCTTTTCAACTGCGGATGCTAGGTTTTAATGAGAGCGTCTGCGACGGCAGAGGAGGGGAAGGGAGAAGATGAATGTTAGCAGCAGGCTGGACGACTCCGGAACAACGGCGATCTGATTGAGGCCGCCGTAGTTGTAGTCGAGGATGTAGCCGACCGGCAGATTGTTGACCGCGTTGAAGGTGCCTGTGAGACCGCCCGAGCCGTAGGTGATGAAGATGTAGGGCGTGTTCAGATCGAGAGTGCCTGACCCGAGATTGGCGAAGGTGACGGACGAGTTGCTGCCGAGATTGAGCGAGTTGGCGATGTTGAGCAGATCGATGTTTGGCGAGACCGTTGTGTCCCACTCGATGAGAAGGGAGCCATCGAGATCGACGCTGCCGAGCTGGAGGGATTCGATGGAGGCGCCAGGTGAAAGCGTGGCACCTGAGGCCACATTCACGCCATTGGCGATCGAGCCAGTGCCTCCGAGGGTGGCACCGCTGGAGACGGAAACGCTGGAGGTGCCGGAAAGGGCTCCATTGATGAGCATGGTGCCTGCGGAGACAAGCGTGGCACCGGTGTAGGTGGAGGTGCCGGTGAGCGTGAGTTTGCCTGCGCTGTCGGTGCGCAGCGAGCCGGTGCCGGTGATGTCGCCTTGGACATCGAAGGAGCCACCAGTGAAGGCGAGAAGACCGCCGTCGGAGACGATCTGGCCAGTGAGGACTACCTTGCCGCTGCCACTGTTGTTGAGGGTGGCTTCTTGGCCGTCGAGGCTGATGGCATTGGCAAAGGTGTTGGCGTTGCCGTTGTTCGCGGCGAGGGAGTCGAATTCTAGTGAACCTGAGGAGCCGATCTTGATTTGCGCGTTGCCCAAGTTGCCGGCCTCGCCGACGGTCAGGCGGCTGCCTTCGAGCACCGTCGCGGTCCCTGAAAAGGTATTGACGCCAGCGAGGCGGAGACCACCGGCTCCAGTGATCTGGATCTCCCCGTCTCCTTGAATTTTACCGGCGTAGGTGCCTCCTGCGATCCCTTCGTTGAAGGTGATTTTCGCACCTTCCTCCATCAGTAGTCCGGTCCCAGCCTCAGTGGCGCTGAGGGTCTGTTCGGTGCCCGCACTGCCTACGATTGGCGTGGCTCCGAGATCGGCTACGGCACCTATGAGAATCGAGCTTCCGGAGTCGTCGTAGGCCCAGTCGATAATCGAGCCGGTATCGCCGTTGCGGGTGAGGTTCACGCGCATCCAGCCATAGTTCACGGCGGTGCCGCGCAGGAGTTTGAATCCGAGGTAACCCGTTTGACCGTCGGTGAATTGTCCGCCACCCGGCCCAATGTGGCCGGAGTCGTCCTCCGCCCCGGAGCCGCCCCAGCCGGAAGAATAGGTCGCGGTACCGCCGACGGAGGCCCCCAAGGTCAGCGCAAGGATCGGGTCTTCGCTGCCAGTTCCGATCCGTATGGGTTGGAAATATGGGGAATTGGCGATGCCGAGACCGCCGAAAAATGGATTGAGATCCCACGAGCCATTCTCCGCTATGGTGCTCTGCAGGGTGGTAACGTTGATGAAGACGCCTGTGAAATCACTGGTGATGCCGATGTTTTTCTGCCCGCTGTAAACGATGGCGGCGCTGAGATCTCCCACTGCTGCGAGGCCTGCAGCCCCCCCGCTGCAAAGGACCAAGCGCCACGGGGAAGGCCTGCCCCAACCGCCAAACTTTTGATAGAATAATTTCATGGGGATCATTTGGATTGCACTTTCACGCGGAAGTAAGAGGCCTTTTTGCCATTCACAAAAAATGGATAGGGAACGGAAACCACTTGGATCTCGCCATCATCGGCCAAGACCGTAGGGGTGGAGGCGGAGGTCTTCCAGGCGGCAAGATCACCACTGAACTCGACGCTGTAGGTGAGCCCCGCAGTGGCGAAATCCTTGCGGCGGGGGAACACCGCGCGGAAGGTAAAGCCGCCCCCCGTGCCGCTGGCATAGGGCACGGGCAGTCCTCGCTCCAGTAGATTCGAACCGCTCCACCGCAGCATTCCGCCTGAGCTCTGACTGGGATTCATGCCAAAGGCGTATTCCTGAAGATTGGTCAATCCGTCCGAATCGGCATCCGCGCTGGCGCTAGTCTGAATGCCGGATTCACCGAAATATTGTACTTGCCACAAGTCGGGTAGTCCATCCGCCGCATAGGAGCCGAAGTCATCTGTTCCCGAATTGCGGACAACGAGGCTGAGTGTGTCCGAAAAATTCAGATAGCCCGCGCTGACTGTCGCCGCGGTGTCCTGATAGACGGAGCCGGCCGTGACTTGACCGCTGCTGCTGACGGAGAGCAGCGCAGTGCCAGAGGTGTTCCACGACAACAGCTCTGCGGCGGGCGTGACGGATGAGGCGTCATCATAGGTGAGAACCGCCACGAACTGCTTTGAGCCGCGCTCGACGATGGTTTGATCGGTCAAGGCTGCGGCCACCTTTATGGCAACGATATCGGCAAGTTGACCGGCGTATCCGGTCCGGTTGGCGTATTTCGCCGATGCGGAGGATCCGCCGGGCGTGCTGGAAAAATTGGCGACATAGTTGGTGCTGGCGGCCTGGGAACCGCCGTTGTCGATGGAGCTGTGGTCGAGCGTATAATTTTGGCTGGAGCCGCACCAAGCGGTGAGCGGCATCAGCCATGCTGCTAGCATGATGGAGCGTGTAATGATCATTTTATTCTCCTAGAAGAGCCTCAAGTTTGCGGAGACGTTTTTCCTGATCGGCGAGCTGTTTTTTCAACTTCTGATTCTCTTGGTTCAGTTCTTGGACAGCAGCGGCGGAATAGATGATCAGCGGGTAGGTGTCCACTTGCAAGATGGGTGAACCATCCGCCATAACCTCGCCGCTGTTTTTCACATCGTCAGGGAATACCTCAGCGAATTCCTGAGCGATGACGTTCGGGTAACGTACGTCTGCGATGCTTGGGTGGACCGCCCGATACTCGTCGGTATAGCGGAAATCCACCAAGCGCACTTGATCCAGCTTTTGCAAGGCTCCGGTGATCGACTGGATCTCGGTTTTGATCCGGCGGTCGGAATTGGACAACCAACTGCCGGCAGTTGTTTTGCTGGCTGAGCCCTCGACTTCCAGCGAGTTAACGGCGGGCGTGCGCTTGATTCCGACCTTGCC
>JBIIAI010000078.1:0-13757 GCA_044239965.1 Akkermansiaceae bacterium
CTCCCTTGCGCGGTGCCAAGACCTGGCTCTACGAAGGCGGCATCCGCTCTCCTCTGATCGCATGGAGCCCCGGTCTGATGAAAAAGTCCGCCATCGGTGGAAACAACCAACACAGCATGTTCGGCGCCATCGATCTCACACGTTCGCTCTATGCCATCACCGGCACCGCATTGCCTGAGGGGCACACCCTTGATGGCGAGGATGTCAGTGCGACCTTGCTCGGTCAGAGCACGAAGTCTCGCCAACAGCCCTTATTCTTTCGCCGACCACCCGATCGCCCCGGCAACGATCCCAAGTGGGGCATGGGCGACAACCCCGACCTCGCCGCACGCCAAGGACCGTGGAAATTTCTCATCAACTACGATGGCAGCCATGCAGAACTCTATCACATCATCGACGATGCCAGCGAGTCAAAAAACCTCATCAAGCAACACCCCGAGGTCGCCCAAGATCTGAAAAAAGCTCTCTTGGCCTGGAACGCCAGCCTTCCCTCAGATGCAGGAGATCCGAAGTTTCCCAAAGCTAAGAATTCTCCGAAGAAGTGAGGCGGGGGAAACTGCCGATGGGGAAATGACCATCGACCACCACGCCGTCGATGATTGCGGTGCAGGCTTGCCTCTGAAATTCCTTGCCTTGGCGTTTTGCGCCCGCTGCCTGCGCCTTACGGCTACGATCTTGGGCCTTTCTGGCACATTCTTCGTCGCAAAATGCCCGAATCTCGCGTTTTCCGAGGCGTTCCATGCCTTTGCGCACGTCTTCCATGCTCCTTCCGTCGCGTGTTTGGCCTTCCTCGACGAGTTTTATGCTTGGTAGGATGCGTCCTACGCTTGGTAGGATGCACCCTACCGAGCAAATTTCCCGCAATTGCTCTGGTAGCGCGCGTCCTACCAGAGCAAATTCTCGCCAAAATGCTCCAACTGCGCAAATTTTGCTTCATCCGTCGCGTCTGAGAAGGCATGCAACAAGAATTTGATACGGTAGGATGCATCCTACCGAACCAAATGCGCGTCCGAATGAGCCGCCGACGAGAAATTAGGTCGGTAGGATGCATCCTACCACGCATGTTTCTCGTACGAGAAGGCGAAAAACTAGCCTTTCATCATGCCCAGAACCAATAAGGAGAAGGGATTTTCAATCCCTTTCGCTTCATCAAGCCAAGCCTCAGAGGAAAGGGGATCTTCCTCGCAATCCCTTTCGTTTCATCAACCCAAGCCTCAGAGGAAAGGGGATCTTCCTCGCAATCCCTTTCGTTTCATCAACCCAAGCCCAGAGACTCACCACTGATCACTGCACACTGATCACTCAGCACTTTATTCAAAAAAACCAAAATCCAGATTTTTCCGCTTCCCATCTGAACACGTTTCCGCTAGAAACTGTTCAAAATTACAGTCACTCATGCTCTATCACGTGTCTCCACTTCTTTCCATCCTCGATCACTACGGTAGCGAGCCCTATGCTCAAGGAGCTAAGGTCTGGCCTTTTACGCGCAGAGGTATCAGCACTGGCAAACACAGGGCATCACCAACGACGCCAACCTCTACGCCACCGAAACCATGAACAATCCCCAATACCCCCTAGAACTCCTCCAAAGACTCATCACCGTAAGCGAAGAAACCAACAAGATCGTGGCAGGCTTGCCAAAATTGGATATCTGAACCATTCATACAGATTATGTCAGAAATAACTTCATGGAACCCAAAACTGATCAGGCGCGTGGCGAGCGTATTTCCCTCTGGCACATCGGTTGTGGAAGCTGTCACTGATGCGGGTGCAGGATATGTGAAATTTCTTGGCAATCCTGAAGGGCCCCATGTTCTTGCTACAGAATACGTTGGAACAAGACTGGCGTCCGAGATGGGTTTGCCCACACTTGACTGGAGTCTATTTTACTACGATGGATTTCCAGAAATCGCACTAAAGCCATCCGGAAATGCCATGCCAGGAACTGCTTGGAGCACGCGCAAAGTAGAAGGATTTACCTGGAGCGGTACAGCCAAAGAACTTGAAACGATTGAAAATCTTGAAGATATTGCGAAACTTGTGCTGTTTGATCAATGGACGTTGAATTGCGATCGCTTTCGGCCGCCACCTCGTCCTCGCATCAATCTCGGAAATGTCTTTTTTTCTCGTGAATCAACACAATCAGGAAAACTACGCCTGCTTGCGATAGATCATTCTCACATTTTCACCTGTGGTTCCCCGTTGCGTCCAGATATGGCACGCATTGATAGAGTCCGTGAACAGATTGCTTATGGTGTTTTTCCTAGTTTTCAGGAAAAAATGCAACGTCAAGATGCATTAGCAGCCGTTGCAGCCATGAACTCGGTGCCCATTGATAAAATTCAAGCAATCGCCTCAGAAATCCCCGCTGATTGGGACGTGTCGGACGAGATTCGAAACGCAATTGTTGACTTTTTAGTAGATCGGCGTAATTGGTTGTCAGCAAATTTCACTTCCTCGCTATTTCCACAAAACGAACTATTTTAAGACATGAAGGCCGCATGCACAGGATACTACGGTTTAATCCAATACTGCCCCGACCACTCTCGTATGGAGAAGGCAAATGTGGGTGTAGTCTTGGTTTGCCCTGAAATCAACTTCCTTGATTGCAGAATCAATGTGAAGAACGAACGCATTCGCAAGTTCTTCGGTGAACAAGTCGGCGATTTGCAGCAAATCAAAATCATGAAAAAAGGATTGGAGAATCGACTATTGCATGATCCAACTCTTAGGAATTTAGACAATTTCAGAAAATTTCAATCACTTCTCGCGAATGAATTACAAATTTCAGAGCTAAGACCAGTGCGGGTGCAAAATCCACAAACCGAATTGGCCCAGCTTTATGCAGAGCTTGTAGACTTGGGTGCGAAACACGAAAAAGTAATGCCTCCAGCTTTATTTGAGCGTCTTGATGAGATGATGCATTCAGATCGTCTGAAAAATCTGGTACAACATGATGTTAAAATTCGTTTGCCGATTATGGAGAAAGAAATTGAGGTGCCATACAGCTATCAAAATGGTTCTTTTAATTTGATTCAAAAACAAAATTACAATCAGGTAAGCGAAGGGCCCATTTTTAAAGCGGCAAGTCAGATCGCTGTGCAGGGGCACCTGCTATTTAAGCATGGGATCGAGGGTAAAGGACAATGCCAAATGATCGTTATTGGCTCGTTTGGCAATCTCAATTCATCGGTAAAATCAAGAGTTACGCAGTTGTTTCGAGAGCATGATGTATCTCTATATCACGAAGATACATTGGATCAATTAGAGAGAAAAATTATTGAAACCGCCCATTAATTCTTCGGAATTATGTTGGCGCGATAATGTCATTCTTGCCCTATTTTCTCCTTAATGCTGTGAAATTCATTCCATGTCCCAGTCGGAGAACTCACAAAACAAATCGTCGAGTTCCAGAGGAAGCATTCTATGGATAGAAGAAGATGGCGGCGAAAATTTCGGCGAAGTGAAAGAAGTCGGGATGCGCAACGAGAATGACTTCAGCATCGACTGTAAGTTTGAAATGCGAAATTACACCCTGATGTGATTTTTGTGGGGAGCGTCCCACGATTGAAATCGTGGGCTCGGGGTTGAGTCGTCGCGTGGCGACGGGGGGGCTGTGCTCTGTGTCTTTTGTGGTTGTTCCCGCTGATTGCCGCGAGTTCTTTCTCACTACCAAGGGCTCTGCGATGTTTGTGGACAAAAAGGGCTTGCGTAGTTCCTTTGGAGGGCTTAATCATTTTCGCCGATGACGACTGACTCTGAGCTCCCTACCTCCCTCGGGGCGATGTATTCCAATTACTTTCTCGATTACGCAAGTTACGTAATTCTGGAGCGTGCTGTGCCGCACTTGAACGATGGCCTCAAGCCTGTGCAGCGCCGCATCATGCACTCGACGAAGGAATTGGACGATGGCCGCTACAATAAGGTCGCCAACATTGTCGGCAATACGATGAAGTATCACCCGCACGGCGATGCCTCCATTGGTGATGCGATGGTCCAGCTCGGTCAGAAGGATCTGCTCATCGATACCCAGGGAAACTGGGGAAACATTCTCACGGGTGACAGCGCGGCGGCCTCTCGATACATCGAGGCGCGCTTGACGAAGTTCGCGCTGGAAGTTGCCTTCAATCCGAAAACGACCGACTGGACGCCGAGTTATGATGGTCGGAACAAGGAGCCCGTCACTTTACCCGTCAAATTTCCGCTGCTCTTGGCTCAGGGCGTGGAGGGGATCGCGGTGGGTCTTGCTTGCAAGGTGTTGCCACACAATTTCAATGAGCTGATTGATGCGAGCATCGCCATTCTGCGCGGTGAACCATTCACCTTGGTGCCCGATTTTCCGACGGCTGGCATCATGGATGCTTCTGAGTATCGCGATGGCCTGCGCGGCGGGCGCTTGCGGGTGCGGGCGAGAATTTCCACAGAGAAAAAAGGGCTGCTACGAGTTCTGGAAATCCCATTTGGCACAACCACGGGGAACTTGATGGAAAGCATCGTCGCGGCAGCGGACAAAGGGAAAATCAAGATCCAAAAGATCGAGGACAACACCGCGGAACATGTCGATATCCTCGTGCATCTTCCTGCAGGTGCGGATGCCGAAACCACGCGCGATGCGCTGTATGCGTTCACTGATTGTGAACTTTCGATTTCACCGAATGCCTGCGTCATCCTCGATGGCAAGCCGCAGTTTCTGGGCGTCTCAGAAATCCTGCGCCGCAATACGCAGCATACCAAAGATCTGCTCGGCCTGGAATTGCAGATCCGGCTTGGTGAACTCGCCGAGAAATGGCATTTCAGCTCGCTGGAGAAAATTTTCATCGAGAATCGTATCTATCGTGACATCGAGGAATGTGAAACATGGGAAGCGGTGATCAGAGCGATCGACGATGGCCTGACCCCGTTCAAGAAATTGCTCAAGCGGGAGGTGACAGAGGAAGACATCGTGCGCCTCACGGAGATCAAAATCAAACGCATCTCGAAGTTCGATTCATTCAAAGCGGATGAAGAAATCAAAGCGCTCGAAAAAGACATCGATGCCACGGAGAAAAATCTCAAGCGTCTGAATCAATACACGATCAAGTGGTTTGAGGATCTCAAGAAAAAGTATGGCACAGGGCGTGAGCGTCGCACCGAGATTGCGACCTTTGATCGGGTGGACCGCACGCAAGTGGTCGCTGCCACCGAGACGCTTTATGTCGATTGGAAAAACGGCTTTGCGGGCTATGGGCTCAAGAAAGATGAGGCTGTGGAAAAATGCTCGACCATCGATGACATCATCGCCTTCACGCAAGATGGCAAGATGAAGGTGATGAAGATTGCCGACAAGGGATTCATTGGACAAAAGCCGATTCACTGTGCTGTTTTCCGCAAGGACGATCCTTTGTATTACTCCATCATCTATCGCGATGGCAAAGAGGGCGCCGTCTATGCCAAGCGCTTCCAAGTGGGTGGCGTGACGCGTGACAAGGAATACGATCTGGCGAAAGGAAAAGCTGGCACGCGCATTTTATACTTTGCGATTCACAAGACGGAAGAAGACAGCGCAGCGCAGATGTTGTTAGTGCATCTGAAACCACAATTGAGACTGCGCAATGTGAGTCGTCCGTTCCACTTTGCCGAAGTCGCGATCAAAGGTCGGGCGAGCGGGGGGAACCTCGTCACCAAGCATGCCGTGGAGAAAATCGTTCGCGCGCCGAAAGACTTTGACCCAAGCGTGGGGGCTTGACGGAATCGATCAGGCTAGCTCTGACAAGCGGAGGGGAGTCACAAGCGCAGTCAGAAAACGCTTGCATGCTCACGTGAGCTTGGGTAACTGTGGGCATGGAATCATGGATGGGATTTAAGGAATGGCAGTGCGTGTGTGAGGCCCTGGCGAGTGGTCAACAGACGGTGATTCTGCGCAAGGGCGGCATTCATGAGGGGCGTGAGGGATTTTCCTTTGCGCACGAGAGTTTTTTCCTGTTCCCGACGCGGTTTCATGCAACGGGTGATCAAGTCAAAGCAGATGCTCCCGTGGTCGATGTCCTGCCCGAGTGGCAAAAGGGCGATCCGATTGCGATTACGCATTTTGTCAAAGCCGAGTGGGCACGCACCCTGACCGATTGGGATGAAGTCAAGCAATGGGATTCCCAGCATGTCTATAGTGATCAGACGGTACGTGATCGATTTGATTGGGAGGGAAAGGGGATGAGCAAGGGCAGCATTCATGTGGCGAAGGTTCAGGTATATGCCTTGGCTCAGCCCTGGGTTTTCCCGTATGAGGCTCGTTATGGAGGATGCCGTAGCTGGGTCGCGCTGGATGCTCCGCCCGAGGGCTGGGAAGCGGGATTGCGGCAGGTGACGGCTTGAATGGGGGAGGTTTTTGGCCGCAAAAAAACGCAAAATTCGCAAAAGGAAAAATTTTGCTAGAATATTGATCCTTTGGCGATGAGTTCACTTACAACTTGTGGCATTTGATTACGACGGATTTTACGGATTAGCAGGATTTTACGGATTTTTTTGTATGGTGTTGTTGGATTGTCTGTAAACCAAACATGGTAGTTGACCTTGCTTTTTCTTGGCGATTACGACAGGATTTTTCCATGGACGATTCGGAGATGATGTCATGTAAGGAGCCTGTGCGACAAATGGAACGCCTGCGTGCGATCATGCATCGGCTGCGGGCGCCAGGTGGATGTCCGTGGGATGCTGAGCAGACGCATGAATCACTGGTGAGCAACTTGATCGAAGAGGCTTATGAATGCGTGGATGCGATCCGTTCGGGGGATCTGCTGCATTTGCGCGAGGAGTTGGGCGATTTGTTGCTGCAGGTGGTATTCCATGCCGAGCTGGCTCAGGAGCGTGGTGACTTCAGCTTCGATGACGTGGCGCAGGGCGTAGCGGATAAATTGGTGCACCGTCATCCGCATGTCTATGGTGATTCAGCGGTGAGTGATACGGATGGGGTATTGGCGCAGTGGGATGCCATCAAACGTGCGGAAAAAGGTGAGCAGACGAAACCCTATTTGCATGGGGTCGGCAAGGGCTTGCCAGCGATGGTGCGGGCGGCGAAGTTGCAGAAAAAAGCGGCGAAGGTTGGTTTTGATTGGCCAGATCAAGCGGGTGTGCTGGGGAAAATTCGCGAGGAAATCGACGAATTGCAAGCCGAGATGGATGCTGGTGATGAAGAGAAGTTTGCCGAGGAGCTCGGCGATGTGTTTTTTAGCATGGTCAATCTTGCGCGGTTTCGGAAGCTCGATCCCGAGGTGATCATGGCGCAGGCGAATCAAAAATTCGAGCAGCGCTTTGCGAAAATGGAGCAGCGTTTGTTGGGGAGACGTCTCAGCCTGGAGGAGGCGAGTTTGGAGGAGATGGAAGCGGAATGGCAGGCTGCAAAGATCGAGGAGAAATCTTGATGTTTTGGTTGGTGTGTGGAGATTGAGATGCGGACTGAAGTCCGCGCTCCGAGGGAGAGGAATCGTGATATTTTGGTGTCAGCGAATCGGGTTTCAGTTGAAAGATTCGTGGCGTTCTGACAGTTTCATGGCGATGTCGTTGAAATGTTTGTTATGCGCTTTGCTGGCGTTTGTGGTTTCGAGCTGTGGCCTGGGTATGCTGGCTAAGCCGAAGCAATCGCTGAAGATCAATACGCCTGCGGTATGGAGTGCGGCGACGAGCGGCAGCAATCAGGCCATTTCGCAGCAATGGCTTGAGGGCTTTTCTGATGCTGGATTGCGCAGCACGGTCAAGGAGGCATTGAACCACAATCAAAATTTGCAAGCTGCTGCGGCACGATTGCGTGCGGCACGTGAGCAGACCATCCAATCGCGCGCGGCTCTGTTGCCGCAACTGAGAACGGGAAGCTCTGCGGCGGTCAACGATACGGATGCAGGCGCGTCTGAGCGCTACGGCTTATCTCTTTCGGCCTCATGGGAGGCGGACTTGTGGGGCCGATTGAAGGATCTTGATCGCGCTACGGCAGCGGACTTCGATGCAGCGGTGGCAGAGTTCCGCAATGCTCGTTTATCCTTGGCGGCGACGACGGCGAAGAGTTATTGCAATTTGATCAGCGCACAACAGCAACTCGTGCTCGCGCAGACCACCTTGGATTCTTTTGAAAAAAATCTGCGGATCATTGAGCGCAACTACAAAGCGGGGATTCCCAATGTGAGAGCTCTGGATGTGCAGCTTGGCCGCACGAACGTATCCTCGGCGCAACGCTTGGTGAAATCACGACAACTGGAGCGCGATGATGCGGCCCGTGGTTTGGAAGTTTTGTTAGGCAGATATCCAGCGGCGACTACGCAGGCCGCTCGCCAATTGCCGAGTCTGCGCGGAGCGATTCCTGTGGGTGTGCCAGCATCGCTCGTGGAGCGGCGTCCAGATCTCGCTGCATCGCGCGCGAGGATCTATGCTACGGCCAATCGTGCGGATGCCGCGAGGAAAAATCTCTTGCCTGATCTTTCTCTGTCGGCAGGTAGTGCGGCCTCGGGCGCTTCATTTTCGCGCTTGTTTCAAGTGGACCAGTTGGTTTCGACAATTGCAGCGAACTTGACTCAGAACCTTTATACGGGTGGTGCTGATCAAGCGGAAGCTCGTGCGGCGCTGGCGCGCAATGACGCGGCGATCCATGACTATGCTCAGAGTTCGTTAGAGGCATTCCGAGAGGTGGAAGCGGCGATTGCGGCGGAGACTTCGTTGCAAGCGCAGGAAGGCTTTTTGCAAAAAGAAGTGGAGCAGGCGGCACTGGCGGAAAAGCAAGCGGAGCGCGATTACTCGGAGGGCATCGAGGGTGCTGACATCCTTTCCGTGTTAGAGTCGCAACGCCGGGCGAATAACGCGCGCTCTTCCTTGATTCGGCTCAAGAATGAGCGCTTGCAGTCGAGGATCGATCTTCACCTCGCGCTTGGTGGTTCGTTTTGATCGATGCGGTTATTTTTTGCTTTCGGTAAAAAGCTTGAGGCTGGCTTCGAGACCGGCGTCTTGCCAGTTATCTAACGAATTTTGGTCTGGCGGAGAAAAGATGCCGGGAGTTTTGTTCGTTGGCTCAATGATGATATCAGGGGTGACGCCGACACCATGCGGCGTACGGCCAGAGGGGCTGTGGTAGGTGGCTACGGTCATGCGCAGTGCGGTGCCATTTTCCATGGGGATGATGTGTTGCACGGAGCCTTTGCCGAAACTGGTCTCACCGACGATGGTGGCGCGCTTCAAGTCTTGCAGGCAGGCGGCGGTGAGCTCGGAGGCGGAGGCGGACATGCGGTCGATGAGCACGGTGATGGGGTAATCTCGTTTGCGTCGTTGGTTCTCGGGCGTTGCTAGAGTTTCCCAATCGGCGGGATTGCGAGTGCGCACGGTGACGACGGCAGTCTTGGCGGGAAGAAAAAATCCGAGAAGTTTGACGGTGGCATTGAGGTCGCCGCCGGGATTGCCACGGAGGTCGAGGATGAGTTTTTTCATCCCTTGGTCTTCGAGATCATCGAGGGCTGCTTCCATTTCCTCCGCACAGCCTGCGGTGAACTGGGCAAGACGGATGTAGCCGATGCCAGGATGTTTTTTGAGTAAGATCGCGTGGGTAACGGCTTTTTCGAGAACTTGAACGTGGGTGAGGGAGAGATCACTGGGCTTGGGTTCGGTGGGCATTTTCACAGTGATGCGTGAAATTTCACCAGCGGGGCGGCGGAGGAGTTCCAGCAAGGTGGGAAACGGCATGCTGCTGGCATCTTGATCGCCGATGCGGAGGATGGAAGAATTGACATCGAGTTTGGCCTTGGCGGCGGGGCTGAACGGAGTGACCTCACTGATGTAGGGACCAGAATCGCGCAGGCTAACGGTGATGCCTAGCGAGGCGATGACGGGATCAAGCTGGCTGTCGCTTTTCATGAATGCAGCCATCTCCGGATGAATGTAGGAGGAGTGCGGATCTAACGAAGAAAGCATGCCTTCTAGCGCATGATTCACGAGTCGATCATAAGTGAGCTTGTCCACATCAGGGTGCTCGGCCCGGATTTTTTCCATGACGGTGATGAAGCGTTCGATCGCTGGGTAGGCTGCCTCTTCAGCATCGGGAGGCACAGAAACCTTTGGCTTGATGGGCTTTTCCTGACCTAACATCAGAGTGGGAAGATGCAACGTGATGAGCCCTGCCGTGATGATTTTTTTCAAAAAAATGTTAGGTTTCATGTTGTTGCGATGAACGTGCGGATTGATTACTCGAAAAGCTCAGGGTAATATTTTTTCGCGAGAGTCGAGGTCAGGTTGAGGATGTCTGCGCTGAGCGAGGCCTTGAGTGCATCGTCTGCCATGCAGGAACACTCGGCATGTGATAGTGAGCGAATGGCTTTGCGAATGCTGGGCACCTGTTGGGGGCCGACCGACAATTCCTCAACGCCGAGACCGATGAGCAAGGGGGTGAGTCTGATGTCGCCAGCCATTTCGCCGCAGACGCCAGTCCAGATGCCTGCTTGCGCACCGGCAGTGATGGTTCGGTGAATCAGACGGATCACGGCGGGATGTGTGGGCTTGTAAAGATCAGCAACGTAAGGGTTTACCCGGTCAACGGCAACGGTGTATTGGATGAGGTCGTTGGTGCCGATGGAAAAGAAATCGACTTCTTTGGCGAGCACATCGGCGATCATGGCTGCTGAAGGAACCTCGATCATGGCACCAGTTTGGATGGATTCATCAAAGGGGACATTTTCCTTGTGAAGTTCATCCATGCAGATGCGCAACATTTCCTTGGCGAGGCGGACTTCACTGAGTCCGGAAACGAGAGGAAACATCAGGGCGACTTTGCCGAATGCAGAGGCGCGGAGGGCGGCGCGGAGCTGGGGTTTGAAGATCTCGGGTCGATCTAACGAAACGCGGATGCCGCGCCAGCCGAGGAAAGGATTTGGCTCTGGTTCGCTGAGCGGCTCGGCGGGTAACTTATCACCACCGGAGTCAAGGGTTCGGATGATGACTGGGTGAGGTGCGACTGCTTTGGCGATCTGAGTGTAGGCGTTTGTTTGCTCACGCTCGTTGGGGATTTCGTCCTGTTCCTCGTTGAGGAGCAGAAATTCTGTGCGGTAGAGTCCGATGCCAGTGGCTCCGGATTTTTTGACCGCGGGCAATTCTTCGAGGAGCCCAATGTTAGCGGAGAGCGTGATTTTTCGGCCATCGCGGGTGATGGATTCGGCATCGCGCAAGGAGTCGAGGGCAGTGCGCGCGCGGAGCTTTTTCTGCTCGATCATCCGGTAGGTGTTCAGCGTGGCCTCGGTGGGATTGAGGATGAGCTTGCCGGTGTAACCATCGAGGATCGCATGGGTGAGCGCGGTCATGTCGATGATCGCCTCTTCGAGCCCGACGACGGCGGGGATGCCGAGCGAGCGTGCAATGATCGCGGTATGCGAGTTGACGCTGCCCATTTCCGTGGCAAATCCGAGGACCAGACTGCGATCCATGGTGGCCGTGTCTGAGGGATTCAGGTCATAAGCGATGAGGATGTGCCGATCTTCTGGGCGGATGTTCTTTCTCGTGAGGCTTGATTCGAAGGCATCGAGCACACGCTCACAGACGTCCTCGATGTCGGCAGTGCGTTCACGAAGATACGGATCGGGAATGCGGCGCATGGCTTCGAGGAAATTCTGCATGACCGCATAGAAGGCAAACTCGGCATTTTGTTGACGTTCATCAATGGCATGATGCACGCGTTTGAGTAAGGCCTTATCTTCAAGCACCATGATGTGTGCTTCAAAAATGCGAGATTCTTCATCGGACGAAAGTTCGGCGAGGCGGGTTTGTATTTCTGCCAAATCCGATTTAGCTCTGGTGACCGCGTCTTCGAATCGTTGATGCTCTTGGGGTAGATTGGCCTCGCTGACTTCATACACCTCGGGTGCGGAAAATCCGCGGGCGGTGACATGAATCGGTGCGATGGCGATGCCTGGGGACACAGGTATCCCTTGGATGATGGTTTCGAGAGCAGGAGTGTTCGAAGGCATTGCGGAGACATGTTGTTTGCGGAAGCGATTCAGTGTCAAGTCGATTCAACGGGTAGCTCGGCATGCCGATGGTTCGTCGCGGTGAATGAATTCGCATGATCTAACACGATTCCAAAAGTTTTGCGATTTTGTAGTGGCATTGGCGAAGAATAATCGCTGAAATGCGCCCTGTGAAAGAGCTATGGCAAACTGCTACCAACCCGACCGTTTTACCTGCAACTTTGTTGCTGATACCGGTCATGCTCTATTGGATCATCGGATTGTTCGGACTGACTGACGGAGACGTGGGCGATGCAGGCGATGGAGATGGTTCATCTTCGGGGGAAGGCCACTTTGTTTCTGACATCACGGGGGCGATGTTACGACTCGTCAACGCAAGTGAAATTCCCTTCATGGTTGTGATGTCATTGCTGTGCATCTATTTTTGGTCTGGCATGGTTTTGGGTTCGATGCTGTTGCCATTTTCGGGTGAATGGTTCGTTTGGGCTCTCACGGGTGGCGCTCTGCTCGCAGCGCTGATTTTTACTCGGCTCACGGTAATCCCATTGAAGCCTCTGGTCCGAGCGATACGTTTTGATAAAGATCAGCCGATACCTGTGATTGGCAGAACTGGCACGGTCCGGAGCCATGAACTTACCGAAAACTTTGGCCAAGTCGAAGTGGCCGATGCACACGGTCCGATGTTTTTGAATGCCCGTCTCATTGACGAAGGCTTGACTCTGCACAAGGGTGATGAAGTTATCATCGTGTCACTCAATTCGGAAAAAATGATCTACTCTGTCAAATCAACCAACAATATCCCATAGAAAAATACATTATGCAAACGAATCTGCTCTTTGTAGCATTATCTGGCCCTCCCATGACCGTCGTGTTCACCATCGCGTTGGTTTTGTTCGTAGTTCTGGCATTCACGATACTCTTCGCGATGATCTATCGCAAAGCCTCACGGGGAATCGCGTTAATCCGATCAGGTACGGGTGGCACAAAGGTGAGCTTCAATGGCATAACAGTCATTCCTGTATTGCAGCAGTTAGAAAAAATGGATGTGTCAGTCAAGCGCATCGAAGTGGATCGCACGGCGAAAAACGGCTTGATCTGCCGCGATAACATGCGCGCTGACATCAAGGTGGTCTTTTTCGTGCGCGTCAACCAGACCGAGGAAGACGTGCTACGCGTCGCACAGGCGATTGGTTGTGACCGGGCATCTAGCGAAAATGACATCCGCAATTTGTTTGATGCGAAATTTTCGGAAGGTCTGAAAACCGTCGGTAAGCGCTTCGACTTCATTCAACTTTATGAAGATCGCGACAAGTTCCGTGATGAGATTCTCAAAGTCATCGGCACAGATCTCAATGGTTTCGTGCTCGAAGATGCGGCGATTGACTTCCTAGAGCAGACGCCGATTGAAATGCTCGATCCCGATAACATTCTCGACGCCGAAGGCATCAAGAAAATCACCGAACTCACTGCCACTCAAGCGAAGCTCTCGAACAGCATTCAGCGCGATAAGGAGAAGGTCATCAAACAACAAGACGTGGAAGCGCGCGAGGCCGTGTTGGAGCTAGAGCGCCAACTCGCCGAGACCGTTGCCAAGCAGAAGCGGGAAGTGGAAAGTGTGGAGGCCCGTGCTGTAGCGGATGCCACGAAGGTCAAAGAAGAAGAACGTCGCAAGTCCGAGCAAGCTCGCATTGCCGCGGATGAAGAAATTGAAATCGCTACGCAAAACAAAGAGCGTCAGGTTCTTGTGGCCTTGCGCAACAAAGAGCGAACCGATGTTGTGGAGCAAGAACGCGTCAA